>JBEGRI010000132.1:0-2915 GCA_041180525.1 Actinomycetota bacterium | reverse complement strand
TTGCGGGAAGAAAGTATCTAACCAGTTTTGCCACCAGATAGCTGAAGCAACATTTAGGTTAGCTCTGGTTTCGTAGGCAACATATGCATTATTGATTAGCGCAGCAACCCTATTTTTGAAACCAATCACATTCAGTTCGGTGACTTTATTCTTTACAGCAACTTGAGCTTTAGTTAGAAGTAGTTTGCAAGGAGCATATGCAACGCATTTGCGTAGCATCACACTACGTTGTGGGCTAAAGTTTCTATAGATAGGCCCAACACCATCCCACCATCCTTGGGCTGCTGGATCATTTGGAAAGGCGCCATCTTGGCCCCAAGGAATCAAACTTAAGACACCTTTGTCATTGAAGACGATGTAGTAGTTGTTTTGAACAACATCTGTGTAACCATCCCAGTTAGAGGTATAGATGTCTACTGCCATTAGATTTATGACTTGAGTCATGTTGGCTATTTTGTTTACTTCAGTCCACCAAGTTTCACCATCGTATTGAGAAACATTTATAGCTGCTTGCAGATCAGACCTATTGCTATCTCCATAGTTAGTGTCAAAACAATAGCTTTTATCTGGAGTTAGGTCTTGAACATAACAGTTAGAACTGTAGACGTGCTTTGGTGTCGTCCATCTCTTTAACATTTGAGAATCAATGGTTTCAACATTCATGTATAGACCAAAGTCCATACCGTTAACAGTCACCCAAGAGTATGTGGTTCGTGGTGCAATGATTCCCATTGCCCGATAAATTCGGTAAGCAGTGTCCTCATGAATGAAAGAAGGATCTTGAACCATGCTGTTCAAAGTCATTCTGGTCAAACCCATGAACTTTTGTCCAGGTACGAAAGAGTCAAATTTGATTTTGAATGGAGCTTTACCGGAAAGGTTTGTTCTAGTTGCTTGACCTTTAAGTCTTATGCCAACATCAGCGAAAGTTGTTTGAACACCATCAGCTGTTGTGATCTTGATGCTTGCGTGCTGATAAACGGTGGTGTATGGATTGACAGTTAGCTCTTGATATGTAGCCGCAGGAAAAGTTAGATCTATTGCTGAAACCGCTAAAGGGTTATAGAAAACCGCTGCTTTATCTGATCCTTCATTGAATTCAGTTGTTGAGATACCAGAAACAGAAGGACTAGCGTAGGCAGCCGTTGAAGATAGCAGTGTCATAGCCATTGCTGCAGCAATTACTGATCTAACACCCTTGAACATAGTTCAATCTGGCGGAGACGGAGGGATTTGAACCCTCGAGGGAGATTTAACCTCCCTACCCACTTAGCAGGCGGGCGCACTCGACCGGGCTATGCGACGTCTCCAGATAACTTGATAAGTTTAGCCCAAAACTTACTGCCTATATATAGGAGATTGAGGCAACACTATGAAGTGGACTAAACTAGCAAGGTTGCTAATCAACCCAGCGCTTGTAGCTCAATGGATAGAGCATCTGACTACGGATCAGAAGGTTGGGGGTTCGAGTCCCTCCAAGCGCACTTCCGAACAGGCCAGTAAATCACTGGCCTGTAAACATTTAAGCGACTCATCACAAGAGCAATTAGCAACTGCTTTTGGTACCCATACTGGTACCCCAGATTCTGAAACTATCCACAGCGAACCAGATCACAATATTGAGCAAGCATTTTTGCGTGACACCCGTGTTCTCATATGCAGTATGGAAACTTCAGAACCAACACCTAATATTCAGGTTGACTCACAAGAGGTTTCCCCTACCCAAAAGGAGAACCTTGAACCAACTAGAAACAGACGTGCTAACAGTAGAACAAGCGGCCAAATACCTCCAGGTATCAGTGTCATCAATGAGGCGACTGCTTCAAAGGAGGGAAGTAGTTTCAATTCAAATCGGAAGAAACCGAAGAGTGACCCTGGAGGCACTAAAGCAATACGTTCGAAGCCTAGAACGACAAGTAAGAACTTCAGGAAAGTAAAGACTCGCCCAGGTGTGACCCAAGTTGCGGAGAGATCATTTATTACCCGGATCGAGCTTCCTCCCGGTCCTGACGGTAAGCGCAGGCGGAAGAAGTTCACTGCGACCACTCAGCAAGGTGTTCTGGATAAACGTGACGAATACATAACAAACCTGTCCAGAAACATCGAACCAGAAGGTCACACCACAAAATTCAAAGACTTTGCAAAGATGTGGCTTGAGGAGATTGCGCCAAGAACATGTAATCCGAACACGGTTAACAATTATGCGATTTGCCTGCGGCTCCACATTCTCCCTGTCATCGGCAACATGAGGCTTACCGAGTTTAGGGGAATGCACATCGATGATGTTCTTGCCCACATGCAAAACCGAGGACTTAGTATCCACAGTCGAAGAGCAGCCAGAAGAGTTATGTCTACGATTTTTACTCAAGCGGTCAGGCGTGACCTCCTGGATAGAAACCCCGTTGCTAATAGCCTCCCGCCAAAACTTGCACCCGGTGAATTTGCTAAGAGACGCGTTGTTCTTAGCCCGGACGATACAGTCAAGGTCCTACGCTATCTCAACGGCAAAGAAGATGAGCTGCTATTCAAGACCTACATTTTTACCGGCATGAGACGAGGCGAAGTGGCCGGACTTACATGGGGAGACATCTGCGATAACGGCAGGGACTTGCTGATCACCGTAACTAAGCAGGTCAAGGAAGTCACTCGCAAAAGCAAAGACGGAAAAGGCTCGACTGTGTTAGAGGAAACACCTCCCAAGACAATCAACGGAAACAGAGCCGTGAACATCTCCAGGGAGCTTTATCAGGATCTTATGGCCTACAAGCATGCCTTGGGAGTAACCGACGAGGATGAGCGTGTATTTCAAGATTCTATAGGTGGACAACTGTGGCCATCTAATATCACTAAACGTTGGAAAAAGATTCGCAAGGAACTAGGTTTTGATCAAGTAAGGCTCCACGATCTCAGGCACT
>JBEGRI010000131.1:0-3565 GCA_041180525.1 Actinomycetota bacterium | reverse complement strand
TGTGTGAACTGAAAAGGTATTGTTCATAGACGTTGAAGTAACCGTTAGTTATATAGAACAACAGAAAAACACCGCTAACCCATGACAGTGTTCTAGCGAGAGACCATTGATCTCCACGAGATCTAAGTCTCCTGACTCCGAGAATGTAGAAAAGAACTATTGCTAAACAAATCAGCGACCAAAGAACATCTATCTTCCAAGATAGGAACAAACTAAATGCGTTTGGTTCTGTTGGAAGTTTCGAACCGGTAAGTATTTCAGCTGGTGTTAATTCACCAGAGGGATAGTCAACGACAGGATAAGCCGTTCTAGCTAAAGCAGTTCCTAAACCTATAGCCAAACCAAAAACAATAAATTCGAAAGAGACCAATTTCCAAAACTTGTCAGTCAAATCTTTTATGAGTTTTGTTCGATAGATAAAACCAAATAAACCTAGAACTGCAAGTGCTAAAACTTTCAGTAAAGCCACTTGCCCATAACTGGTGGTGAACCAGTTAGATATATTTCCAAGTCTGATTTGAGCTGCCGTAAAACCTGAAATAAGAACTAGGGTGAAACCAAATAAAGCTAGCGAAGAGTATCTAGTAACAATCTCTTTTCTTGCATCATTTCGATAGGCAACAATCAGCGTTACTAAACCGCCAACCCAGATAGAAATACCGAGTAGATGTAATCCAAGGGAGTTAACTGCTAAAGCGTGGTTTGAGGAACCAGCTGAGTGACCGCTTAGTGCAATGGGGATAAGTGCAGCTAAAGCTATTGCGCCAGAGAAAAGAACACCGAGATAATTTCTAATAAACAGTGTGATGATAGCTAAAACGAATCCAGCTAAAAGATTCAGAGCTAGGTATTTTCCTAACTCAATCGAGGTTACGAAAATATAGAACTGATCAGCAAAACTTTGTTCTAAGGAAAAAGTTGAACCAGAAATGTTTAGGTAAGTAACTATGAGGTAGGCGGTCCCGCTGAGCGCCCAGATAGCAGAGCTAATCGCAACAAGGTTTAAAGATTTTCTGAAAGCTTGCGTTTTAGCAGTTAGTGCAAAGCCAATTAAAACCAAACCACCGATAGCTATACCCTGGCTAACATCCATCAAGATACGAAGTGTTGGTGTTAGCCACCTAAGCAAAGGCCCGGTGTCAGCAAGGCTGACTGCTGTGGCTGAACCCCCCAAAAACATTCCAACCACTAGCCCTACCGCAGAACCAAGCAGGATCAATACGATCGCGCTTGGAACCTTAATAAGTTGTTTAGTGGTCATTGTTCAAGCCTAGGTTAAAGCAAAACGGTGCACCGAGGTGCACCGTCTGCTTGTGAAGTAGAAACTACTTAACAGCTGCCTTCAGCTTTGCTCCAGCTGAAACCTTTACGGTGTTAGCTGCAGGGATCTGAATGGTAGCGCCAGTCTGTGGGTTGCGTCCAACGCGAGCTGCACGGTGACCCTTCTGAACTGATAGCCAGCCTGGGATGGTCACTTTGCCGCCCTTAGCGACTGTTGACGCAATGGTCTCAAAGAATGAGTCAACGATTCTGTTGACGGCAGCCTGTGATTCGATTCACCAGTGTGGCTTGCGATAGCGGCTACTAGCTCGCTCTTGTTTAGTGCTGACATTTTGGTCCTCCTGGACTTCAAGGTGCTTGACGGGATGTCGTTTTCACCCTATACGCCTAATACCCGTGTATTTATTAGGGTCTCGGCGTGTTGAGGATAACGAACATCTACCAAATATGGGGAAAATCCTTATAAATAAAGGGTTTAAAGAGAAAATCCGCAGGCTAAGCCTGCGGAAACCCTTGATTTCTAGGGGTTTTTACCAAGAAGACTTGGTAATACCAGGTAGTTCACCCTTGTGAGCCATGTCACGGAAGCGAACACGTGAAACACCAAACTTGCTTAGAACACCACGTGGACGACCATCGATCGCATCGCGGCTACGGAGACGTGTTGGGCTTGCGTTACGTGGAAGCTTCTGCAAACCGAGACGAGCTTCTTCTCTTTGTTCGTCAGTTGAGTTTGGATCTACCAAAGCCTTCTTTAGCGCTGCGCGCTTTTCTGCATAACGCTCAACAACAACCTTGCGCTGTTCGTTACGTGCAATCTTGCTCTTCTTAGCCATTCTTAGCGCTCCTCGCGGAATTCAACGTGCTTGCGGACAACTGGGTCATACTTCTTCAAGACCATACGGTCTGGGTCATTACGACGGTTCTTCTTAGTTACGTAGGTGTAACCGGTACCAGCGGTTGACTTCATCTTGATGATTGGACGAATGTCCTTGTCTTTCTTGGCCATTAGCTATCCTTAGATCTTCTCGCCGCGGGCAATAAGCTCAGCAACAACTGACTCGATACCACGAGCATCAATAACCTTGATGCCACGGGCAGAAAGGTTCAGCGTTACATTGCGCTTTAGTGAAGGCACGAAGTAGGTGCGCTTCTGGATGTTTGGGTTGAAGCGACGCTTAGTCTTGTTCTGAGCGTGCGAAACATTGTGTCCAAACTGCGGACCGGTCTGAGTGACCTGGCAGTAAGCAGACATTGTCTTCCTCCGTGCATAAAGTTTGATTTTGGGTCAATATGTATAACCCCTAATTCCCCGATATTTCGGGCAACCAAACAAGTTTAGGGGTCTTAAGGCTTGCTTTGCAAGTCCCAGTTAGGACTATTTTTTAGGCTTAGCACACTTCTTACACACCCCAAAAATGTCAATGGTGTGGCTAACCTCAGTAAAACCACTATCTTTAGCCACCTCTGAGGCCCAAGTTTCAGCTTGACTAGCCTCAATCTCCTGAGTTAGACCGCAAACCCGACAAATAAGGTGATGATGGTGCTCTGCTGAGCAATCTCGATACAAGCTCTCCCCTTCATTGCTCAAAAGAGTGTCCGCTTTACCTTCTTTGGCTAAAGAACTTAAGGTTCGATAAACGGTAGCTAAACCAATGCTAGATCCATGCTGTTTGAGGATTAGGTGTAGTTGCTGAGCACTAACAAAACCTGCTGCTTCGCTCAAAGCATGCATCACTGCATCTTTCTGCCAGGTATTTCTTTTAGTAGTCATGACCTTCTCCTAACCAGACTGATAACAACACAAACCAAATAGATAGTAAAGGAAACTGTTGTGATGAACGGGCTAACCGGCAAAGCAGCTCCTAGGGACAACAGCATTCCACCAACTGCGGAAATTACACCAAAAATTATTGCTAACAGTGGACCCCACAATTGCGAACTCGTCAATCTAGCTGCCGAAGCGGCTGGTGTCACTAACAAAGTTAATACAAGTAATGCACCAACTATCTGAACACTTATTGCAACAGAAATTCCAAGCACAAGCATGAATATGACTGACTGTGTTCTTAAACTAACTCCCCTAGCTGCAGCAACTGCTGGATCAATCGATGCAAAAAGTAATCTTCGCCAGAAGATAACTAGTGTGATCAAAATCACACTGGCCAAAATCGCTAGCATTAAGGTTTTGCTGTCACCGATAGAAACGATGGAGCCAGTGAGCAAACTGAACTTTCCGGTCGCCCGACCTGGATAAAGCGATAAAGCCAAAATACCAATACCT
>JBEGRI010000130.1:0-3270 GCA_041180525.1 Actinomycetota bacterium | reverse complement strand
CATCAGTCATGTTATGAATAACTCTATTTCCCATTGCATAGGCATCGAAAGCTGGAATACCCCAACCCTCACCAAAAGAAGCACTTACGAAACAATGACATGTTGTATGTAGTCTTAGTAATTCATTACGAGAAAGATTAGATACTATTAGATTATTTTGTTTATAATAGTGTTGATGTTTCCATTTACCAAGTCCGCGCTGTAGAGCATTAGCAGTTGCCTCTATTTCTTTAGATAATTCTTCAATAGCAGCCGTTGCCATCTCATATTGTTTTTGGTTCGTTTCTTCATCAAGGCAATAAACATTCGAAATCAACCAGATGCTATTTTCAAGGTGGTCAATTACAACAAGATCTCTAACTAGTTGCAATTGCAAAATCGGATGTTGATAACTACGGGGCTTTGCTTGAGGAAGTGCCTCAATCTGTCTAATCAAATCCCAGCTAAAAAAACCTACGAGCCCTGAAGTAAGCGGAGGAAGAGATTCATCCTGCTCCACCTGCCACATTGATATCAGAGACTTAAGTGCCTCGAGAGAATCCGCAATATCGGGAAGAGTAACTTCTCCTACTATCCGCAAGCCAAGTTCATCCTGTCTCTGCGTGATTGTTGCCTGTGAAGCTAAACCGATGAAGCTGAATCTAGACCATATACCTTGCTCGGCTGACTCTAAAAGAAATGTGTTCGTCCTGCCCTTAACTAACTTTTCATATAATGCTAACGGGCTTTCACTGTTACCAAAGAGGCGCGTGTATAGCGGAATTACCCTACCCGGCTTAGCGAGTTTTAGAAAATTAACTAGATCGAAGTTAAGGTCCAAAGCACTTCCTACTATTTGCTCTGACCAGATGTTGCTAGCTCACGCAATTTATTTATTTGCGCATTCCTGTCAGGCATTTTGAAAACTGCTGACCCTGCCACGAAAGTATCAACACCGCAACTTGCGATTGACTCAATGTTGTTTTCATCAACTCCACCATCAATTTGCAGCCAAATGTTCTGATCCCCAATCAGTGACTTCGCCGATTTGGCTTTAGCAAGAGAGCTCTCAATAAATGACTGACCACCAAATCCAGGCTCTACAGACATGACAAGCAATTGGTCATAATGTTCCAAATAATCCATGACTTCGGATAGTTCAGTTTTAGGTTTTATTGCTATGCCAGCTCTAGAGCCTGCAGAATGAATGTCCTGGGCTATCTTTATAGGATCCGAGCATGCCTCAAGATGAACCGTGACCGAGAAGACCCCAAGCTTTGCGTACTCAATTGCCCAACGATCTGGGTTTTCTATCATTAGGTGAACATCTAGTGGGAGCTTTGTTATCTCTTGAAGTCTCTTAACTACCGGCAGTCCAAAGGTTAGATTTGGAACAAAATGTCCATCCATTACATCAACATGTATTCCATCTGCTGCCGAAATACTCTCCAATTCCTTTGCGAAATTAGCAAAATCTGCACTGAGGATGCTTGGTTGGATACGAACAGACATAACTACACTTTATTGCTTGGTAAGCAGGGCGTAAAACATTGAATCAGTGTTATCTCTGTGTGTGAATAATTGCACTGTCTTTCGGCTAGCCGGTAATTTTCCAGCCATGTATTTGGCGTTCATGAACGTTGTCAAATCTAAAACCTCGGCACCAAGCTTTGTCTGGGCTTTGGCAATAATTGCAGTAGTTTCCGACAGATGTGGTGAGCAGGTTACATAAAGCAGCTTGCCTCCAGGTTTCAGAGCAGCCAAAGCGCTCGCTAGTAGCTCGTATTGCAGGATAGTCAGCTCTTTCAAATCCTTTGCGGATTTTCGCCACCTAGCTTCGGGTCTTCTTCTTAGTGCACCAAGTCCAGTGCAAGGAGCATCTAGCAAAATACGATCATAGCTATTAGGTTCTTTAGAACCGATTGCTCTTCCATCGCCCTGTCGCACTTCAACCTCTGGAAATAACTTCAGCGCCTTCTGCACTAACTGGGCTCGATGATCAGATATTTCGTTGGCGATAAGTTTTGCTCCATGTATTTTGCCTAGAGCGGCTAGCAGGGCAGCTTTTCCACCTGGCCCAGCACACATGTCTAACCAAACCTCTGAATCCTTTATCTCGGCATATTCGGCTAAAACAATAGCGGCTAACTGTGAGCCTTCGTCCTGAACTCTTAGGTTGCCTTCAGCAAAATCTTGAAGATCACTCGGATTGCCACTCTTAACGGATTGCCACTCTTAAGTGCGTATCCATACGGTGAGAATGGGTTCTTCAAAAGATCTGTTGAAGTTGGGTCTGGAAAGCCTGGTAGTGCTACCAGATTGACCAATGCTGGTTGGTTGTTAGACTCGAGTAAATGCTCTAACTGGTCTTGAAGATTGTCAGCTGAAAGGGCTGCCTTCAAGGCAGTAACAATCCAAACTGGGTGGGAATGTATCGTGTTTAGAGATGGTTCGAAGTATCCCATTTGCAAAACCAACAACTTTTTCCCCGCAGTTGGTTCGAACCAGTTCAACTGTTTCACTTAGAGCTGCATGTGCAGGAATTCTAGTTCCGAGTAGCTGGTGCACACCCAACCGTAGGCAGTTAAGTAATACAGGGTCGATTTCTTTAGTTTTTCTGGATGAAACATGATCAATGATTGAGTCATAGAGCAATTGATAACGCAGGGTTGAGAACCCAAGTTCCTGTGCTAGCCCTCCGTCTCTAGCATCCATGGTGGCCTTGCGAAGCAAAGTTGGCATTAATAAATTCGCATAAGCATCGTCGTTGCCTACCCGATTAAGCAGTTCAAGAGCTAGCTGCCTAGGATGATTTCTGATCAACGAAATCTTCCTAAATCCGTTTGCCCTCTGAACCAATCAGCACCTGACATAACTTTCTTGCCGAATGGTTGAACTTTAATTAGTTCGATACCATGACCATCGCCACAAACCATAACAGGAGTCTTTCCCCCTAAAATTTGACCGGGCTCCTCAGTTTGAATTGCGTTTTGTACTCTGCTTTCGAGGATTCTGAAGCTTTCGCCTTTGTATTTAAGCCAAGCTACTGGCTCTGGGTTCATAGCTCTAATCAAGTTATGTATTGCAAGCGCAGGTTTGCCTGTATCGATACGAGCATCATCTCTCGAGAGTTTTGGTGCTTGAGAGTCTTTACCTGATTGAACTTCCTCATGAGACATACCTGAATAGATTTTGGGAAGTTCTTGACTAAGCAGAGTCTTTGAAAGTTCAGTCAAGCGGCCAAGCAGTTCTCCAGCAGATTCGTCAGGCGCAATGTGTGTACTCACCTGA
>JBEGRI010000129.1:0-2526 GCA_041180525.1 Actinomycetota bacterium | reverse complement strand
GACTTGAACATCTCCTAGAACGGATAAATGATTAGATTTACCGGCAGCCTGCAACTCAGCAATAGCCGCAAAATCGCCGACATCGTGCCAACTGAACTGAGCTGGAACTACTGCAACTAAATCTTGTTCAGCAGCGGGCTCAGCAACAGAGTAATCGATGGCAATCTTTTTCAAACTTGGCCAAATATTCTTGAAGACTTCCGCCTGCTCCGCTGTTCCAAAACTCTGAGCTAACTGCATGATTTTTTCATAAAGTTCGGGTTCGGTCTCAGATAAGACAGCAAGGATTAATGAAGCTGGAGCAATAAACATTCCGGCATTCCAGAAATAATTACCAGAGCGATAGTAACGCTTGGCTTTCTTAAGTTCTGGTTTTTCAACAAATCGGACAACTTCCCTAGCAACCTTGGAACCAGGAAGTCGATCACCTTTTTTAATGTATCCGAACCCAACTGAAGGTTCGGTTGGAGTTATGCCAATAGTGACTATCTTTCCGGTTGAAGCAACTTTTATTGCTTCTCTAACGTCGGTGAGAAATTCGTCTTTATTGCCAATAACGTGATCCGCAGCAAAAGAACCGATAATCACTTCAGGATCCCTAAGTTGCAAGATAGCAGCAGCCAGAGCGATAGCTGCAGTTGAGTCTTTCGGGCTCGGCTCTAAAACTAGGTTCATCGAACTTAGCCCCGGTATTTGTTCCATTACTGCATCTTCATGAGCGCCTCCGGTTACCACCATGATGCGATCCGGTCCGGCTAACGGGGTAAGACGTTCAACTGTGTCCTGCAATAAAGTCTGACCAGAACCAGTTAGGTCATGCAGAAACTTAGGAGCCGAGGCGCGTGAAAGTGGCCAGAGTCTGGAACCAATTCCGCCTGCTGGGATTACCGAATAAAAATGAGCTAAGGACTCTTCTTTTGTGTTCATAACCTCAAAAGCCTAGCCGAGATAGGCATTTCGGTCATTCTAAGGTCACGGCGACCGTTATCATTGAAGGGTAAATGACGCTTAATCTGCGTCAATCAAGGAGGATTTTCGTGGCAAACCGGCCTGCTGGCACGCTATATCGAGGAAAACTTGGGATGTGGAGCTGGGTTCTGCACCGTATTACCGGTGTTGGAATCTACTTCTTCTTATTAGTACACATCCTAGATACCGCCCTGGTTCGCGTTAGCCCTGAAGCGTATAACTCTGTTGTTGCCAGCTATAAGACCGAGATCATCGGTCTGGCTGAAATCGGTCTAGTTGGAGCAATCCTCTTCCACGGCTTCAACGGTATTCGCATTATGTTGATCGACTTCTGGCGCAAAGGCGCTAAGTACCAGAACCAAATGTTCTGGGTAGTTCTAGCAATCTGGCTAATACTTATGGCCGGTTTTGTCCCCCGTCAAATCATGCACATTTTCTTCGTGGAGTAATAAATGGCCGTCGTTATTGAACAACCTGATGCACCTCGTTCACGCAAAGGTGCTCAGTGGGAAAAGCGTGCCTGGATTTTCATGCGAATATCCGGTGTCATCTTAATCTTCCTAATCATCGGACACCTGATGGTAAACCTAGTGCTACCGGAGCGTGGAGTTAAAGCTATCGACTTTGCTTTCGTTGCAGGTAAGTGGGCTTCACCTTTCTGGCAGGTTTACGACGGATTGATTCTGTGGCTTGCACTTATTCACGGAACAAATGGCATGAGAACGCTAGTGAATGATTACAGCGAACGCGAATGGGTTCGTAAGACACTAAACATTACTCTTTGGGTAAGTGCTGCATTACTTATTTTGCTGGGAACTTTGGTTATTACAACTTTCGATCCTTGCATTGACCCTAATGTTCACAACTATCTACCTGATCTAGTTTGCAAAGGTTAATTTATAAATTGACTGAAGTTAAAGTTCATCACTACCAATATGACGTTGTCATCGTAGGTGCCGGTGGCGCTGGCATGCGCGCTGCTATTGAAGCCGGACCTCACGTGAAAACTGCAGTGATCTCTAAGCTCTTCCCTACCCGCTCACACACCGGAGCTGCTCAAGGTGGTATGGCTGCAGCGCTGGCTAACGTCGAAGAGGACAGCTGGGAATGGCACACCTTCGACACCGTTAAAGGTGGAGACTACCTAGTCGATCAGGATGCTGCTGAAATTCTGGCTAAGGAATCAGTCCAAGCAGTGATCGATCTAGAGAACATGGGGCTACCTTTCAACAGAACACCTGATGGAAAGATTGACCAACGTCGTTTCGGCGGACACACCAGAGATCACGGTAAAGCTCCGGTAAGAAGAAGCTGCTACGCAGCTGACCGAACCGGTCACATGATTTTGCAGACCTTGTATCAAAACTGCGTGAAGTTAGGCATCGAGTTCTATAACGAGTTCTATGTTCTAGATTTAGTCATGAACGAAGTTGATGGAGTGCAAAGACCATCTGCTGTTGTTGCTTACGAACTAGCAACCGGTGAATTACACGTTTTCCAGGGCAAAGCAATCATCTTTGCTACCGGTGGCTTTGGCAAGATTTTCAAAACTACTTC
>JBEGRI010000128.1:0-2539 GCA_041180525.1 Actinomycetota bacterium | reverse complement strand
CACCAAAACCCAGCTGCTTGCCGGCCATCAATCCAGCCCTGACCTGCGGTTAGAGACTTATTCTCCCGTGAACTGGCTTGATTTTCCAGAGTCTCCTTAATCCTTGCTTTAGAAGTTTCTCTAGCAGTTGCCCAATACATTTAGGTTTAAGCAATGGATCCCTGGCTTTTTCTAACAGATTAAGCTTTAACTGCTCATCCCAGCACTTATCAAGGCGGTCAATCACAAATAGGTAGCCATGTTCCTGGTTCTCTTTATTAATCAGTGCTATTAGAGTCTTTTTAAACTCTTCAGGAGCATTTAGATAAGCGTACCTAACTAATTCCAAATAGGATTCGCTATGTTGATAACTACTGGGAACATCGACAATGGCAGCTGACCATCTTAGCCATGTTTCAGGTACTAGATTGTTTAAGGAATCTGGACTTTCATTTAGAAGCAGCAAAAAAGCTCTACAACCTGCTATAGCAGGTCGATAGTAATTGTTTGTCGCTATGCAGTCATAACCCACATCATCTTGTTTCTGAACATACTCCTTTGCGCCATCAATAATTCTTCTTTGAGTAGCTTCTTCTGCCTCTTGCCACCCGGGCAGCTTAGTCAAATCTAATTCAAACTCGTTGTCATAGAAGTGGCTCTCAGGCTCCAGAGTCATTTGTCTATTAAGCAACCACCAAGCAGCCAAATCTCCAGCTTCTAACCTTTCTAAGAGTTGGAGAACTCGTTCTCTGGGTGGTGGATCTAGCGAAGGAGGATTTTGCCTATGCGCTTGCCTTTCTTCCATTCTGAGGTGATCAGCCCTCAGTTTGTCGGCTTGAGATGAATTCAGCTCGATAGGCGCAAAGCAAGGTGAAAAAGTTTCTTGCAAAACATTATTAGCCTGACTAGCTGCAATAATTGCATCTATTTGCATTACATTCTGACAATTGAAACTCCACTGAATTAGTTGTGCCCAAATTTTCTGAACCTCTTCACCCTTAGAAATTTGGAGTTTTTCAAGCATCCAAAAAATATCTTCGGAAACCAAAATATCTTCCGTCAAGTAGCTTAATAGAAAGCATGGGTTCCCTGCCCCTAAGTTAGCCAAAACAGCTTGCTCAATTAGAGTATGCCGTTTTTGGCTGTCGTGCAAAAGCGACGAAGCAAATTGCTCTTGTAGCTGTCTATTATGGGTAATAATCGTCTGATGCTCTTTCCACTGAACTAGAGCTACTTGAATGAAACTTTCTGCAACTCCAGGCAAATCAAAGTTTTCCCATGCTTTGAAGAGAAGGGCATCGCCAAGTTCCTCAAATGGGTGTCCAGAGCATCGCAGACCTTGCCCCTTAAGCCAATCTAGAGCAGTCACCAAGTGTTCTGATCGAAGTTGCGGAACTAACTCATGGTTGATGAACCATTGATATCCACCAAAAAAGTTTCTCTTCTTTGGCCGAGTCAGAGTGTGAAATAATTCCTCTACTGCCAAATGATCTGGCCAAACAGCTTTCAAAGCATATCCTTTAAGACGATCGTCCTCATCCTCTGGCAATTGTTCAGTCGCAAGCAGCTTTAGCTTCAATCTCGTAGTTGCATTACCAACTGAACAAATTGCTTTGGCTGCGCTCACCCTCAAATAGATTGATTGTGTTGAATCAAGAGCGATTTCTGCTAACTCATCTTGAAGCTCCGAGACTTCACAAACTGCAGCAATATCGATCGCTAGATCTCGTGCATCGGCTTGTTTACTAGAATCAGAAATATAAGGGTATAATTGCCTAGCCAATCCAGGATGTTTAAGCTTCCCGTAGTTGCGATAGTTATTTTTATCTCGATCAAACAGTTTTCCTTCCTCGTATTGGGTTAATAGGTTCTCTACAATTGATGCTCTAACCCATGCATCAGTGGGCACATCAGTTTGCAAAAGAACATCTGGATTAGTTTTGATAATTTCCTGAAGAACTTCTAGACTCATACTAGCCAGCCATGCAGCCGTTTCATGAAGTTGAGGAATCAGCTTATGGTCTGGATCTTCGGATGAAAAGATTAACTCCTTTGTTTGAGCTAAAGATGTTTCGTGCTGTGTCAAATACCAGGCAGCTAGAAATTCAGCATAGGTCTGATGTGCCCATCCCATTCGATGTAATCCACGGGATGAGAACAAACCAGTGTCTAAAACCTCGCTAATAGCTTTATCGGTAATTTCAAATGGACTTCCGTTTACCTCTTCATAGCCACCATAGAGATTACTTAGAAATGCGTCCTCATTAGGCATATCGCCTCTACTGCCTAGCCATATTGCAGATCGGTTCGCAAAAATTATAATTGCAGCGATACGAGCCGCAACTATGAGACGCTTTTCGGGAATCAGATGACTTACTGGCCTTAGCGGATGGCGCTCTTTATCTTTCGGTTCAGTACATAGTTCTTGGCATCCCTCAAGGTAAAGTTCATGTAGCTTCTGAGTAGATGGAAACTGACCATTATGTTTACGATAGGTATTCAGTAAAAAGACTAAAGTAATTGGTTTAATCGCCAGCGGGACAATATCCTTCCGGTCGAT
>JBEGRI010000127.1:0-2547 GCA_041180525.1 Actinomycetota bacterium | reverse complement strand
TTTGGTATACAACAAACTTAACTCTGCTTCAAGATATGGTGATAAGTTTGAGCGATTTCTAAAGCTAGTTAATAATGAGAAGCTTATTCTAAAGTTCAATGATGAAACTAGGGCAAGCATTTATCTTCAAGTAAAAGCAGATGTATCTGCTGTGATAGTTGAACACGAATTTATTCAAGATGCAGCAGCCAAGAAAATTTGGACTAAGTTTTGGAACGATCAGCTAGCTTCACTGATCGAAGGAAATCAAAGTGATTAGAGCGATTGCGCCTGCCAAAATCAATTTGGTTTTTCAAGTTGGCCAGTCTCATGCTGGATATCATGAAGTGAACTCGCTATATCTAGGCTTAGATCTATTTGAAGAGATAACGTTAACCGAAGCAGCTGAGGGAACAGGTTTAGAGATTCTAGTCAGTGTTGAGAATTTGCCTGAGCGACATCTGAAAGCTGTTCCAACAGATAAAACCAATTTGGTGTATCAGGTAATCGTTCGAATGTTTGAGAAATTTGAAATTGCTTTACCGGATCTGGTGGTTAGTATTCACAAACGTATTCCAGTAGCCGGCGGTATGGCTGGAGGCTCAGCTGATGCAGCTGCCACCATGGTCGCTGTCAATGAGTTATTAGCCAAGCACTATGGCATCCAGAAACTCAGCAAAACTGAATTACTTGATTTAGCTAAAGAATTCGGCTCTGATGTTCCATTCAGCCTTTTAGGTGGCCTAGCCATCGGGAAAGGTCGGGGTGAAAAGCTAACTCAGTTACCAGCCTTAGCTTTTGATTGTTACTTTGTTCTCTTAGTTAGCCCGGCTGGTTTATCCACCGCCAACGTCTTTGCCCGCTTTGACCAACTGGGAATTACCAGTAATTTCAAAGAGCTAAATGCTTCGATTGACAGTGTCACCGAGCTGGCTGACTTTATGGAAAATGACCTTCAGCAAGCAGCCATTTCACTTCAGCCAGGTATCGGGGATTCGATCGCTCGTTTAGAAAGCCTCGGTGCATTGAAGGCTATGGTCTCAGGTTCTGGTCCAACAGTTTTAGGTTTATTCC
This sequence comes from Actinomycetota bacterium, assembly GCA_041180525.1. Lineage (GTDB taxonomy): Bacteria > Actinomycetota > Actinomycetes > Actinomycetales > Microbacteriaceae > Rhodoluna. The sequence goes on along the minus strand of JBEGRI010000127.1, from coordinate 1,494 downwards.
AAACCAAGGATCAGGCCACTGCCGCCATCGAGCAACTTAGCTCAGAAGGTTTGTTAACCCTCTTGGCAAAGCCTAGTTATTTAGAAACAAGGCTGCTTTAGCCAAACATCTGGCAAACTTAGATAGTCAGGCCTAGCCTGAATTGCTCCCTAGTGTAACGGCAGCACGGCACCCTTTGGAGGTGTTCGGTCCAGGTTCGAATCCTGGGGGAGCAGCGTAAGCAAACTGGAGGTCAGATGTCTCAGCAGCACTTAGCAGCGGTGATTTTGGCTGCTGGTGAGGGAACCAGGATGAACTCAGCTACCCCAAAGGTTATGCATGAGATAGCTGGATTACCGATGCTAGGTCACGCACTGGCAACGGCAAGTGCGCTGGATGCCCAATACGTTATTCCAGTCATTCGCCATGAAAAAGAGAAACTCGAAACATACATCCATACTTTTTATCCAAAAGCACACATTGCTCATCAAGATGAGGTAACTGGAACAGGTAGAGCACTGGAATGTGCTCTAAAGGTTTTACCTGAAGGTTTTACTGGGGCCATTGTCGTTACCAGCGCTGATGTTCCCCTGCTAGATGTTCAAACCCTTGAAGCGATGCTTGAGATTCATTTGGAAAGTGGCGCTGGTGCAACATTGCTAACTGCTTACTTCAATGACCCCTCAGGCTATGGACGTATCATCAGAGATAGTGATGGTGAATTCACTTCTATTGTTGAGCATCGTGACGCATCCCAAGATCAACTCGAGATAAATGAAATCAATGCTGGTGTATACATTTTTGATTCAGAGGTAATCTCTCAGGCCTTAGCAACAGTAACTACAAGAAATGCAGCCGGTGAAAAATATCTCACTGATGCTTTAGCTGAAATTATCAAGCTCGGTAAAAGTGTTAAAGCTCTGGCTGTGACAGATAACTGGTTAGTTGCTGGAGTGAACAACAGAGTTCAATTACAGGCAGTCTCCCAGGAGCTTAATCGCAGAATCTGCGAAGGTTGGATGCTAGCTGGAGTAAGCATTGTTGATCCGAACACTACATACATCGACATCACCGCTGTCTTAGGCGAGGATGTCACAGTGCTGCCATCAACTTATCTCAGAGGTATCACCAGTATTGGTAAGGGCTCCACTATCGGGCCTGAAGTCACCATTCACGATTCGGTAATTGGAGATAACTGCGTTATCAAAAAAGCTGACATCAACGGATCTGTAGTTGAAACGGAAGCAACTGTTGGTCCTTTTAGCTATCTACGACCTGGAACGCATCTAGGCATTGGTGGCAAAATAGGTACCTTTGTTGAAACCAAGAATGCAGTAATTGGTGCCGGTAGCAAGATTCCGCACCTAAGCTATGTTGGTGATGCGACCATCGGTGAACACACCAACATCGGAGCAGGGACTATCTTCGCGAACTACGATGGCGTGAACAAACATCACACCACAGTAGGCTCGCATGTTAAGTCTGGAGCACACAACGTTTTCGTAGCTCCAGTCA
>JBEGRI010000126.1:0-2564 GCA_041180525.1 Actinomycetota bacterium | reverse complement strand
ATGTGTATTACCTGCAAACCAGCTGCAGCCAAATCTGCTCTGGATTGTTCTATAGCCAGGTTGATTGTTCTAGCTCCAAGCGATCCGCCGGTTACTAATACCGTTGTTCGGTTTTCATCTAAGTCAAAAAACGTAGCTGCCTGTGTTCTAAGAGTTTTAGCTGAAAGTAATTCTTTACGTATAGGCATCCCAGTCAAAATAGCGTTCGGGAGTTTGGTGTTACTAAAAGTTATAGCAACTGCGCTGGCTGACTTAGCTCCTACCCTATTGGCATATCCTGCAAGCGCATTTGCTTCGTGAATGACATAAGGAATCTTTAGTGCTTTTGCAGCTCTATATGCTGGAGCGCTGGCGTAACCACCGAAACCAACCACAATGTCTATGTCAAATTCTTTTAGATATTGCTTTACCTTTTGAACAGACTTTCTAAACAGAAATGGAAATTTTATTGCATAAAGATTTAGTTTGCGCGGCATCGGCAATCTGGCAACAGTCAAAAGTTGATAGCCACGTTCAGCGACTAACTTAGATTCCAGCCCCTCAACAGTTCCCAAAGCGTAGACATTGTTATCTTTAGCCGAAGATTTAATTTCATCAGCTAGGGCTAATAACGGATTCACGTGCCCCGCTGTTCCACCTCCAGCCAAAAGATAGTTGGTCATCTACGCCTCTTTGCCGGAATACTTTCAACCTGATTTCTTTCAAAAGCCAAAACTACACCTAAGCCCATCAGCAGTGATACCAGCGAGGATCCACCTCTAGAAATAAGTGGCAGTGGAACACCTAGAACTGGAAGAATCTGCAATACCACAGCGATGTTAATCAAAGCTTGAATTGTGATCCACAGGGCAACGCCATAGGTGGCGATTGAAGCAAATGGATCATCTTGTTTAGCTCCAATTTTAAACAATCTGATAAATAGCATGAAGAAGAATGCGATAACCACCAAAGCCCCGATCATTCCCCACTCTTCACCGATGATTGCAAAGATAAAGTCATTTTCAACTTCTGGGATCCAACCCCAGTTCAGCTTTGATTGACCCAACCCTGTCCCAAAAGCTCCTCCCGAAGCTAAAGCCCAAAGACCATGTTGCACTTGCCAGTTGGTTGAATCGGCAGCACTGGAAGGATCAAAGAAGGCAAGAACTCTAGCTAAACGGTTTGGGCTAGAGAAGGTGGTAGCTGCGAAAATTACGACTATCGATGCAACTACCCAAGTTATGTGTTTCCAGGGTAAGCCAACGGTAACCATCACCGCGAGAGTGACAACCAAGATAACACCAGCTGTTCCAAGGTCATTTCCAAAACCTAAAACCAATCCTGCCGAAACAAACCCGGCAATCAATGACGGAAGTAACCCTCTGCGCCAGTCATGAAGTTCATCGATCCGGCGAGATAAAAAGCCAGCCATAAAAAGAATCAAGCCTAGTTTTATAAACTCACTCGGTTGAATCTTGAAAATTCCAAAGCCAACCCAGTTGGCGTTACCTCCGGCTGCCGAACCAATGCCAGGCACCCTAACCAACAATTGCATGAAAAGTGAAGCAAGAAATAACCAAAGTCCAAAAGTTTCAATGCTTTGAATTGACTTTCTTGAAATAAAGAACATCAAAGCTAGTCCACCTAGGGCAAAAATTAGTTGCGCAGCAAAGGATTGAAAAGGATTACCAGTAGCTTTAATCGAATCAACGTTAGAGGAGGAAAGCACCATGACAACACCAAAACCCACCATAAGCGTAATCAATCCAACTAGGAACTTGAAGTCTCGGCTTTGATTTCTAAAGTAATCCTCATACCAATTCATAAAGCTTTCACGAGGTGAAAGCACTGCGTCTCGAAGCTTTACCAACTTGGAATCCTGTTGAACTGTTCTTGCTTTAGTCGCCACTATTACATACCTCCATTACTGCTTTGACAAAAGATTCTCCCCGGTCGGCATAATCCTTGAATTGATCCATGGAGGCCGCCGCTGGTGCCAGTAAAACTACATCGCCAGCTTGTGCAACTGACTTGGCTTTACTAACCACTTGGAACATTAGATTTTCTTGATGCGCAATTTCAATCACTTGGCAGTTAGGTGCAAACTGGGCTAGAGCCTCGAGCACCGGATCACGTTCCTTACCAATAACTATTGCCACCTTTAACTTAGCTGCGTGCTTTCTGACCAATTCAGAGATATCAACGCCTTTGAGTAAACCGCCAACAATCCAGATCACACTTTCAAAGCTAGATAAAGCTGCGTTGGCGGCATGAGGATTAGTTGCCTTAGAGTCATCTACCCAGCGAACATCATTTTGATCTAAAACTAATTCGATACGGTGAGCATCTAACTGAAAATGCTTAAGTGCTTGCTTTATTTCATTTGGCTGGATGCCAGCGGCTAGCGTTATTGCTGCTGCGGCTGCAGTGTTGGCTAGCAGATGTGGGCTAATAAAAGGTATTTTCGCTAAATCCTCTAACTCTGCTAGCTCTCTAGCTTGATCAGCCTTTTCGATATATGCTCGATCAACTAAAATCTCTTCAACCCAGCCAATTTCATTTGGCCTTGGTGTGAACTTGGTAAA
>JBEGRI010000125.1:0-2567 GCA_041180525.1 Actinomycetota bacterium | reverse complement strand
TTTGAAAGGCTGGTTGGATTGGGGTGGCTTACGCGAAGTTGGCAACGATGGTCAAGATCCAAATATCATGATGGCTCAGACCATTGCTGAAGATCCGGCCTCTAGGGAACGAACCTTCTTCTTAGTTGATAACTTCCTTGAGAAGGTAGCGAAACTTATTTAAGCGTTACCTTAACTGGGAAACGCTTAATACCGTTTACGAAATTACTTCTGAGGTGATCTATTTCACCGGTGCGTTCCATCTTCGATATGCGTCCAAGCAAATCTTCAAACATGATGCGAACTTCTAGTCTGGCTAGCGAGTTACCTAAACACATATGTGGTCCACCTCTACCGAAAGCCATGTGTTCGTTTGGATTACGAGTAACATCCATACGATAAGGGTCAGTAAAGACAGCATTGTCTCTATTTCCTGATGCAAACCAAGGAACAACCTTGTCGCCTTCTTTGATTTTCACTCCTTGGAACTCAACATCCTTGGTTGCTGTTCTTCTGAAGTGATAAACCGGTGAAGCTAAACGAATGAACTCTTCTACTGCCCAAGGAATAAGCTCTGGCTTTTCTTGTAGTAGATGTAATTGTTCTGGGTTTTCGATGAGGTAGTTCATGGTGTGTGAGATGGTGTGACGAGTAGTCTCGTTACCAGCAACCACTAACAATAAGAAGTATGTGTTGAAGTCACGTTCTGACAAAGGAACACCATCTGCTGGAACCTGGTTTATCAAGACTGAAACTAGGTCTTTACCGTCTTTACCTCTACGTTCACTAGCTAGCTTCTGGCCATATTCGAAAACTTCTAAAGCGGCCGGAGATCTAAAAGGCACTAAGCGATACTTTTCGCTCTCTGGGTCATCAAGCAGGATGTCAGCATGTTCAGGGTCGGTGTTACCGATCATGCGGTTACCCCACTCAATCAACTTATTGGTGTCATGATCTGGAACATCCAGCATTCGAGCTAAAACTCTAATCGGGAAGTCAGCGGCAACTTCTTCAACGAAGTCAAACTCCCCTTTAGCAAAAGCAGCATCAAGAGTCATTGCGGTTAGACCTCTTAGAAAGGTCTCATATCCAGCTACCGCATTAGGGGTGAATTGGTCTTGTAATAGTCTTCTTAGAGCTCGGTGCCTAGCACCGTCTGTTTCTAGTAGTGATCTTCTAGCTTCTTCCTGCTCAGCATCAACTTCTTCAAGGTTGGTGAAGTGAGTTGAGGTGAAGGTTTCTGGGTCGCGAAGCACCTTAACGATGTCGTGGTATTTGGTTACCGACCAGAATCCATGGTTAGGTTTCTCTTCCTGGTTCCAGTGAATTGGCGATTCTTGTCTTAGTTGATCAAAGACATGCCAGGGGGCGCCATTCTCAAATAAATCAAGGTCAGCAAGGGTTAGTTCAGACAACGCTGTCATAATCACTCCGATTGTTTGGATACAAATCATTTTTAGACTAGTCCCTGAACTTTCTAAAAAGCACCATTGTTGGCAAAAAGTTATTTTGATACGAACGATTAGTAGACAATAGTTATACCTAGACAAGGAGTACTAATGGCCGGACCGCATACCCTAGCCGAGACCGAGCGTCAGGTTAACCAAAAGCTAGTTCACAAGAACATCAACTTTGAGGCCATGGCGGTAACCTCCAACCTGTTTAGAGCAGCTAACGCAGTTAGAAACCACCTAGAAAGAACAGTGTTAGCTAAAGAAGATCTATCCTGGACTGCTTTTGTTGTTCTTTGGGTTACCTGGATCTGGGAACCAATAGAAACTAGACAAATAGCTGAAGAGGGTGGATTCTCTAAAGCAACCCTCACCGGTGTTCTTTCAACACTAGAAAAAAGAAATCTTCTCACCAGAAAGAAAAGCAAAGAAGATGGTCGTCTAGTAATAGTTGAATTAACAACTAAAGGTAAAAAACTAATGGATACCTTATTCCCTGCTTTCAACAAACAAGAAACAGCAGTTGCCAACTCAATAGCAAAAAGCAAACAAGCTCAACTAGCAGAACAACTTAGAGTCATTACTAAGTTCGCTGAAGCTAACAGTTAGCCTCAAACCAGTTTGTAAAAGTTTCGTCTGCTTTGCGCAGAGTTACTTGAGCCAGACTATCTAGGAGCTTAAGAGTTTTTTGGCTAGCCCTTATCTTCCAACCAGTTGGAGTGAACTCTCCGTGGAACAAAGAATTTCTGAAAAGCATAATCATCGGGCGAACGTTCTCTTTTGATTTTGACTCGAGAACTAAATCAAGTTCTTTCTTGACTGCATGACTTCTTAATCCTAATTTTGCATTCTCAACTAGTCCCCTCAGTTCTGGCTTCCTAAGCGCCTGGACTAGATCGGGAGCGAGTATGTCTGGATACCCTTTTATGTTTAGACACTTTTCCAAATACTCCAGTGCAGAATATGCAAGGCCTATCCTCGCTACTCTGGCGTAGATTCCCATTGTTCCGCTTTTCATACCTTGAACCGAAAAGGATTCAAATCTAGAAGCTAACTCAAATCGCGCATGAAAGGCAGGCAAGCCAGCTAGCCCAGAGCTTGCGACTTGTGCTGACTCGGGCGGCGGGAGCGGGCTTT
>JBEGRI010000124.1:0-2598 GCA_041180525.1 Actinomycetota bacterium | reverse complement strand
TAAACAGAATGGAACGGTTGAAACGGTAGGCATATTCAGCCACCTCTCTTCAACTGGTGTTCAGGAAGATTTAGAGCAGATAGCCAACTTCGAAAAGGCCTTAGCTGTTGCTAATTCCCTGGGTCTTGAATTTCAAGTGAGACATCTAACCGCCAGTGATGGAACACTTAGTTACCCTCAGGCTCACTACGACATGGTTCGCTGTGGGGTAGCGCTATACGGACTTTCGCCTTTTAGCGATAACCGAGGTAAAGAGTTTGGGCTGACACCAGTAATGACCTGTGTTAGTAGCGTGGTTCAAACTAAACGGGTGCCAGCAGGTTCTGGCGTTTCCTACGGCTATCTTTATCGAACACCGGTTGAGACTACTTTGGCTTTAGTTCCAATTGGGTATGCCGAAGGCTTACCTAGAAATGCAACTGGGAAAGCCCAGGTTGCTATCAATGGTAAGAAATACACCATTGAATCAAGAATTGCCATGGATCAGTTTGTCGTTGATGTTGGTAATGATTCGGTTAGCCCTGGCGATGAGGTAGTCATTTTTGGTAAAGCTGGTATAACCGCTGATGATTTAGCTGACGCTTCTGAGACCATCAACTATGAGATTGTGACAAGAATGGGTGGCCGTCTAAAGCGTGAATATCTCGGTGCTGTTGAAAGTTGAAAATGCCTGAGAGCAAAATACTCTTTGACGATGTAATCAAAAATGCTGAACAAATGCATGAGCTTGGAATTAAATTATCAAAAGAACTTCAAGCTGGGGATCTAGTTCTACTTACAGGTTTATTAGGTGCAGGTAAAACTACTCTGGCAAGAGGGATCGGTGAAGGTTTAGCAGTTGAAGGAACTGTTTCTTCACCAACTTTTGTAATCGCTAGAACCCATAAGCGAGCCGGAGCACCACTGGTGCACGTAGATGCATATCGTTTGAAATCCGCTGTCGAATTAGATGACTTAGATATTCCTTTTAATGAAGCAATTGTTTTAGTTGAATGGGGTAAGGGTTTAACCGAAGATCTTGCCGATAGTTGGCTAGAAGTCAACATTGAAAGAGATAGTTCGGGTTTAACTGAAGACAGACAAGTCACCATCACTGCTTTTGGTGAAAGATTTATGCAGGTGAAAATGTGATTACTCTGGCCATTGATACTTCATTTGGAACCAGCGTTGCTCTTCTCCAAGAATCAAGCGTCTTAGCTGAAGTTAATCACACTGAAAACATGACCCACGCTGAGCGGATTGGCGAGTCGATAGAGCAGGTTTTGGCTTCAGCCAAGTTAGTTAGTTCACAGGTAGATCGAGTTGTAGTTGGGCTTGGCCCTGGACCCTTTACCGGGCTTCGAGTGGGTATAGCTGCCGCTAAGTTTTTTGCGATTGGGGTTAATGCTGAATTAGTTGGTGTTTGCTCGCTTGATGGCATTGCTTTTAATTACTTCAAATCTGGCGGTCAAGGCAGGCTTTTGGTTTCAACTGATGCCAGACGTAAAGAGTTGTTTTGGGCAACCTATGAAAAAGATGACGAACTCTTCCCAGAGCGGACTTCCGGTCCTAGCGTAAGCAAGATAGCAGATGTTGATACTGCTGGCTATCAGACAACCGATCTTCCGGTTACCGCATCGGCTTTGGGCCAGCTGGCTTTTAGCTTAGGCCGCGCTGTAATCAGGGACGTTAGCGCCATTTATCTTCGTGAACCGGATGCAACTCCAGGGAAAAGTAAGAGAGTCAGCGGATGATTGAGATTCGTGAAGCAAGGGTTGCTGACCTAGATTTGATAATGCAACTTGAGCATGTTTGCTTTGCTAATGATGCCTGGTCTGAGGAGGTTATGCGTTCAGAGCTAAAGGCAGATCATACTTACTACGTTCTTGGTTTAGTAAATGGCGAACTAATCGGTTATGCGGGGTTAAGTAAACTTCCTGGCAGTAATCAGGCGGATATTCAAACCATAGCTGTCTCACCAGAAGCTAGGGGCAAAGGCTACGGCAGAACTTTGATGAACGCACTAACCGCTAAAGCTAATCAGCTAGGTGCCAAAGAAATTTTCTTAGAGGTTAGAGCTGATAACACGGTTGCCCAGAAACTTTATAAGGTCTTCGGTTTCAAACGCATAGGTGTTCGTAAAGGTTACTACCAACCAGATAACGTTGATGCGTTTGTGATGCAGAGCAACCTTAGTAAAGAGCCAATCGTTTTAGGTATTGAAAGTTCGTGTGATGAAACCGGTATCGGTATTGTCCGAGGCAATACTTTATTGGCAAATGTGATCTCTTCGAGCATGGATAAGCATGCCATCTTCGGTGGTGTAGTGCCCGAAGTTGCTGCCAGAGCACATTTAGAAGCTCTAACTCCAGTGCTCGATGAAGCTCTTGAAAAAGCAAACTTAACTTTGACTGAGATAGATGCCATAGCCGTTACCAATGGCCCAGGGCTCGCCGGAGCATTGATGGTTGGCATTGCTGCTGCCAAAGCTTTAGCGGTTGCAACGGATAAACCTATTTATGCAGTGAATCACCTGGTGGGCCACGTAGCTGCGGATATTTTGGCCCAAGGGAAATTAGAGGTTCCAACCATCGCACTTTTAGTAAGCGGTGGTCACAC
>JBEGRI010000123.1:0-2634 GCA_041180525.1 Actinomycetota bacterium | reverse complement strand
CACTATGACTTTTTGCTTGAGCGAAGAACCAAAGAAGAGTTAGAAGTGATTTTGAAAGAAGCTTTGGATGATCTTCGCAAACGCAGGAAGAAAGCTAGCTAGGTAAAGCTTGGCTTTAGAACAAACCACCGGCTTTGAAGAATCTCGCTAAACCGAATTTAGTCATCAGCAACAATGCCTCGATGACAATCCCCATACTCATCTTGGATGTTCCGATTTCACGCTCAACAAAAGTGATTGGCACTTCTCTGGCCACTCCCCCCGATTGAATAGTCCGGTAAGCCATTTCTATTTGGAAAGAGTATCCGCGGGCATTTATGTTTTTCAAATCAATTGTTTTCAGGAAAGATGAACGGAACACCCTGAAACCAGCTGTCATGTCGTTTAATTTGCCACCGAGCATTAACCGAGCGTAGATGTTTCCGCCTCTAGATAACCAACGACGGTATGCCGGCCAGTTCACCGTCTTTCCACCTTTGACGTACCTAGACCCAATCACCAAATCGGATTGGGCAGCGATAACCAGTAGTTTGGGAAGATCCTCTGCACGATGAGAACCATCCGCATCCATCTCAACCAGAAAGTCATAACCACGATCAAATCCCCACTGGAAACCGGCTAGATAAGCTGCACCTAAACCCTCTTTACCTTGTCGATGCAGAACACTTATTTGTTTATTTTTCTTAGCAAGTTGATCGGCAATTGCACCGGTTCCATCAGGTGAATTGTCATCAATAATCAAAAGGTCGACCGAAGAGTTGAACTTAAAAAGCAGCTCAACGCTTTTTTCAATGTTTCCAGACTCATTGAAAGTTGGCATGAGAACTAAAACTTTCATGATGTTCTCTTTCTTCTGATCTTCAAGCTACCCAGTAATGCGATTAGAAAGAAAATTACACCAAGTAAGGTAGCCGTTGGTTCGATGTATCGACCGAAAATCATCGCCGGAGTTTTATCACTTCTAAGAGTTATATCTTGAACCATGGCAGCTGGAGTAAAGGTTGGTAGTTCTTGCAAAACCTGGCCGTCTGGAGAATAAATGCCTGACAATCCAACGGTGGAGATAGCAACAACAGTCCTACCGGTTTCAATAGCTCGCATTCTGGAAATAGCTGCCAATTGAACGCCTTGAATGCTTCGACCAAAATCTGAACTGTTGGTCTGAATCATTAATGCTTGGGCACCTTGATCAACTAGGTCATAATGCAATTCGTCAATGGTTGCTTCAAAACAAATGAGTGAACCGATAGGAGCTTTGCCTTTAATTTTGAATATTCCATCACGCTCACCTGGTGCCATATCCCAACCAATCAGACCGATCATATCTGGCGCTAAAGCCATAAAGAATGATCGGTAAGGGACATACTCGCCAAATGGCACTGGTCGCTTTTTGTCATACCAATCAACTAAGCCCCGGTTAGGTTCCCACAAATCTACTTCGTTAAAAAACTTGGAACCTCGATAAGTTTTGTTGCCAAAAAGTAGTGGTGCCTTAAGTTCTTCGTTCACAAATTCACTAATTTTCAGACTTGGATCAACCATAGTAACTGGATCTAAATCCGATGAATTCTCCGGCCAAACCATGAGTTCAACACCTTCAGCTTTACCTGAAGCGACAAGTTTTTTGGCAACCGTGAGGTGCTTATCCAAAATAGAACCGGGTGGATTAACAGCAAATAAACCTGCGTTAGCATTCCCCTGAACAGCTGCCACGCGCAAAGTTTTAGTGTTGTCTGGTTTCGGTAACTCAACAAAGAATGCTAGAGCCAGGACTAAGCCGGTTGTGGTTAGAACAGGTAGCCAGTAACGCAGACGTTTGACTAATCCCGAACCTTGAGGAAGTGGAGTTAGAAAAGTCAGAGTCAGGTATGCAGAAATAAAAACTAGCAGCCAGGTTAAGCCGGAAATGTCTACCGCCCAAGCCCACTTCGCCATGAAGTTATCAACTTGAGAAAGACCGAGCCTCGCCCAGGCTAAACCTCCGAAAGGAAAATGCCCAGCAACGTATTCTCTGCCCAAGTAAATCGCCCCGATTGCAAAGCTGGTTATAACTTTCTTTGCTGGAATGTTTATCTTTTCTAGAAAACGCCAGGTAATTGAGATCATGGCAACTGCAATTGCAAAAAACAGTCCTTCAACCAAGCAAAGCGCAAACCAAGGTATTGGACCCAGATAAGTAGTTAGCCAAATTAGCACGAGGCCGTAAAAAGCAAAACCGGCAAAGAAACCGAGCCAAAGGGATTTGAAGAAGCCTAGGTTCTTGATTGAAGTTAGCAGCAAGAAAATACCAAAGAAAACACCAAGCCCGAAGTTGTATGCCGGGAATGAGCTAGCCAGAGCTAAACCTGCTAGCACTGCTAGAAGCGACTTACCCCAGAAATTCTTTGACTCTATGAGCCACAGACGAAATTTATGCATGACTATCTAAGCGTAATAGGAATAGGCAACGATTCCACGTTTGATCTTGGCGATGGACTCTAAGGCTGTATCGGAAAGCTTGGGCTCGCGTATCTTTGCTATCTGTTCCAGTAAATCAATAGTTTGTTTAGACCAACGAATAAAATCACCTGGCAACATACCGGTGTTTTTTAACACGCTATCCAACCTGGCTCCCTGAGCCCAACGTTGCATCTC
>JBEGRI010000122.1:0-2698 GCA_041180525.1 Actinomycetota bacterium | reverse complement strand
CACCAGTGTTGAACGCGACTTCGTTGAGTTCCCGTCACAGGTAAATGAGATGTGGATCACCTGGCCAGAGGTCATGGACAACTTTGCCATTCACTTTGAAACCGGCGAGAAGCTGCCTAAGCAATGGGTTGAAAACCTCAAGGCTGCATCAACTTTCAACGAAGGTCATGCAACTACTTCATATACCGAAGCGGCAATTCTCGACCTCGCTTGGCATTCGATCACAACAGACACTGAAATCTCAAGTGTTGAAGAGTTTGAGGCTAAGGCTATCGCTGATTATGGTTTGGATTATCACGCCGTTCCAACCAGGTATCGTTCAACATACTTCTCACATATCTTTGCTGGCGGATACTCAGCGGGATACTACGGATACATTTGGTCTGAAGTTCTGGATGCCGACACCGTTGAGTGGTTCAAGGAGAATGGTGGGCTTAAGCGAGCTAACGGAGATCACTTCAGAAACACTTTGCTTGCACGCGGTGGCTCATTGAACTCGATGCAGATGTTTAGAAACTTCCGTGGTCGCGATGCAACTATCGAACCACTACTAAAGCGACGTGGACTTAAATAGGCTTCTTGAGCTTTAGTAACCAGAGCACAATAATCCCAGCCAGGATTGCCCAGAAAGCAGCCCCGACAGAGAAGAACACCACTGACGAGGACGCCACCAAAAAGGCAGTCACTGCTGGGATTCTCTCTTCTGCTACCTCAACCATGTTGCTAAAGGAGTTGGCAATAGTTGGCAGCAACGCCAAACCACTAGCGGCTAAAAGTAATTCGCGCGGGGTTTGATATACAAAAGCAACTGCGATGCCAGCAAAGATAGCAAAGAGCCAATAAACCACTCCACCAGAAACTGATGCAATCCAGCGTTGAGCCGGATCTTTATGGGCATGCTCGTTGGCATTTAATGCTGCGGTAATCGCGGCAAGGTTCATCACGAAACCGCCAAATAATGAAGCAACAACAGTTCCTAGCCCTGTGCTAACCAATGCTAGTCGGAACGGAACTTCATAACCATAAGTTTTCATGATGGCTATGCCTGGAATGTTTTGGCTAGCCATGGCAACTAAATACAAAGGCAAACCAACGCTGAACACGCTAGCCAGATTGAATCCAGGTTGAACATAACTAAATGTGATCACCCAGTCACTAGAAGTGACCTGAATACCTTGGTTGTATCCAATCAAGGTAAAGGCAAGCAATATTGCCGCTGGGGATGCCCAAATAGGTGCTAGCCAATAAAGCAATAACCAGAGCAGGATTACCGGTAGCACTAAGGCAGGGTATTTACCGCTAGCTGCAAAAGGTGCAACACAAAAACTAAAGATCACGCCAGCCAACATAGCGCTGGCAATCGACTTAGGTATTTTAGAGACCAATTCACCTAGCTTTGGCCATAGCCCTGTGATTGCAAGCAGTAAACCAGCAAGTAAAACTCCACCCATGGCGTTGTTAAAACCAATTCCAGTAAGTGAAGAACCAGCGATCAGAGCAGCTCCTGGCGTTGACCAGACCACCGAAAGTGGCATCTTGTATTTCCAACTGAGGGCTATTGACAAAGCTCCATAAAAAACCAACATCAAGGCAACCATTGATATGGTTTGTGTTTTGGTTGCTCCAAAGTTTAGAAAAGCACTTAGGAAGATTGCTGTGGTAGCTGCTGTTCCGGTTATAGATGCAACTAGACCTGCAACAATTGGAGCTCTGAGCCCGACCGCTTGATTTGAGCTCACTTAGATTACGCTGACTTGTCTCGCTTGATTGGAAGAATGGTCGGTGACTTAATTCCCTGAACAACGCCGAGGTCAATTTGAACAACACCGGTAGCTTGGCTACCTGGAATCTCAAACATAATTGGTCCAAGAATCTCTTCAAGAATTGATCGCAAACCTCTTGCACCAGTCTCACGTTTGATAGCTTCTTCAGCTATAGCATCCAAAGCCTCAGCATCAAACTCAAGTTCGAAGCCATCCAGCTCAAACATTCTTTGATACTGCTTGACTAGGGCATTTTTTGGTTCAACCAAAATTTGAATCAAAGCTTTCTTATCCAATGGAGTCACCGCTGCTATCACTGGCAGGCGACCAATGAACTCAGGAATCAAACCAAATTTCCTCAGGTCCTCTGATTGCACCTGACCAAAAATGTCGGCCTCATCATCGCGATTACGGATTTCAGCACCAAAGCCAATACCCTTCTTACCGACTCTGGACTGAACTATGTTTTCTAAACCAGCAAAAGCACCAGCAACTATAAAGAGAATGTTGGTGGTATCCATGTGAATAAATTCTTGTTGCGGATGCTTACGTCCGCCCTGAGGTGGAATAGAAGCAACAGTGCCTTCAAGGATCTTCAATAGCGCCTGTTGAACTCCCTCACCGGAAACATCTCTCGTAATTGAAGGGTTCTCAGCCTTGCGAGAAATCTTGTCAATTTCGTCGATATAAATAATTCCCTGTTCGGCTCGCTTAACATCTCCATCGGCAGCCTGAATCAACTTCAACAGAATATTTTCAACATCTTCACCAACGTAGCCAGCCTCAGTCAAGCTAGTCGCATCAGCAACTGCGAAAGGAACATTTAGACGCTTAGCTAAAGTCTGTGCTAGATAGGTTTTACCGCAACCGGTAGGGCCAACCAAAAGAATGTTTGACTTGGCAATCTCAATAGCATCGTGCTCTTTACCCTTGGC
>JBEGRI010000121.1:0-2705 GCA_041180525.1 Actinomycetota bacterium | reverse complement strand
GCTAAAGCCAGATCAGTGTTGAGGTCTTCTCGCATCAGTGAACCTGAGAGATGACACCTTCAAGAGTGTTTCTATACAAAGGCTTCTTTTCTCCTGCTTCAATTGCAATAGGTAATTTATTTTCAACTGGGGCAACTGGACAGGTAGCGAAGTCGGTATATGAGCATGGGAAGTTACCTGAATAGTTGAAGTCAAGTAAATATGTTCCATCGCTTTGGTAACTTGCCGTTACAGATTTACCAGTTCCGTAAGTGAGAATGTTCGCTGTTGCGTCCTTGTAATAGACCACCAGGTCTTTGGAGTTAGGTTTCTCGAAAGCGGTAAGCGTAAAGTCTTGACCACCTAGTTGGAAATGTAATCTGCCTGGCGAAACATATGCTGAAGTCATCCCTTCAACAACAGTTCCGACCACAACTTCTTTGGCTTCTGGAAATGCTTCAAAGCTAGCTTTAACGGCAAAGCTAGGGTCATAATCAAAAACCAATACACCTTCGAAAGCGCTAAGCATCGGTGATTTTGGATCTCTTGGTCTAACCACTAGTTGGTTATTGCGGTTAGCCAGTTCGACCTTGATTCCATCAAAATCAATAGTGGTGTCATTCGTTCCAATCAACCATTGGTGATCACCTGTGTTGCTGTTTTTAACATAGATGGTTTCACCATCAGAAGACCACTGACCACTTAGGCCATGAATCTCTTGGGGCTCATCAGTTAGCCAGACTAGGGCGGTTATAGAGAGAAAACCTGTTGGGTCGGCAAAGGTTTTGTTACGGGCAGCAATCCAGTTCTGCCAAGCTTCAGGGGAGTTATTCATAGTCCAAGACTATCTGCTTACTAAATTTCAACAAATTCCAGATCAACTACTTTGAGCTTGCCTTTAGTATTGCTGGCAAACCTAATTACATAGAACTCGCCTGGCTTTAGTGCCGTTATTTCTTGCAAAACAGTTTTGATATTTTTTGAAGCATAAACCTCAATTGCCTCAACAATGGTTGGCAAAGCTGGTCGATGGGAGCAAATAATCACATTTTTACCAGTGCCGATAAGTTTGTGAACCAGTTTATGGGTCTGCTTAGGACCTTTATTAGCCCCCAGTTCACTAAGTTGGCTGCGCTCAATCAACTTAACTTTATGTTTGCTGACGAAAGGAATCACGGTATCCAAGCATCTTCGCCAACTGCTAGTTACAACCAGCTTTGGCCCAAAAGCTGCTAATACGTTAGTCAGTTGCACTGCTTGCACCGCACCTTGGGGTAACAGTGGCCTAGTTGCCTCACCTTTAGTCCACTGATCGCGAGGAGTTGCTTTGGCATGGCGAAGAACAATCAGTGATGAGGTTTTTAGAGTTCCAGCTTGATCAAGTTCAACAAGTTTGTCTAACGGCTTCTTATCGTGCGGGTAACTTAGCTTCTTTTTAGCTTCTTTGATGCTTAGCCATTCGAAGGAAGCAACTTCCTCATCTGGAATAAAGTTCTGACGTTTTATAGCCGTATCAGTTACCTCTGCAGACCAGTAATGGACCTGCTTTTTGTGACCGTTATCCAGCTTGTATTCAAGTATGTCCAGTTTCGGACCAAGGTGAACTTTGAGACCTGTCTCTTCTCTAATTTCACGAACTGCCGCTTCGGCTAAGAGTTCACCGTTGTCAACTTTTCCCTTTGGCCAGCTCCAGTCGTTATAGCGCTGACGATGAATCAAAAGAACTTTTAGTTCATTATTTTCTTTACGCCAAAGCACAGCTCCAGCAGCCAGCACCTTCATGTTTAGAAGGTTCCAGATTTAGGTGTCTGCTGCATTAATTGATCTTGAACGTCAACTAAACCAAGAGAATCTTTCCCACCGTTACGAAGCCAACTACCATCAGGGTTTAGGTGCCAAGATCTTGAGCCATCGCTCATCGCTAAATTGAATAAGTTATCCATCTCACGTAACTGATCGGCTTGGCGCAACCTGACTAGGGTCTCTACTCTTCGGTCAAGATTACGATGCATCATGTCTGCTGAACCAATGTAAACAATCGGGTCGCCGTTATTGATGAATCTAAAGACTCTGGAGTGTTCTAGGTATCTACCTAGCACAGATCTAACTTTGACAGTTTCACTTAGCCCAGCCACACCTGGCTTTAGAGCACACATTCCTCTAACCAAAATCTCAATAGGCACGCCAGCCCTTGATGCTCGATACAGTGAATCAATTATTTGCTCATCAACCAAGCTATTGAGCTTGAGTTGAATACCAGAAGGTTTACCTTCTAAAGCGTTCTTAGCTTCTTGGTCGATTAGCTTAGTTAAGCCCTCGCGAACACCGGAAGGTGAAACAAGTAGTTCTTGGAACCTAAGGTCCTCTGCATAGGCTGAGAGTCTGTTGAATAATTTGGCAACATCTTCACCGACTTCATCTCTAGAAGTTAGCAAGCCGTAGTCTTCGTAGAATCTTGCAGTCTTCGGGTTGTAGTTACCGGTACCGATGTGACAATAGCGTTTGAGCTTGCCATCTTCGTGTCTAATTACTAGAGCCAATTTGCAGTGAGTCTTTAGCCCAACAATTCCATAAACTACGTGAACTCCAGCTTGTTCAAGTTTTCTTGCCCAACCGATATTGTTCTGCTCATCAAATCTCGCTTTGATTTCAACTAGGGCGAGCACCTGTTTGCCAGCCTTGGCTGCACTGATTAGAGCATCGACGATTGGCGAATCACCGCTGGT
>JBEGRI010000120.1:0-2706 GCA_041180525.1 Actinomycetota bacterium | reverse complement strand
ACAAGCGATGCCACCATACTGCCAATATCTTCCAAAGACTTTAGAGGCTTCAAGCACTCTAGCGTTCTGCGCTTGCATGTCGGCCATGTCCCCTGATTCTCTGCCATCCAGGCATGAAATAGATTTGAAAGCTTCAGTTTCGTTGCCGGTAAAAGTGTTGGTGTCTTGGTCATAGCTGTTGTAGGAATCAGCTAGCAGCAAGAAGATTCTGCCATCGCGACGAGTCTGAAAGAACTCGTTGAAAGCCATAGTCAAATACTGCCAACTATCTTTTGAGTAAAGTGCTGCAATCATGCCAGTAAAACCACTGCCTAGGCTCAGCTTTCTTGAACCCAATGAAGTTCTAATCACGTTCTTTTCTAAGACGCCTAAGAAATCAGTGCCAACTTTGTCCATGGCAGCATCAACGGTCATACCTTTGAACGGACAACTCGATACGTTACTGATGCAATCTGCAAGATATGCTCGCATAGCTGATTGGAAACCAATCAACTGGTTCAATGAATCTTCTTCCGGTGTGGTAGTTGGATCAACGACACCATCTAAGACAAATCTTCCAACGTTTTGTGGAAAGTAACTTGCATAGGTAATCCCAAGCAACGTTCCATACGAGAAGCCTAGATAATTTAACTTTTTACTACCCAAAACAGCTCTGATGATATCCATATCTTTAGCCGCTGAAGAAGTATCTACCTTACCGAGCAAAGCGCCGGTGTTCTTCTTGCAGGCAGCAGCAAAATCACTTACCGACTTTTTACTGAAGTTCAAATCTTCGGTTGAACCATATTCATATGGGGATTGACCATAGAGATACGAATACATCTTGTCTGAACTGAAACACTTAACTTTAGAACTAGCTCCAACACCTCTTGGATCAAAGCCAACAATGTTGTATTTGCTACGCAACTTGTTGGTACCCAAGCTAGTGATGTATTCGGTAACCCAGTCACGACCTGAACCACCAGGTCCACCTGGGTTCATGAGTAAATAGGGAGCGGTCTTTGGATTGGAAGCTGGGTTCACAGCAACTGCGATGTTTATTGAACCAGCAGTTGGTTTACTCCAATCCAACGGAACTTTAATGCTGGTGCAACGAGCCTTCTTGTTGCTGCCAGCACAATTCTTCCAAACAGGCTTTTGTGAATAAAAAGACTGTAAAGACTTAGGGGTTGTTTGTAGCAAAGTCGGATCAGCCGTAGGCAGGTCACTCTTAGAGGAACTGCCAACAAAAGGTGAAACTAGGAAACCTGCGCTAAGCACTGCCGCCAAAATTGCCAGAGACAAAATAACTCTGTTCCAGATTTTTCTCATCACTTGACCTTCCTTCTAAGGCTCACAGCCAAAGAGTCAAGCAACAAAGAGTCCTTGACGTTCCTATCCATACGGTATCTAACTTCCTGAATCTTCTCAATCGCATGGATTGCTCGAGCCTGGCTGATGTCCTTGGCTAAGGCCCTAATGTCCGCTTCCCTATCAGGATTAATCAAACCTTGGCTAGAACCAAGTTGAATGGTTAGCACGTCTCGATACAAACCCATCAAGTCAACAAAGATACGATCTAGGCCATCTCGCTTACTCCTAGTTGCCCTGCGTTTTTGTGTTTCCTCAAGTCTTTTCAGCTGCGCTCTGGAGCTTGGGGTCAATTTGGATTCCTCGGTCAAACCTAGACGAGCGAGCATTTCGTTTCGCTCCTGAGCATCTTGTTCGGCAGAAAGCTGTGCACCGTCGCTTTCAGCAATCTTTAACAGCAGTGTAGATGCTGCCATGGCTGAGGGAATGTCAATGATGGAAAGAACCGCGTTAAGCGCTTCAGTTCTTCTCTTTCTAGCTTCGGTATTAGTTGCCAATCTTCTTGCCATACCAATATGAGATTGAGCTTGGGCTGCAGACTGAAAGGCAAGTTTCTCTTCAACGCCATACTTTTCCATCAACAATTCTGCAACCAAAGCTACCTCTGGAACTTTTAATCTGATTCGGCGAACACGAGATCTAATTGTTGGCAACAAATCTACTTCACCTGGAGCGCATAGCATCCAGATTGTTCCTTTAGGTGGTTCTTCCAACGATTTCAAAAGCAGATTGCTAGTGCGTTCAGTCATTCGATCGGCATCTTCGATAATCATGACTCTATATTTTGCTATCGCAGATTTTTGCAACGACTTATCAATGAATTCATTCACTTCGTCAATATTTATTTGAACTTTCTCAGTGTTCAGAACATTCACATCCGGATGGTTGCCAACTTGAACCATCACACAAGAATTACAAATCCCACAACCACCTTGATCACAGACGATAGCTGCAGCAAATGCAAAGGCTAGCTCTGATCTGCCTGAGCCAGGAGGGCCGGTAAATAACCAGGCATGGTGAATGTCGGATTCTTTTCTAACTTCTGAAAGTAATTCAGCTATCGCCTCAGGTTGGGAGACGACATCTTTGAAAACTCTCGGGGTAGACATGAGGCTAGATTAGCTGGGAAACTCGAGCTCTGATTTGGCTCTGTAATTTATCGACATCGTCAGCGGCATTGATAACCAAGAATCGATTGGGTTCAGCCTTAGCTAATTCCAAGTAAGCCTGTCTGGCTCTTTCAAAGAATTCTATTTTTTCGCTCTCAAGTCGATCTGGTGCTACCCCAGTACCTTCTCTTCTACTTCTAGCTACCTGGGCGGGTAGGTCCAATAAAACCGTTAAATCCGGCAAAAG
>JBEGRI010000119.1:0-2751 GCA_041180525.1 Actinomycetota bacterium | reverse complement strand
AATCAAATCGGCTTTAGTTTCTTCAGCTAACTTCTTTGCTAAATCAAGCGCACCTTTTTCTTCTGGGTTTGGAAATTCAACGGTAGGAAATCTTCCATCGGGCTGCATCTGCTCAATCACTGGAATGATTTCATTGAAGCCAGCTCGATCAAAGATTTTGCTAGCACTGGTGTAACCAACGCCATGCATCGGGGTATAGACGATTTTAAGTTTTGGATTACTCACCTTCGGAACTTTATTTAGCACGGCTAAAAGATAGGCCTCACGTAGGTCCTCGCCGATAACGGAGTAGTTATTCGATTTGCTCAGGGACTGAAATGTTTCATGCTCAGCTATGTATTCGATTTCTTTTTCAATATCACTATCAACCGGCGAAATGATTTGAGAACCCTGGAAAGAGCCCCCTAGATAGAGTTTGTAACCGTTGTCATTTCTTGGGTTATGCGAGGCAGTTACCATGATTCCTGCAGAGACGCCTAAGTATCTGGTTGCGAATGAGATTAGGGGAGTCGGAGCATAGCCATCTACCAAAAATACTTTTAGCCCCATGCCAGCAAGAATTTCAGCAGAATCTTTGGCAAAAACGTCGCTGTTTAACCTGCCGTCAAATCCGATTACGACACTCGATCCAGCACCTAGATATCTGCCAAGCCCAGCCGCCGCCTGTCCGACTAAGACTCGATTCATTCGGTTGGAACCAGCACCTAGTGCACCACGCAAACCAGCAGTTCCAAATTCAAGCCGAGAACTGAAACGTTCAGCTAAAGCCGTTGAATCATTGTTTTCAATTAATTCTTGTAATTCGGCTCTGGTACTTGGGTCGGGATCTTGAGCCAACCAATTTTTGGCTAGATCAATAAGTTCAGTCATTTTTAGAGTTTGGCGACAATCTGAGCAAGTAATGCACTGATTCTAGGTTCAGCTTCAGCACCAGCCGCTAAGACCTCTTCATGAGATAGCGGTGAATCACTGATGCCAGCTGCCAAGTTGGTTGATAAGGCAACTCCCATGACCTCCATGCCCGCCTCTCTGGCAGCAATAGCCTCTAAAGCTGTTGACATGCCAACAAGGTGAGCTCCGACCGCTTTAGCCATCTGTACCTCTGCTGGAGTTTCGTAGTGAGGGCCACGGAACTGCATGTATACGCCTTCATCAAGTGAACTATCGACAGTTCTGGCAACATCCCTTAGACGTTTTGAATACAAATCAGTCAGGTCAACAAATTTCGCACCTTCGATGGGGCTAGTTGCAGTGTGATTGATGTGATCGCTAATAAGAACTGGAGTACCAGGTTTCCAAGAAGTGTTTATGCCACCACAACCATTGGTAAGAATCATTATTTCGGCACCGCAAGCTGCAGCAGTTCTAACACCGTGCACTACTGGTCTAACACCCAAACCTTCATAGAAATGAGTTCTAGCACCTAGCACTAGAGCATATTTACCGTTAGGTAGTGCAATGGATCGAATAGTTGAAACGTGACCAACAATCTTGCTTGCTTTAAATCCAGGTATCTGATCCGCAGGAATGCTGGCAACAGTTTCACCAATTAGATCTGCAGCCTTAGCCCAACCTGAACCTAAAGTTAATGCAATGTGATGCTTGGCAATACCTGATCGTGTCTTAATTATCTCTGCAGCTTCTTTTGCAACATCAAAAGGATTAACTTTAGGGTCATCGAAGGCGCTCATGGTTACCTTTATTCTTCAAATTCCATCAGGATAGTTCCAGATGGCACCGTTGCACCAACGGCAACATTGATTTTCTTCACTACTAAGTCTTTGATGGCATTTTGAGGTGATTCCATTTTCATTGCCTCAAGAACTAAAAGTTGCTGACCAGCTGCTACTTTGTCGCCCTCACTTACCGCAATCTTGACCACAGTAGCCTGCATCTGGGCAACAAGGTGTTTACCTGAATCTATTTGAACATTGCCGTGGGCTTTGCGCTTAGGCGCAGGAGCTTGCTTGGCTGAACCACCAGATAAGAACAGTTGCTTAGGTAGGCTAACTTCAATTCGTTTGCCGTTAACTTCAACAACTACATTGTTGCGTTCGAGTTCACCATCTGATTCATGACCTAGCCCACCCCAAGGCTCGATGTCATTAGTCCATTCAGTTTCAATCCAGCGGGTATAGACACCAAATTTGTTGTCCTTACCGATGAATGCAGGATCATTTACTATCTTGCGATGGAAAGGCAGAACTGTTGGCATGCCCTCGATGTGCATCTCAGCTAAAGCTCTTCTGGATCTTTCTAGAGCCTGCTCACGGGTTGCGCCAGTAACAATCAGTTTGGCAATCATTGAGTCAAAAGAACCACTAATCTCATCACCAGCAACAACACCGGTGTCAACGCGAACGCCAGGCCCACTAGGCATAGTGAAAGTGGTAAGGCTGCCTGGAGCCGGCATGAAGTTACGTCCAGCATCCTCGCCGTTGATGCGGAATTCAAAAGAATGTCCTGAAATCTCTGGATCTGGGTAATCGAGCTTGCCACCTTCAGCAATGCGGAATTGCTCTCGCACCAAATCCAAACCAGTTACCTCTTCAGAGACCGGATGTTCAACTTGCAATCTGGTGTTAACTTCAAGGAAAGATATAGTGCCATCTTGAGCAACCAAGAATTCACAGGTTCCTGCACCTTGGTAGCCAACTTCTTTCAAGATTGCTTTAGATGATTCGTATAAGCGCTTAAGTTGATCATCATTTAGAAAAGGCGCTGGAGCTTCTTCAACTAACTTTTGGTGTC
>JBEGRI010000118.1:0-2778 GCA_041180525.1 Actinomycetota bacterium | reverse complement strand
ACGGTGTACTTGCTTAACTTAAGTTCGTAGGCAACCTGTTTCAATGTCAATCCGGAAGCATACATACGCAGCACTTCTAACTCTCTATCGGTTAGTTTCGCTTTGAATTCTTGATCGGTGTCAATTGCTGCAACAGTTTCGGCTGTGTTTACTTGAATGCCGTTGGCAACCAAGTTAATGCATTCGAATAGTTCAGCCATTTGTTGACTCTTCGTAACCAGAGCGGCCGCACCTTCGACCAAGGCAGCCTTGACCTGAGATTTTCTATCGGCTATCGAGAAAATGAGCACCTCAGTTCCATAATCAATCAAACTTCTAACATTTTCGGCTGGATTCGACCCATCAGCTAAGGAAAGATCCAAAACCACCACCTGAGGTTTTGATTTCAATTTGGCTAAAAGTTCTGGAACGTTACTCGCCGAGCCAACCAATTGGTATCCATACTCTTGGCAAGCACCACTAAAACCAAGTCGAATAGCCTCATGGTCGTCAACGATAGCGACCTTGATTGGCTTATCTTTCTTGATTTGGCTCACCGAACCAGACTAACTACTGTTTCAAAGTGATGGGTATGTGGGAATAAATCAAAAGCCGAGATATTTAGCATTTTGTAACCTGCAGCCAACAAGTCTTTTAGATCTCTAGCTAAGGCTATAGGGTCACAGGCAACATAAACGATGTGTTCAGGCGCTAACCTAACCAGCTCGGCGATAACTTCCCTACCGGCACCAGATCTTGGTGGGTCAAGTATTACTGTGCTACCAGAAGCCAACTTGGCAAGCTTTTGTAAATAACCCAAAGTTGAAGCATTGACTGCCTCAAAATTCTTCAAATCAAACAGGTTTGCCTTGGCATCTGCCGTGGCTTGTTGGCTTGCTTCTACTGAAGTTATTTTGCTATCTAGCCCAAAGCTGTTAGCTAATACAGCCGAGAACAAACCAACTCCACCATAGAGATCAAGATTGTCGGCTATGGGGTTAAAACCAACATTGCTAGTTAATTTGATCACTTCGTCAGCAAGTGCCTTCGGAGCGTTTTTGTGAACTTGCCAAAATGCACCTGGTGATAACCGTAAGCTTCGCCCGTGGACTATTTCAGTTAACACTGAATCGCCTCTAACCTTTTTATCTACCAGCCATTGCAAACCACCAGTATTTGATGCAGCGATGGATATTTTCTTAACGTTCTGCCAATTCTTTAGATGAATTCCAAGTTCTTGTATTTCTGGAACTGCCAACGGAAGGGTTGAGACTTTTACCACTTCGTGACTGCGTTCACGATAGGGACCAGCGATACCTTCCTTACTAACGTGCAACTGAACTCTAGTTCGGTAAGCTAAACCACTTTCATCTTCATCGATGCTTTGAACTGTAACGTCAGCATCAATTTCAGCAAAGCGTTTAAGGCCTTCTCTGAGCACTTCCTCTTTCAGACTTCTTTGTCTTTGTATAGCTATGTGACCGAATTCAGCCCCACCAGCACTTACCGACTTTTTCCAGAAATGTTGCACACGATCCTCGCTGGGTTCGAGAACTGAAATCACTTCGGCTCTGGCAAAAGAACCACCTTTATCTTCAAATACTTTGGCCAGCACTTTCTCACCTGGTATCGCTCCTGAAACGAAAACAACTCTAGATTCGTGCCTGGCCACGAACACACCACCGTGAGCGACTTTCTCGATAGTCAGTTCCAGTTCTTCGCCAAGCCAATTAGTTTTCACTAACCCAGTGTTCCATACAGGTAAGGTTGGTTTGTGACCAAACTCATACTTGCCTCAACCTCGCCAGCACGGCTTCGACTACTGCGCGATGCTGGGATTAACCCCATAACCATCGCACCTAATGTTGATGAGGAACGAGTCGCAGAAATGGCATTGGCTGCTGGACAAATTGCCAACACCCAAGACCTAGTTTTACTTCTAGCCAAAGCAAAAGCCGAAGCTGTGGTGAACAATCCGGCAACACACGGTGCTCTTATCCTTGGCTGCGATAGTTCGCTGGATCTTGATGGTGAATCATTAGGTAAGCCCCACGTGGCCGAGGTTGCTATTGAACGCTGGAAGACAATGCGAGGTAGATCTGGACGCCTGTATACCGGTCACTGGCTGATTGATAATCGTGAGCCTAAGCCCATGCCCCCGGCTACTGGAAGGGCCACCAATACCGTGGTTCACTTTGCCCAAATCTCTGATGAGGAAATCCAAGCCTATGTTGGCACTGGGGAGCCGCTAAAAGTGGCAGGTGCCTTTACCATAGATGGCCTTGGCGGAGCCTTTATCAAGGCTATTGAGGGTGATGCCCATACCGTGGTTGGCCTTAGCCTGCCTACCTTACGGGAACTGGTGATCAGCCTAGGAATTGATTACCCGAGCCTTTGGCGAGCATAATCGGTAGGCTTAACCTCTATGACTGCCTCAAAACCAGCCAAAATAACTAAAGTTCTTGTAGCTAACCGCGGTGAGATCGCTGTTCGTATCATCCGAGCCGCTAAAGACTCAGGGCTAAAATCGGTTGCGATTTACGCAGACCAAGACCGCAATGCCCTGCACACCAAAATGGCCGATGAAGCCTATGCACTAAATGGAAAAACTTCAGCTGAGACCTATTTGGTTATCGAGAAGATTTTGGCTATTGCTAAAGATTCTGGAGCCAACGCAATACACCCAGGTTATGGGTTCTTGGCAGAAAATGCTTCTTTTGCCCAAGCAGTGATAGATGCTGGATTGATCTGGATTGGACCTTCACCTAAAGCTATTGACCAACTTGGCGATAAAGTTTC
>JBEGRI010000117.1:0-2808 GCA_041180525.1 Actinomycetota bacterium | reverse complement strand
CGGCAAGTCAGACATTGCTCAGGGTGGCGGCAGTGACTCATCGAAGATTGTCGCGGCAATTAAAGAAATTGAAACGAGCCTAGCCTAATTGCGTATTGGTAAACGTTTGGCTATTGATGTCGGCACCAAGAGGATTGGTTTGGCTACCTCTGACCCTCAAGGGATCCTAGCTACACCGTTGGCGACTGTTGGCAGCCTTGCTGAGGTTCAAGAGTTTCTGACTGATGACCTACTTGAAATTTACATAGGCCTACCCATCAATTTGCAGGGCAAAACAACCGCTTCAACGGCGCTTGCCATCGAGTTTGGACTGGAATTGGCAGCGTTAACTAAGGTTCCAATTAGATACATCGACGAGCGTCTAACCACTGCACTGGTGAATCAACAGTTGAGACAAATTGGGAAGAGTCAAAAACAGGCACGAGGTAGTGTCGATCAAATGTCAGCTGTGCTTATTCTCGAATCTGCTTTAGAGCAGGAGAGAAGATTCAATGCAGCACCTGGAATTTCTATAGAAGAATTAGAGGGTGAGCATGATTGAAAGACCTTGGAATCCGAAACCCAGCAAACGTGGGGTAATTATTGCCCTTTGCTTGGTATTAGTTATTGCTGCGGGAGTGGGCTACTTAGGTAATAAAGAAGCAGTACGTAACTTCTTAGATCAATACAACGGTAACGAATACTCGGGTTCAGGTTCACAGACAATCGACTTCCATGTTTACAAGGGTGATACCGGTGTTGAAATTGCTAAAGCTCTCGTAGCTCAGGATGTGACCAAAGATTATGAGACCACGCTAAGACACATATTTTCAGCTAATCCAACATTTTTTCCAGGCACTTACCGAATGCCAACGCAAATCTCAAGCGACAAGGCAATCCAGATTCTTGTTGACCCGACACAGGTTGTAGTGAATCGTGTTTTAGTTCAAGAAGGATTACGACTAAGTGTTACTTTCAAAAAACTCAGTAATGCCACTGGTATAAGTGTCTCGAATTTTGAATCTGCTGCAAAAAACATTTCCAGCTTCGATTTACCTAAGGAAGCACCCAGCTTAGAAGGTTACCTGTTCCCAGCTACCTATGACTTCCAGCCGGATCTCACAGCCAAGCAAATCCTTAGCCTCATGGTTGAACGGACAAAAGAACAACTTAGAAATGATGGCGTAGCACAGAAGGATTGGCACAAGACACTCACTTTAGCCTCAGTAATACAAATGGAGGCTAGACTGCCTCAGGATTTTTACAAAGTCTCTAGAACATTCAAGAATCGACTGGCTATAGGGATGCACCTTCAATCTGATGCTACGGTTTCTTATGGCGTCCAAGGCTCTACAGTGAGCACTAGTTCAGCTGATAGAGCCAACAACAACGGTTACAACACATACTTGTACGCTGGTTTGCCCGTTGGACCTATCGCTGGAAGTGGTGCTCAGGCAATTGATGCCGCGCTTCACCCGGCCGAGGGTAAATGGCTGTATTTCTGCACAATTAATCTCAAAACCGGCGAGACAGTATTCAGTGAGACCTACGCAGATCACCAGAAGGCAGTTGCACTTTGGCGGGAGTGGATGAAACAGAATCCAGGTTGGAATGACTAAGCATTCTGCAGTTGTCGGTGACCCGATTAGCCAAAGTCTCAGCCCGATAATTCATGACGCTGCTTATAAGTATTTAGGGCTAGATCGCGATTATTCGGCCTTTCGTGTGCCAAGTGGTTCCCTTAACAACTTTCTGATAAGCAATCCAACTGTCGATTCAGTCAGTGTAACTATGCCATTGAAGTTTGAGGCCTTCACCTTATCGCTACCTCAAGGAATTGCAATCAAAACTGGGGTAGTCAACACATTGCTTAGGACAGTTGATCAAACGCTGGGTTTTAATACAGATGTTTTCGGTTTGGCCAAAGCCATAGAAAAAGCAAATCTTGAGAACGTTTTAATTCTAGGAACTGGAGCAACTGCAAGAAGCGCTGTCGAGTCCGTTAGATTACGATTTCCTGAAGCCCTACTTTCTATCGCTGGAAGATCAGCAGAGAAGTTGGACTCAATTGCTTCAGATGTTCGAAAATATCCACTTGAATCATTACCTTCAGGTTTTTCTTTCGTAATCAATACCATTCCAAATTTCCAAGTTGAAGCTAGTAACTTCATCAACACTGCATACTTTCAAGATGAGCAACTACAATCAGGCCAGATCTCTGGCACGCTAATGCTCATCTGGCAGGCGATCGGCCAACTACGAGTTCTAATTAATGGTTCTCCAGAGATTGCACTACCTGACGAAGATTCAATATTTGAAGTGATGAGGTCTTCCATAGCCTAGGTCGCTGTGGAAGAATAGCAACATGTTACGTTGGCTTACTGCGGGTGAATCACACGGGCCAGCCCTGACCGCCATTATCGAAGGAATACCAGCTGGAATTCCAATTACAACACAAGCGGTTTCTGAAGCTTTAGCAAGAAGAAGGCTGGGCTACGGTCGCGGCGCTCGGATGAAGATTGAGCAAGATAATTGCCGAATCACTGGGGGAGTAAGGCACGGACTGACTCTTGGCGGCCCTATCTCGATTCTCATCGAAAATAGCGAATGGCCTAAGTGGGAAAACATTATGTCTGCGGATCCGGTCACCGAAGAATTAACTGGAGCAAGAGCAGCTCACCTCACCAAACCTCGTCCTGGCCACGCCGATTTCACCGGCATGCAGAAGTTCAGCTTTGATGACGCAAGAGCAGTGCTCGAAAGAGCCTCGGCTAGGGAAACTGCTGCCCGAGTTGCCTTGGGTTCTATTGCAGCGAGTTTCTTGAATCA
>JBEGRI010000116.1:0-2851 GCA_041180525.1 Actinomycetota bacterium | reverse complement strand
TCAATGGTTAGAACACTGGTTGCCGTGGCTGAACAGTTGGCTTCGAAGAAGAAATAGTCATCTAGTAATCTGTATTAGTTAGCCAGTGAGTAAATAGGAGAAAAATTGGCAGAAAACAACTTTGACGTTGTAATTCTTGGTGGTGGCTCTGGTGGATACGCCGCAGCCCTTAGAAGCGCTCAACTGGGTCTATCCGTAGCCTTGATCGAGCGAGACAAACTAGGCGGAACCTGCTTGCACCGCGGTTGTATACCAACTAAAGCGCTCTTGCACTCTGCTGAAGTCGCTGACGTTACTCGTGAAGCAGCTAACTACGGCATTCAAGCGACATTGAATGGTGTTGACATGCCTGCGGTAAACAAATACCGAGACGGCATAATTGACCGACTTTTCAAGGGGCTTACCGGTTTGGTTGCTTCCAAGGCCATCACTGTGGTTTCTGGTGAAGGCAGAATGGTTAGCCCAAAGACAATCGCTGTTGGTGCAGACACATACACGGGTAAGAATGTAGTTTTAGCAACCGGTTCATACAGCAAAACTCTGCCAGGACTAGAGATTCAGGGTCGCATCATGACCAGTGAACAAGCTTTGCAGCTTGACTTTGTTCCAAGTAAAGCAATAGTTCTCGGCGGAGGCGTAATCGGAGTTGAGTTCGCTTCTATCTGGAAATCACTAGGTTGCGATGTAACGATCATTGAAGGCCTTCCTACCTTGGTTCCTAACGAGGATCCTGCCGTATCTAAAGCTATGGAACGAGCCTTCCGTAAACGTGGAATTAATTTCAAAACTGGTGTTCGCTTCGCAGGTGCAGATCAAAGCGTAACCGGCGTGGTAGTGAAACTAGAAAACGGTGAAACATTCGACGCCGAAGTATTGCTCGTGGCGGTAGGTCGTGGTCCAAACACTGCTGGGTTTGGCTATGAAGAAAACGGTATCAAGATGGATAGAGGTTACGTCCTGACCAATGAGCGTTTAGAAACTTCCGTTCCAGGTGTTTATGCAGCTGGTGACATTGTTCCAGGCTTGCAACTTGCACACCGTGGATTCCAACAAGGAATCTTTATAGCTGAAGAGATTGCTGGTAAAAAGCCAGTTGCAATAGATGAAAACGGCATACCTAAGGTTACTTATTCAGAACCAGAGATTGCCTCGGTAGGTCTTACAGAACCGAAAGCGATAGAGATGTATGGCGCAGAGAACATCTCAACCTACGAATACAACCTGGGTGGTAATGGCAAGAGTCAGATACTTGGAACTGCTGGATTCATTAAATTGATTCGAAGAAACAACGGACCTCTGATTGGTATTCACATGATTGGTTCTAGAGTTGGTGAACAAATAGGCGAAGCACAACTGATCGTCAATTGGGAGGCATACCCTGAAGAGGTTGCCACGCTAGTTCACGCCCACCCTACACAAAACGAAGCCCTAGGTGAAGCGCATCTAGCTCTAGCCGGAAAACCATTGCACGCACACGCATAAAGATTTAGATATAAGGAGCAACAATGAGTGAAGTAAGACTTCCAGCACTAGGTGAATCTGTCACCGAGGGAACAGTGACAAGATGGCTAAAGAAAGTTGGCGATCAGGTCGCGATAGACGAGCCGTTAGTCGAGGTTTCAACTGACAAAGTCGATACCGAAATTCCCTCACCAGTTGCAGGAACTATCCAGGAGATTTTAGTTCAAGAAGATGAAACTGCAGCCGTAGGCGCAGTGCTGGCTATTGTTGCTGACGGTGTTGCTGCAACTGCACCAAGCGCCCCACAAACTCCAATTGCTGAACCAGTAGTGGCTCCAGTTATCGAGACTCCTGTTGTCGCTCCTGTTACTAGCTCGCCAGTAGTCGAGCCCGCTAAAGTTGAGCCTGTTACACAAGCAGTTCCGATGAGTTTGCCGATCTTTACTCCTCAAGTGAACACACCGGCACCAGCACCAACAACTCCAGTTGTAGCGACACCCGCACCTTCCACCGAACCAGGTTATGTAACACCGTTGGTTAGAAAACTGGCTACCGAAACAGGCGTCAACCTAGCTATTGTCTCTGGTACCGGAGTTGGTGGCAGAATCCGTCGTGAGGATGTTGAGGCTGCAGCACACTCTAGCCCAAGCCAGCAAAGTGTTTCAGCTGTTTCAGTTGCACCAACACTTCCAAGCATTTCCCCACTTCGTGGAACTACTGAACCTATGTCAAGACTGCGTAAAGTTCTGGCAGAGAGAGCAGTTGCCTCAATGGTCTCAACCGCTCAACTAACCACAGTCATCGAAGTTGATGTCACCAGGATCGCTCAGTTGCGCTCTAAAGTTCAAGCTGAATTTATTGCCAAGACTGGCGTAAAACTTAATTTCATGCCGTTCTTCTTTTTAGCGGCCGCCGAAGCTTTACGAGCTCACCCAAAGATTAACGCCAGCGTTGATGGGGAAAACATTGTTTACCATCCGAGCGAAAACATTTCTTTTGCAGTTGATACCGAGCGTGGATTGCTAACACCAGTGATTAGAGACGCAGCAACACTTAGCATTGCCCAAATTGCACAACAGATTGCAGACATGGCAGCAAGGACCAGAGAGAACAAACTAAAGCCAGATGAGCTTTCTGGTGGAACCTTTACACTGACCAACACTGGTTCTCGCGGTGCTCTCTTTGACACTCCTGTGGTATTCCTACCGCAGTCTGCGATCCTTGGAACAGGCGTTGTTACAAAGAGACCTGTAGTCATAACCGATGAAAATGGTCAAGATAGCATTGCTGTTCGAAGCATGGTTTATCTAGCTCTAAGTTATGACCACAGAATAATTGATGGAGCAGATGCTTCACGTTTCTTGGTTGACGTCAAGAATAGACTCGAGCA
>JBEGRI010000115.1:0-2903 GCA_041180525.1 Actinomycetota bacterium | reverse complement strand
CCAGCATCAGTCACTAATAAAACATCTGAGTTAGCTGCCAGATCTAAAATCTGGTCAACTCGCTCGGCTTCGTTGTGTTCATGCAGGCTAATCAGCTTGGCCTTCAACTGAATTCCTAGCCCTTGGGCAAGCTTCAACACAGTCCTAGTATCCTCGGCTGCGATGGTAGAAGAATTGGTTAAAAGCTCGATCAGCCTCGCAGATGAGTCTGAGAGATTACCTATAGGAGTTGCCGCCAAGATGAGCACACTCTATTCTCGCAAACTAGCATTTAGATGTGTCCAAAGTTAACCTAAAGATTCAGTTTCAGCGCTTAGCTCCATTTGGGGTTTTAGCCGTAGCTGCTCTGCTTCGGTTAGTTAATCTGGGATATCCCCATGTTTTGGTCTTTGACGAAACTTATTACGTTAAAGATGCTTTTTCATTACTCACGCATGGTGTTGAAACAAGTTGGGTTACTAACGCTGATGACTCGTTCAACAGCGGTAATCCCTCTGGCTTAGGCGATGCAGCCTCCTTCGTAGTTCATCCACCGTTAGGTAAATGGCTAATCGGTTTAGGGATGTTAGTTTTTGGCCCCGGTAATCCTTTTGGTTGGCGGATAGTTGTTGCTCTACTAGGCATTGCCAGCGTGTTCTTGAGCATGAAATGTGCTGAACTGATGTTCAAGAGCAAATCTTGGGCGATAGTTGTTGGATTCCTTTTTGCCATTGATGGCGTTGGGATTGTGCTTTCCAGAACTGCTTTACTTGATCAGATTTTAGGTTTTTTCGCACTACTTGCTTTTTACTTCTTGCTAAAAGATTTAGAACAAAGAAACGGAACTCGCTGGTATCTAGTTGCCATGGGTGTCTCCCTCGGTGCTGCAACTGCAGTTAAGTGGTCTGGTCTGTATTTCCTAGCTGTTTTTGTGCTTTATCGAATACTGGTTTCAACTCTGGCCAATTACAGAATCCACAAAAATCTAGAGAAAGTTACCTTAGGTAAAATCTCCAAAACTCTTTGGATTTTCCCCAGTTTGACTAACGGCCTAAAAACTTTTCTTTTAGTGACTATTCCAGCTTTCGCTTTTTACCTTTTAAGTTGGACTGGTTGGTTCATCTCCGATAAAGGTTATGACCGTAATTGGGCAGCAACACATCCTGCTTCAGGCATTACAGCTTGGATACCGGATGCGCTCAGATCTTTGTTTAAGTATCATCAAGAGATTTATAACTTTCACGCCAATCTCCATTCACAACATGATTATGCTTCCAACCCGCTAACCTGGCCTTTCATGTTGCGTCCAACTTCTTTCTTCTGGGATGAAGGTGCTCAAGGTTGTTTCCTAGATCCCGCCGGATCACATTGTGTTTCAGCGATAACCGCTCTTGGTAATCCACTTATCTGGTGGGGTGCTTTTATCGCAAGCAGTGTTCTAATCGGTAGCTGGTTTAGAACCAGAGATAGGTTAACTTCGCTTATTTTGGTTGGAATCATTGCTGGCTACGTTCCGTGGCTCTTTTTGATGAATAGAACCGTCTTTGAGTTTTACGTAATCAGTTTCCTTCCTTGGATTATCTTCATCCTGGTCTTTGGTTTAAAGACTTGGTTTGATAATTCGCCTAAACCCAAGCGCGCCAAAACCATGATTGGGTCCCTGCTAGCTTTGATCACACTAGTCTCCTTATTCTTCCTTCCAATCTGGCTGGGGCTATGGACAAGTTATGACTTCTGGCGTTGGCATATGTGGTTGCCATCTTGGATCTAAACCTAAAAGGTAGGCTTAGTTAGTTATGCGTCGTTACTATGATCTTTTTCGTATCCCCGGAGTAAACCAGGTCATCTGGTCACAACTGGTGGCTCGCTTTGCCATGGGTATGCAGACCATAACTTTTGCCATCCATTTGCAAAGAACCTTCGGGAATTACACTGTCGCTGGTTTAGCTATTGCAGCCAGCACCTTGGGAGGTGCGCTTTCAGCCCCCATCTTAGGTCAGTGGATGGCCAAGCTAGGTATTAGACCGGTCATTTTCACCACCACTGTTCTGGCGCCGGTTTTCATGCTGGCAATCGGTTTCTTTCCAATCAGTGAAAGCTTTGCCATTTTGATGGCATTGTGTTTAGGTTTAGCAATTCCACCAATCCAACCTGCGGCCCGGGCGGTCTATCCAACCTTGGTTGATACCGAGAATCACCGCAATGCGATCTATTCCATCGATGCAATCTTGCAAGAAATTATCTGGATTGTTGGACCAGTTTTAGCAACATTATTAATTGCCTTCACCAACACCGAAATACCTATCGCGACTATGGCCGCCATTCAGCTGTTCGGTGGCCTCTGGTTTATCTCTTTGAAAAAAGTTCATCAAGCACCAATACCAAGATCATCTCAGCGACTAGGTAGGGTTTTGAAATCAAAACTAGTTATCGTGATGATTTTAGTTAACTTGCTTTTCGTCGGATCTTTTGCCGCATTGGAAATAGGTGTTGTCGCAGCTTTGGGTTCTAAGCAAGCAGGTTTTGTAATTTGCATGTTATCTATCGGCTCAATCATCGGCGGTCTTGCCTTTGGACACATGTTCAAATCATCGGCAGCCTTGAGCAAGCAGTTAGCAATCGTGCTTGTCGGTGATTTATTGATTTTCTTTAATGCGACCGATGCAATCTGGCTAGGGGTATGTCTTTTCATCTCAGGTATCGGAGTTGCCACCGCCTTTGGTCAAATAGGTGCCATCATCGGTAAGGCGGTTGCCTTAAATGACACTACTGAGGTCTATGGTTGGATTGGGGCAGGCCAGAACATCGGCTATGGTATGGGGGCAGCTATTGCTGGATTTGTTGTCGACAACCTATCTTCAACTCATAGCTTTGGTTTAGCTTCCCTGCTGGATGCTTTAGCCATGATTGTCGCCATCTTGGCT
>JBEGRI010000114.1:0-2903 GCA_041180525.1 Actinomycetota bacterium | reverse complement strand
GTTTCCAATCAGCTATGCGAGCATATCTTGCAGATTGCATCAGTAACGTATCGAGTTGTCCGTTCAAAGGTATGACCGTTGATGCTGCCATGAACAAAGTCGGCACTGATTTCTTAGGTGTCTTAGAAAAGAACGTGATTAGAACCTCATTGGGTTCAAGAAAGCTGAGTCTAGGCAGTGGTTTTACTGGCATGATTGCAGCGCTTTACTCAAAAGATAGTTGGCAGTATTTGACTATGGCATTCAACGAGTTTTTCCAGGCTCGTCGTGATGGCAGAATCTTCTTGCTGTTAGCTGATTCCTATAACAGTTATGACCAAGACACCAACACTTTTACCGGCAACGAAACTGAAGCTTTCAAATCTATTTCATGCCTAGATGGCAGAGAATCAGGCGACATGGCCGACATGCAAGCGCAGAACGCTAGAGTGCTTGAAGCCTCTAAAGTCTTTGGAAGATATTGGCAGTATGGTGGCATCGCTTGTTACAACTGGCCTTACCCAGTTGTTGCCGGACCTAGAGATTACTCTGCCAGCACCGCTCCTCAGATGCTAGTAATTGGAACTACCAATGATCCAGCAACCCCATACTCTCAAGCAGTTCACGTAGCACACAATGTGTTGGCTCACGGTTGGCTGCTTACCTACGAGGGTGAAGGACACACCGCATATGGTTCTAGTAATTCTTGTGTTGCTGACACTGTCGATAACTTCCTGAACAACGGAACTCTTCCTGCCCAGGAGAAAACCTGCTAACACTTCATGGCAAATAACAAAGTTCAAGAGTATTTTTCCAAGAAGTTTCGCGCATTACTCTCAAATGACCCAAGCGGGATACCGCCTTGGCTTGAAACAATAGCTGAAGGTAATACAGGTGGATTGTTTCTTCCAAGCGATGCACCTTGGGTTGTTCATCGAGATTTTGGCACATTAGTCGGGGGGATAAGGGCATTGCTAGTTCAAGCACTGCACCCTGGAGCATTAAACGGCGTTGCCAATCATTCTAGGTATCAAGAAGATGCTCTTGGCAGACTTGCCGGTACCATCAGATGGCTAACTGTTACTACCTTTGGTTCATTTGAAGCAGTAAAAGCAGAGTCAACTCGGGTAAACCGATTACATGATCGCGTTAGCGGAAGTTATGAAACAGCTTCAGGTAAAATCAGAAATTATCAAGCTGCGGATAAAGATTTGCTGCTCTGGGTTCACGTTGCCTTCACTAAAAGTTTTTTAGTAGCTCATCAGCTTTATGCCGACCGGCCCATTCCAGGTGGTGCAGATGCTTATGTTTCTCAGTGGGCAAGATCGGTAAGCCAACTTGGTTTGGATAGAGCACCGATGTCTGAGCAGGAATTGGATGAAACCATAAAAAGTTTTGCCGATCGAAATGAGATATTCGGAAATGAAAAGACTGTTGAGGTGATCAGGTTTATTCGTGAGCCTGGTTTACCTAGATTGGCTATGGGAGTTTATCGAGTACTTTTTGCGGCGGCGGTTTATTCTTTAGAGCCCGGGATCCGTCAAGCCTTAAGGCTTAAAGCACCACCTAAGTGGCTGATAGTTCCAACTACCCGATTCTTACTGAAAGCGATTCGGTGGGTGATTGGACCAGATTCACCTATCGAGGATGGTGCTCTGGCTCGACTTAGTCGATTAGGAATTTGGCCAAAATAACTAGACTTGGATTTGTCGCCACCCTAGCTCAGTCGGTAGAGCAGCTCCCTCGTAAAGAGCAGGTCAGGAGTTCGATTCTCCTGGGTGGCTCTGAGGAGTTTGAGCATGCATGATCTAGCCCTGATAGTTTCAGTGGTGATAGCAACATTGGTGGAGGCTGTTGAGGCTTTGACCATAGTTTTAGCTGCAGGTTTGGCTAGGGGTTGGAAAGCTGCTCGCCGAGGAACACTACTCGGTTTAGCAACTGTCGCTTTGATTATTTTGTTATTTGGGCCACTGCTAACTCAATTCCCAGTTGAGTTACTAAGGCTTATAGTTGGAGTTTTGTCACTGATCTTCGGGCTTTCTTGGTTACGCAAGGCGATATTGCGTTCCTCCGGTTACAAAGCCATCCATGATGAGGACCTGATTTTCAAAAAAGAACTAGAAGCAGCTAAGCGCGCTCAAAGCAAGGAAAGTTTTGTTGGTGACTGGTATGCCTTCACTATTTCTTATAAGGCAGTCGTCATTGAAGGTATTGAAGTTGCTTTTCTGGTTATCACCTTTGGTGCATTGCAAAACAAGATCTTGGTAGCAGCAATCGCTGCTTCCGCTGCTTGTCTTTTAGTAATCTTGCTCGGTTTTGTAATACATAAACCGCTAAACAAAGTTCCAGAGAATGCTTTGAAATTTATTGTTGGAATTATTCTGACAACTTTTGGTATCTTCTGGGCAACCGAGGGTTCTGGTTTTGATTGGACTTTGCAAGATTTGAGTTTGCTACCAATTCTGGCGATAGTCACGGTTAGTTCATTATTACTTGTAATTCTTTTAAGACTTAGAAAGAGTTCAACTCCTGAAACTAAAGTAAGGCCAAGCAAAAAACCTAAATTACCTAGAGGTTTCAATTTTCTCTATGATTTTCTAGTTGGTGATGATTGGCCAACTGCGATTTTCATCTATCTGACTATTGCTTTAGCAATCCTCGGTATTGGTTTTGAGTGGCTGTTGTGTTGTGTAATCGTTTTCAGCCTTGTTTTACGCATGGTTTTGATGACCAACGCCAGAGAGCCTCAGTTGGAGGTTGAAGCTAAAGGCTAGGCTGTATTTAGCGGTTCTTTCAAAGGCGAAAGGAATCCTAAAGTGCCTAACTTTAGTGATGTTGTTCCACAGGATGTCGGTTTAGATACCTGGGTAGAAATAGTTGCCAAGCATACACAACCTGAACGCATCGTCTGGTGCGATGGATCT
>JBEGRI010000113.1:0-2932 GCA_041180525.1 Actinomycetota bacterium | reverse complement strand
ATGCAAACGTGGCTGAAGGTAAAGCAGGAAGTTCGTGCTTTACATCAGAGAATCTTCTATCGGCCACTACTGATCTCGGTTTCAAAAAGCGATGGTGGACTGATACTTAGCTCCAACCAAGTCCTAGATCGTCTAGCGGCTATAGGTTTCAGAGATCCGGTTAGAGCAAGCCAACACATCGAGGCGCTAACTGCAGGTTTATCCAGACGAGCTCAAATCCAGCGAAGTTTGTTACCGGTACTTTTGGAATGGTTTGGAGCCGGAATAGACCCAGATAACGCCTTAGTTGCCTTTAGAAGATTGAGTGAAAATCTAGGCGAATCCCATTGGTACCTAAGAATGCTGAGGGATTCTAGTGGTGCTGCTGAACGACTAACCCAGGTTCTAGCCAACTCCAAATTTGCTACGAACCTTTTTGAACTGGTTCCAGAAGCTGCAGCTTGGCTTGAAGATCCTGCCAGTTTGCAACCTAAAACTGAGATAGAGCTTGAAAGCGAAGCTCAATCAATACATGCCCGCCATGCTTCGCTTGAAGAGTTCGCCAACTCGGTCAGAAACATAAGACGACGCGAAATGCTAAGACTGGTTATCGGATCAGTTCTATCTGAAACTCAATTAGAAGAAGTTTCTCAAGGTTTATCGCACCTAACCTCTTGGTATCTGAAGACACTTACTAGCGCAATTGTTTCTGATTTAGGCAGCCCTTCGATTGATTTCGGCATTGTCGCTATGGGTCGGTTTGGTGGCGAAGAATTAGATTTCGCAAGTGATGCAGATCTCATGTTCACCTATAGACCACTTGAGATACCAAATGAAGTTGCACAGAAAAAAGCTGAAGAAATAGTCCGGTTGCTTGGGAAATATTCAAAAGATCAACAACTTGAATTTGAAATGGATTTGGGATTACGACCTGAAGGTAAAAATGGTCCAGTTGCTAGGTCAATGGATTCCTATACCGCATACTATGCCAGGTGGTCCGACGCATGGGAAAATCAAGCCCTTTTACGCGCGCGAGTTATTTATGGCTCTGACCAATTAGTAAAAGATTTCACCGAGTTAGCTAACAAGTATCGATACCCTGAGAAATTAGACGTGAGAGTTGTAACAGAGATTAGGAGAATAAAAGCCAGGGTTGAAAACGAACGTCTGCCCATGGGTGCTGACCCGAAGCGTCATCTAAAACTAGGACGCGGTACTTTAAGCGATGTTGAATGGCTGGTTCAACTATTGCAGCTTAAATATGGTAATCAACACCGAAGTATTCGCACCCCAAAGACCTTAGAAGCGCTAGATAATCTCGTTGCGGAAAAATTACTAGAGCCTTCAGATGCACGAGTACTTAAAGAAAGCTGGATACTTTGTTCTAAACTTCGAGCAACTATCGTGCTTTGTTTCGGCAAACGTAATGACTTGTTGCCAACAGCAAGAAACGACATAAAAGCCATCGGTAGATCTATGGGTTATCCGAGATCATTTGCCACCGAGATAGAAGAGAGCTATCTCGCACACACCAGAAGAGCTCGGATGGTGTTTGAACGAGTCTTCTTTGAGTAAGAAAAAGGGCCACCGAATAGGTGGCCCTCAATCTTTGGACTATTTAGACTCCATAGTAGAGTTCGAACTCGTATGGATGAGGACGCTGAGCAAAAGGCTTGATTTCCTTCTCACGCTTGTAATCAATCCAAGTTTCAAGAAGATCCTTGGTGAAAACATCACCAGCAAGAAGATACTCGTGGTCAGCCTCCAGAGCTTTGAGCACCTCTTCAAGCGATCCAGGAACCTGAGGAATGTTCTTTAGCTCTTCAGCCGGTAGCTCGTAAAGGTCTTTATCAACTGGTGCGTGTGGTTCAATTTTGTTCTTGATACCATCAAGGCCTGCCATGAGGATGGCAGCAAACGCCAGATAAGCGTTACCAGCTGAGTCTGGAGCCCTAAACTCGATACGTTTCGCCTTTGGGTTTGTCCCAGTCATCGGAATTCGGATGGCCGCTGAACGGTTACCCGCCGAGTAAACAAGGTTTACTGGAGCTTCGAAGCCAGGCACCAAGCGGTGGTATGAGTTCACCGTTGGGTTGGTGAAGGCAAGCAAGCTCGGTGCGTGTTTTAGAATACCGCCAATGTAATGACGCGCAGTTTCGGAAAGCCCACCGTATCCGCTCTCGTCATAAAACAAAGGTTTGCCATCTTTCCAAAGCGATTGGTGCACGTGCATTCCAGATCCGTTGTCGCCAAAAAGCGGCTTAGGCATAAATGTTGCAGTTTTACCGTTGCGGTGAGCTACGTTCTTGACAATGTATTTGAACTTCAAGAGATCATCGGCGGCGTGCAGCAAGGTGCTGAAGCGATAGTTGATTTCACATTGACCTGCAGTTCCAACTTCGTGGTGGCTTCGCTCAACACTAAGTCCAGCGCGTTCAAGCTCCAAGACGATTTCGTCTCTGATGTCAGCTAGATGATCAACCGGCGTGACAGGGAAGTAACCACCTTTGTATGGAGTCTTGTTACCTAGGTTTCTTGATCCGTTTGTTTCAGTTTCTCTTGCTGAATTCCAAGCTCCTTCAATCGAATCGATGAAGTGATAAGCGGTGTTTGATTTAGTCTCGTAGCGAATTTCATCGAAGATGAAGAATTCCGCTTCAGGGGCGAAGTAAGCAGTGTCAGCGATACCTGTGGTAGCTAAATAAGCCTCAGCCTTCTTAGCTACTTGACGAGGGTCCTTAGCGTAAATCTCGCCGTTGCGTGGGTTGTAGATGTCAAAGTTCATCACCAATGTTTTCTCTTTACGGAAAGTGTCTACATAGGCTGTTGCAACGTCTGGTTTAAGTTGCATGTCAGATTCGTGAATCGAGGCGAAACCTCGAATTGATGAAGCGTCAAAAAGTTGACCATTCTCAAAAAAATCATCATCGATTTGGCTAACTGGAAGATTGAA
>JBEGRI010000112.1:0-2967 GCA_041180525.1 Actinomycetota bacterium | reverse complement strand
AAAGTTAGTGATCCACTAGCTGTCGCTAAAGCTAACGCCGCAGACATTCTTGTATTAAAAGCACAACCACTAGGTGGAGTTACTAACGCGTTAAGGATCGCCAAAGAAGCGGGATTACCAGTTGTAGTTTCATCTGCATTAGAAACATCAGTCGGGCTATCTATGGGAGCCTACCTAGCTCAAGCATTAGATAGTGAATACGCGTCAGGTTTAGCTACGGCAGCATTACTTGCCGCTGATGTTACAGACACTCCATTGATACCTGTTGATGGGAAAATACGTGTTACTAGGATTAGACCAAACAATAGTGATCTATCCAACTATGCGGCAATCTCGGAAAGAAAATTTTTCAAATTATCTCGGTTGGTTACATCAATCTCTTAGGGTTTGACGCGCTAAGAATACCTGCGCCAGCGATTAGTGCCGTTATAAAGCCCACGATGATCACTGCGTAGCCAAAGTAACTCATTCCATCGGCATATCCGCAGTTGTAATCACAGTTCGCCCTGTCGATTGCACCTCGGATCACCGCCGCTAATCCTAAGCTGAAGCTAGACAGAAAGGTAAAGAGAAAGACGGCTAGCGACCTTACAGCGAAAACTGTGAGCAACTGGGTAGAGATTAGAGACTCTAACAATTCGTTCGTGACCAATTGATTCTTATAGTCAGCAGAATTCACACTCCCCGCTTGACTCAAGGCCGAGGACTTATGTGTATCCACGTTCGCTGCTGATGCCGCTTCACTCTCGTCATCGCTGGACCCAATCCGATTTCTTAGTATATGGTCGGATTCCTGATGTTTGATGACTTTGAGCGATAGTCCACAATTAGGGCAAACATTCACAGCTTCGTCGGGTAAATACCAGTAGCAGTTTGAGCAGGATGTGATGTCCGTCATGAGCCTAATGCTAATTCCCGTCAGGAAACAAAAGGTCTATTTCTAAATAACGATTTAGAGACCTGAGTAAACGTGTAACCCTTTGAAGTAAAGGTTCACGATGGTGAAGTTGAAGATGATGGCGGTAAAGCCGATCAGGGCTAGCCAGGCGGCACGCTTACCTTCCCAGCCTTTGGTTGTTGTTGCGTGCAGGTAGGCGGCATAGATGGTCCAGATAATAAAGGTCCAAACCTCTTTGGTGTCCCAACCCCAGAATCGGTGCCAAGCTTTATCAGCCCAGATAGCGCCGGCTATCAGAGTGAAAGACCAAAGAATAAAACCTATGATGTTGAACTGGTAGGAGAGCTTTTCTAGTTTTTCAACCTCAGGAAAAACTTTGAGTAGTTTTCTTTCTTTGCCTTTACCTGATTTCAGAATCAAGATTGCAGCTAACGCTGCACCAATCATGAAAAATGCTGTTGCCAGAATTGCAACTGATACGTGTATTACTAACCAGTAGTCCTGAAGAGCTGGCATCAAAGTATCTACTTGAACATAGAACAAAGTGTTTGCTGAACCAATAATCAGAACTACGAAACCTGAAACAAAAGTTGAGATGAACTTTAGATCCTTGAATCTAAGCGCTACCAGATAAATGAAAGTGACTATGAAAGATCCAGTAATACTGAATTCATACATATTCGCCCAAGGAACGCGGTGAGCTGCAATACCTCTGGTAAGTACACCAACAAAGTGAAGTAAATTACCGGCAACTAAAAGATAAATACCAATGTTCTCTAGCTTCGAGGATGTTTTATCGCCTTTAGCTGCTCTTTTAGTAAGGCTCCAAGCCAAAATTATGAACGCTATTGAGTAAATGGTAAGTGCCCCTAGCACCAACAATCTAGATATTGTCGCTAGTTCTGGGTTTAGTTCTGTAACGGTCATTAACTCTTTTTCTTCACTATCTCGCTAATCTCTTTAACTATTTTGCCAAGAGATTCATCTCTAGATTTCGCTAAAGCAGCAACTTCAACGAAACCTGAAGATTTCTTTACCCAGATTCTTCTTCTAGGGATAATCAGCATCAAAATCAAACTAAACAGAGTTGACAGTGCAAAGACTAAAACCCATAGCTCCATTGGGTTATAAGTAATGTCTAGAGAGGCAAAGCGTTTTAGTCCTCTAAACTCAAGAGTTCCTAGCTCTTTAGGTAAGGCAACTGTTTCACCTGGCTTTACCTGGATCGCTTTGATGCCTGACTTACCTCCAGCCACCTGCTTCATGGCATGGGTGTTTAGATCAAATACGTTGGCATTCAAGCCATTCTCTAGCCCTAGCTTTCCAACGAAAACATTCATTGAAAGTAAGGCATTCCATGGGTAAGGGTGGGTTGAGGTTAACGCTCCTGTCTCCAATTGCCCTACCGTTGGGTAGAAAAAGGCCATTATTCCAAACTGGGTTGGGGCATCAGGAACCTTGATAACACCGAGTGAAGTTAGGTTGCCATCTTGGGGTAAGAAGACCACTGGACCACTAAAGACGATGTTCTTGTCTTTATCCTTGATAACAACATCAGGTGCATAACCATTACCGGTCAGATAAACCTTGGCGTTAGGTAGCATGAGCGGATTGTTGACCTTGATGACTGCATCGTCTTTCTTGCCATTTAAGTTGGTCGTTACCTTGGCAGTGAAGTCAATCGGTTTTGCATAGTTAGTTGGGTTTAGGTAGTCGTAGGTTGTTATGAAGGAGTTTAACTTCAAGCTGAAGGGGGTTAGAGATTTGGTGTCAAAAAGTAAGCCAGGTGAAAGAGAATCGTAACCAGCTTCGTTATTAACAAAGCTCTCACCTTCAACCAAAACTCTTTGACCTGAATAACTCAGTGCACCACCTAAACCAACAGAGATAAGAACACCTAAAAGAGATAAATGGAAAACTAAGTTGCCGGTTTCCCTAAGATACCCTTTCTCTGCTCTGATCTCATCTTGAGTTATCACAGTTCGGTATTTATTGGTTTTGAAAAACTCTTCAACTTTTTTGAAGTTATCTTTCTCGGTTTCAATTTTTATGTATTCAGGTAACCGAGA
>JBEGRI010000111.1:0-2969 GCA_041180525.1 Actinomycetota bacterium | reverse complement strand
TTCTGATTGGTGGAACTATCTTTGGTGTTTATTCCTATACTCAAACCAGATTTTATCTGGGCGTTGAAAATGGTAACGTTGCAATCTACCAAGGAATAAAAGAATCTTTTGGTGGCTTTGGTTTCTCACATTTGTATAAGCAAAGCGATGTAAAGCTAAGTTCGTTACCTGATTTCCAACAAGAATTACTGCTTAGAACTATCTCTGCAGATAACCTGCAGGATGCTGAAAATAAGCTAAAGCAAATTATTGAGGCAAGTAATGGCTAGAGCTGAAAGAGTTTTACCAGCTAAACGCAATCTCGAATTATTGATGTTGCTATTTGCTTTTGGTATGTACGCTTTCGCGTTATCCCAAGTTCAACTAGCAACCATACTTATTCTTCGCAGTGATGCATGGTTTTATTACGCTCTCCCAGTAGTTGTTGCTCTTATCTTTCATCTGGTTCTAAGATTCAAGGCTAAAGATGCAGATCC
Source organism: Actinomycetota bacterium (assembly GCA_041180525.1). Lineage (GTDB taxonomy): Bacteria > Actinomycetota > Actinomycetes > Actinomycetales > Microbacteriaceae > Rhodoluna. The sequence goes on along the minus strand of JBEGRI010000111.1, from coordinate 2,493 downwards.
ACTACTACTGCCGATAGGTTTCATACTGAACGCCCTAGGCATAGTGATGATTTATCGATTGGATCTGGTAAAGCCAGTTAACTCAGATACTTTGGTTGCCTACCGACAGGTTATTTGGATGGTCTTTGCCGTTTTGGTTGCAGCGCTAGTTTTGTTTTTACTGAAAACGCATCTATCTTTTCGCAAATACATTTATCTCTCCATGGCGATTGGCGTGTTACTTTTAGCGCTACCGCTTTTACCTCTGATCGGCAAAACAGTTAACGGTGCAAAGTTGTGGGTAAACATTGGAACTCTAAGCTTTCAACCAGGAGAGTTAGCCAAAATAGCTCTATGTATTTTCTTTGCTGGCTACCTAAGCACTAGGCGGGAATCCCTCTCTGTTGTTGGCAGAAAGGTGCTTGGGGTAAGGGTTCCACCGGCTAGAGAGCTGGGGCCGATTGTCTTTATCTGGCTGGCCAGCCTAGGGGTTCTAATTTTGCAGCGAGATCTAGGGACTTCGTTGCTGTATTTTGGACTGTTCTTGATCATGATTTATGTCGCCACCGCTAGGAGCTTCTATGTCCTAGTTGGCCTAGTGATGTTTATAGCTGGGGCTTTAGCTGCCTCAAGATTCATGAGTTACGTAGGCGGAAGACTAGAGGGTTGGCTAGATCCATTGAACGCTCAAAACTACGAAGCTGTTGGAGGGTCTTACCAAATAGTTCAGTCCATGTTTGGTTTAGCTCACGGTGGTTTATTTGGTACCGGGCTTGGTGGTGGGTTACCTAACATAGTTCCGCTAGCTGAATCAGATTTTATAATTTCGGCTATTGGTGAAGAGTTAGGTCTTGTCGGTTTATTTGCAGTTTTAGCTTTGTATTTGGTTCTGATTTTCAGAGCACTAAGAATAGCTAACCTTCACGCTGATGATTTTTCTAAGTTACTTTCAGCAGGTTTAGGTTTTGTTTTAGCGATGCAGGTGTTCATTGTTATCGGTGGAGTGTTAAGAGTTGTTCCACTAACAGGTCTAACTACACCGCTTCTTGCTGCCGGTGGATCGTCTTTATTAGCTAACTGGATTATCATCGCATTACTGCTTCGACTTTCAGATACCTTACCTAAAGCGGGGACGGCTATCTGATGAGAAGAGAAATAAAACGTTTAGCCAACATCATTATTTTGATGTTTGTAACTCTGTTCATCGCTGCTTCGGCGATGCAGGTAGTGAATGCAGATTCACTTAATAATGATTCAAGAAATCAAAGAGCCGTTTACGATGGCTATAAAACTCAACGTGGATCTATTTTGGTAAACAATGTTCCTATAGCCGAGTCAATAAAATCTCAAGATAACTACCACTATCTAAGAACATATTCTTCCGAGCAATACAGTTCGATTACCGGCTTCTATTCTTTGTTTCAAGGTAGAACAGGTTTAGAAAACTTTTTAGACAGTTCGCTTCGTGGAGATAACTCAGCACAGTTCTTTGAACAACTAAATGCTCTGTTCTCTGGTAACCCAGTTACCGGTGCTTCAGTTGAACTATCAATCGATGAAAATATTCAGAAGGTTGCTTGGGACGCTTTGGGCAACATGCAAGGATCCGTAATAGCGATGGAACCTAGCACTGGGAAAATACTTGCCATGGTTTCTAAGCCTGGCTTTGATGCAAACCTTCTGGCTAGCCACGACACTTCCTCAGCGGCTGAGGTTTATCAAAAACTAATTACTGATAAATCAGCACCACTAGTAAATAGAAGTGTTGATGGTTTATACGCTCCCGGCTCAGTATTCAAACTGGTCGTAGCGGCTGCAGCATTTGAATCAGGTGAATACACGCCTGAATCAACTATTCCTAACCCCCGTAAATACACTTTGCCCGGCACTACGACGGTAATTACTAACTCCGGTGAAAGCGCTTGCGGTGGGGCAAGCAAAGTCAGCATCGCCACAGCGCTAAAGCTCTCCTGTAATGTTCCCTTTGCCCAACTTGGCGTTGCCCTAGGCCAGGAGAAAATAGCCGCCATGGCAACTAAATTCGGCTTTGGTCAGAGTTTTAGCATCCCGCTGAAATCAACTGCGAGCGTTTACCCAAGCAATCTTGACGCTGCCCAAACAGCACTAACTGCTTTCGGTCAGTTTGATGTTCGAGTAACGCCATTACAAATGCTTATGGTCGCGGCAACTATTGCTAACGGAGGTGTTCAGATGCAGCCCTACCTAGTTGATCAAATTTTCACTTCCAACTTGACTGTGTTATCTAAAACGAAACCGACTGAGGTTTCTAGAGTTATCTCGACATCAACGGCAGAGAGTTTAAAGAACATGATGGTAACAGCGGTTAGTTCAGGCATTAGTTCTAATGCAAGAATTCCAGGTGTCTCAGTTGCTGGTAAAACAGGAACAGCCCAGAACGGTCCTAAAGATCCATATACACTTTGGTTCACTGGTTTTGCTCCAGCTGATAACCCCCAGGTGGTTGTTGCTGTTGTAATAGAAAATGGTGGGGGT
>JBEGRI010000110.1:0-3037 GCA_041180525.1 Actinomycetota bacterium | reverse complement strand
CGTCCAAGTGCGAATAGTGCTGTGAACATTCTGGTTGGGAAGCCCATAGCTTTGTAGATGACACCGGTATAAAAGTCAACGTTAGGGTAAAGCTTTCTAGAGATGAAGTATTCGTCAGCTAAAGCTGCTTCTTCTAGTTCCTTGGCAATATCGAGCAGTGGATCTGAAACGCCAAGTTCTCTTAGTACTTGATCAGCTGAATCTTTGACGATACGAGCACGAGGATCCATGTTCTTGTATACACGGTGACCAAAGCCCATGAGTTTTACGCCATCTTCTTTGTTTTTAACTCGCTCGATGTATTTCTTCACACCATCACCAGAAGACTTAATTTCTTCTAGCATCTCAAGCACTGCCTCATTAGCACCGCCATGTAATGGTCCAAACAATGCAGAAACACCAGCTGAGACAGATGCAAATAGGTTTGCCTGCGAAGAGCCAACCAGACGAACAGTTGCAGTCGAGCAATTCTGTTCGTGATCAGCGTGTAATACGAATAGCGTGTCCAGCGCTTTAGTCACAACTGGGTTTTGAATGTATGGCTCTGCCATGTTTCCAAAACTCATCCGTAGGAAGTTCTCAATATAATTCAACGAGTTATCTGGGTATAAAAGTGCTTGACCCAAAGAGTTCTTGTGTGAATAGGCAACTAGAGTTGGCAACTTGGCAAGCAACCTGACGGTAGATAGTTCAACTTGATCATCATCGTGTGGGTTTAGTGAATCTTGGTAAAAAGTTGATAATGCAGAAACACCGGCTGCCAGTACGCTCATTGGGTGAGCTTTTTGTGGCATTGCGTGAAACAAGTTCTTTAGATCTTCGTGAATCAAAGTGTGGTGTCGAACATTATCATCCCAAGCGGCTAACTGGTCTGCTGTCGGTAGCTCACCGTAAATAAGCAGGTAAGCCACTTCGATAAAACTCTTCTTGGCAGCTAATTGCTCAATTGGGTAACCACGATATCTCAAGATGCCTGCATCGCCATCGATGTATGTTATGGCTGATTTGGTGTTTGCCGTGTTTACAAAACCCATGTCATAGGAGTTCAAACCAGTAAGCGCATTAAGCTTGGTGAAATCTATAGCGGAATCGCCATCAACCGCTTCAAGTATGGGAAAATCAGCAGTTCCGCCCGGGTAATTTAGCGTTACTTTCTCACTGTTTTCAGCTGACAAGGCTTGACTCCTGAATCTTCTCTAACCCTTTAAGCCTAGAGTATTGCCTAGCCTTAGTGCACCCTCAGATATTTTTTCATCTGTTGCAGTGAGCGAGAATCTAACAAACTTTGAACCATTGGTCTCATAGAAATCTCCTGGCACGACCAGGATGCCTAGATCAGCCATACGTTTGACTGTTATCCAGCAGTCTTCACCCAGCGTCGCCCACAAATACAATCCAGCTTCAGACTCGGCTAATTCAAACCCAAAACCTTTAAGCGCTGGCAACAAAATATCTCTGCGCTTTTGGTATAGCGCCTTCTCCTGTTGAACATGCTCGTCATCGCTTAAAGCAACCGTGACCGCATTTTGAACCATGGCAGGCATCATTAGCCCTGAGTGCATTCTTATGTTCACTAGAGCCTTGATCAGGCTTTCCTCGCCGGCGGCAAAAGCAGCTCGATAACCAGCTAGGTTGGATTGCTTGCTGAGTGAGTAAAGAACAATCAGCTTGCTTTGATCTCCATCAGTGACTCTTGGATCCAAAAGTGAAGGGATTACCTGGCTATCCCACTTACCCCAACCAAACTCTGCATAACATTCGTCTGAGGCAAGATAAGCTCCGATTTCTCTAGCTTTAGAAACAGCTTTCCTTAACTGTTCAACGTCTAAAACTTTGCCATCAGGGTTACCTGGTGAATTAAGCCAAACTAACTTGGTGTTGCTAGGCCACTTCTCAGGATCATCCTCAGAAACTATTTCTGCACCAGATAAAGCTGCACCAACAACATAGGCGGTATAAGCAACCTTAGGTTGAATAACAGCATCGCCTTTACCCAAACCCAACATCAAAGGAAGCCATGAAATCATTTCTTTAGAACCAATGGTTGGCATAACTTGTTCAACAGTTAGACCAGGAACATTTCTTCTTCTGGCAAACCAGTCAACGATTGCTTGGCGCATCTCTAGAGTTCCAACCGTGGTCGGATAACCAGGCGCGTTACTAGAGCTATCTAGTGCCTTTTGAATAATTTCTGGAGTTGGATCAACCGGTGAACCAACAGATAAGTCAACAATTCCTTTTGGATGACCTTTAGCTATAGCTTCAAAAGGTTTGAGTTTTTGCCAAGGATACTCTGGCAAACCAGTAAACATCGTTACTCGCCTTGAGGTGGCAAAGCTGCAACTACAGGGTGGTCTCCAGGAATTGGTCCCACTTTGGCTGCTCCTCCAGGGGATCCAACTTGAGAGAAAAACTCGACATTTGCTTTGTAATAGTCAGCCCACTGTGCTGGAAGATCATCTTCATAGTAAATCGCTTCAACTGGGCAAACAGGCTCACAGGCGCCACAATCAACACACTCATCCGGATGGATGTATAGCATGCGGTCACCCTCATAAATACAGTCAACGGGGCACTCAGCAATACAAGCCTTGTCTTTTACATCAACACATGGCAACGCGATTACGTAGGTCAATTCATTAGTCCTTTTGTTCTACAACAATTATCTGCTACAGGTGGCTCTTGTTCGCTCTAGCACGCCATTTTGCCAAATTGATTCTTGGGAATAAAGCAGCCACCGCACATATCAACATCGAGAAAACAATGTAACGGTAACCGTACTTATCATCAGCTATGAAAGCTCCGTAGACCTCATTTCGAGAAAGCACCCAGATACCAATAGTCATGCCGGCATTCATCAGATATAGCGCTCCCCGAGAGTTTCTAAAAGCTCTAAGCCCAAAAGCTATGGAAGCTGTAGCGCCAAGTGCAAGATAAAGGCCTAATTGTGAATGATTGGCATTATCAGCCAAAACGTCATGCACTGAAGCGCCAGCCCAGGCAAGTAATAGACCGAGCGGTAAACCGAATAGTGCTC
>JBEGRI010000109.1:0-3127 GCA_041180525.1 Actinomycetota bacterium | reverse complement strand
CGTTTGAGCGGGAATGTCATCTTCATCTTTGTGGGACAAGACGATAGCGCCTTCGGGCACAATCGGCTTATCCTCCTCTTCTTCAACTTCAGGAACAGTTTCCTCAACTTCAGCAACAATTTCGTCAACCTCGATCATAGGAACTAAAGGTTCCTCTAGATCGATGTCCTCGTCATCCTCAAATTCCTCTTCTTCTGCTGCCTTGCCTTTAGTTGGAGTGATCTTCTTAACTGCCTTGACAGCAGATTTTGAAGCGACCTTTTCAACAACTTTCTTGCTAGCGGCTTTGGTCGCAGCCTTAGTAGCAACTTTAGAAACCTTGCTCACAGATTTGGCTACTGGTTTAGCTGCGACTTTCTTAACTACCGGCTTAGCAACAGTCTTCTTAGCGGCAGGTTTGGTTGCAGGTTTAGTAGCAATTTTCTTAGTGGTAGCTTTAGCGACCGACTTAGCCTTGGTAGCAGGCGTAGTCTTCTTTGCGGTAGCAGTGACCTTCTTCGGAGCTTTTTCCGAAGTAACTTTCTTTTTTGCCAGAGCCATGAAACCTCTCAACCCACTTCTGGGCCACCGTTAGGATTTTTCGAGCATTATGAAGACCCATGTCAAATCCAAGGGATCGACTGGGTCTACCTCAATTATGCCACCAGCTAAGGCCAATTCACGGTGTCTAAACAGGCCTGTTTAGCTGGATATATCCATTTACCTACTAAAAGAACTAACTATTCCCATTTTCAGCCAATAATTTCCGATATTTACGTCTTTCGATGGTGAAACCAGCCACTCCGATGGCAACAATCAAAAGCTGAGAAGCAAAACCCAGCCGAAAGGCATCTATGGTGTATCTCTCGGGTCCACCGTTAGATAGATGAACAAGATCTATTACCAGGCCCGTCAAATACATCATTAGAAAAGTGGCCAAAAATCCGCCAACATTTGCAAAACCATTGGCCGTGCCCAACTTTGAAGCCGGAACCATATCTTTCGAGAAATCAAAGGCAATCATGGAGGCTGGACCACCGATTGAAATCACCAAAAACGCACCATAGAGAAATGGGGCTGGCATCGGCCCTGGCTGACTGATAATCACTATCCAGGTAAGAAAAATCATCCCAACGACGCTATAGACAATTTTTGCTCGATGCTGTGAATACCGCGCACACCAAGATCCAATCACTGGGCCTGTTATGAATCCCAAAAACACCATTGAGGTCAAAGTCAAAGATGCAAAGTCATGGCTTTGACCTTGAGCTGTAACCAGAAATGGAACTGCCCAAAGGAGCTGAATTGCTGTAGTTGTTGGCTGTGTTACATAGTGCGTCCAGAAAGACATCCTGATTCCTGGGTTCTTGATGTTTTCCTTTAGTTGTTTGATTGCGACGCTGATATTCTCGGCACGATGCTTTTGTTGCGTTGGGTCTGAGTCATCCGAAGTAAAAGCGATAACCAAAAACACAGTTATCAAGGATGCTGTGGCCATAATGCTGAAACCAAGATTCCAACCAAGATGCTCTAACATCCACCAGAACGGAACTGCCGAAAAGAACTGTCCAAGTTGTCCCCCAGAGGATATGTATTGTTGCACCTTGGAAGCTTTAGCGCCTTTATACCAACCATTTACCATTCGAATCATTGAAATGAAAGTGAAGGCGTCTCCCATTCCAACCAACATGCGTCCGATTACGGCTGTCAGCAGGTTCGGTGAAAGTGCAACGGTCATTTGACCAATTGCCATTATCAAAGCGCCTACTGCCAGTAATCGTTTAGCACCAAAACGATCCAATAAAATCCCAACTGGAATTTGCATTGCTGCGTAAATAACTAGTTGAAAAACAGCAAGTGAGGCTAACTGTTGGGCATTGGTGTGAAATCTCTCACTAGCAATAAGCGTGGCAACACCTAGCGAGGACCTTTGGGTGACCGCTAAGAAATAGGCCAAGGACGCTATCCCTAGCACGAAGCTGGGTGAACGTCTCAGTCTTGTTCCTCTTCGTCTTGATTGGCTTGACGTCGAGCAAGGTAACCTTCAAATTCTGCAGCCAACGTTTCCGCATCTGGTATTTCATTTACTCTCGGCTTTACTGCACCCATACCATTGGAGTTTTTCTCACTCTGAAAACTCTTTTCAAGCCCCTCGACCATTCTGGATAGATCTGGTTTCTCTGCTATTTCTTCGCTCAGCCTTCTAAGGAACAAAACTCCTTCATCTCGCAACGCGTCCAGAGGGAATACGAGGCCAAGGTGAGCGGAGAGAAGTTCGAAGGCAGTAACCGCAGCTTGTGGGAATTCAGAATCGCTTAAATAGTGTGGAACAAGCAAGACAAACCCGGTTGAATCATGAGCTGCTTGGCTAAGACGATATTCAAGTAGGTGCATTACATTGCCTGGGACCTGCGTCCTAGGTTTCCATTCCGAGAATTTGTCAATCACTTGTCGTTGGTTTCCCGAAACAGTTACGCCGACCGGCCTGGTGTGTGGAATCGGGAAAGGTATTGAATGCAACCAGGTCAAATCTTGAATCTCGAGGTCAATCATTAATTCCTCTATAGCGTCAGCAAAAGCTTCCCAACGGAAATCCGGTTCATAGCCGTTAAGGAAAAGGAAGGGATTGCCTACCTCATCCCAAACTAGATAAATGCCTAACTGAGCAGGTTGGTAATCCGCGATGTGATCCTGCTCGAAAAACATAACCGGCCTTCTGGAGCGGTAATCAAGAAGTTGGTCATTATCGAAGACAATTAGGATTTCGTGATCTAGGTTCGAGAGAATGTGTTCAGCTAACTGCTTCATGCTTCCGCCGGCATCAGTGAAACCAGATATTGCCCCGACTAGGTGTAAACCCCTAGGTATGTCTATCTCCCAATTTGCTACCCGATAGATTTTGTCAGAGCCACTCATAACTCCATTCTAACTTTCTAGGTAGCATAGTCTTTATGACTTCAATCCTTTTCAAAACCTCTAAAACAACCCCTAAGGCCATGGCAGACACCATTACGGTTTACTCCATTGCCACTAGCAAGGGTCAGGCAACACTTCTAGGTTCTGCCTCTAAAAAAGCCAGCTTGAAATCTATAAATCTCAAAGCATTACAAATTTCTGGAAACGCTGAGGCCACCTCTCGAATTCCTGA
>JBEGRI010000108.1:0-3158 GCA_041180525.1 Actinomycetota bacterium | reverse complement strand
CCAAGCACTTCTGATGTTGTTCCAAGTCATTTCCAACCAGCGATTAACGAGGTTTTGTTGGAGGACATTAATGCTTTCAGCTCTACTTTCTCAGCTCAGATTGCGCAGGCAATGCCAGGAGCAGCTACACCAGAGGCTGAGGCTGCTTCTGAATTGATTACGCAGCTTAAATCTTCGAAAGAAGACAATGGTGAGTACAGCTCAATTCTGGGTTGGACTATCACTCGAGCGGCTGGTGGAAGCCATCCACATATCGGCCGTGATGCTAGCTGGTATCCAGCAGCTTTAGGTGCCGTAGCTGGAAGGGTTGCAGGTCCAGCTAGATACAGTTTGAAGCTTATGCCTAATGATGTTTTGGGTTATGCGAGAACTTGGATCAACCTGCCATCAACCCCATTCCGTCTATACAGTCAGCAAGGAATCCAAGAATGGCTTGCCGGAACACCACAGATGACACAAGGTGAAATTGCGCATAATGAGTTAACTTTTACCAATAAGTTAGCCGAGACCCTTCAGTACTCTTCACCACTGGTTGAAATTGACGAGAGTCTAGTCTCAACAATACATGGATCGACACTAAATGGGCTAAAGTTTTCCTTTAGTTCTTTACCTTTTGCTCCTAATGATCCTTTGCTAAGTGGAGTCACCACCAAGATAAGTACTTTCCCTCAACTGGCTATGCAAGCCTCGTTGTCAAGTTTGCAACTGGCTTGTAATCCTGCTAAGGAAGTAAAAGAGATTTTCATATCTTCTCGACCAGCTAGTCCTTATCTGCCTATGGCCTTTAGGTCTTTGACTGAACCGATTAGAAATACCTGGGCAACTTCGCTGAGCAATGGTTCTCAGAGTGCTTATTGGAAGTGGCGCAGAGCAAGACCTTTGACTGATTTTGTTCCTGCTTCGCAGCAATGGATTGAAGCTTTCTTGCAGGGTTGGATTATGGGACGTATTACTGGTCACATTCAACTTGAGTCTAGAACCGATGGCGTTGGTGGGTCACTTGTAAAGGTTTACGATGACTTCGAACAAGATTGGGCATACTTCCCTAAGGATCTTTTAGGGGTAGGAAACCTTGGTGTTAAAATGGCGGCTGCAGGTGCTGACAACTCTAACTGGAATGTTCCAGCCGCTTTGCTTGAAAGCCTAATGCTTGCGATGGCCCACTGTGTTGGAGGAAACCTCGAGCCAGTTCGCGCATACCAACTAGTTGTAAGGATTGGTGCTGGCACCGACCCAACTACTCCACCAGTTTTTGCTGGTCTCAAGGTTCAACCGAAATCGCTTGCTGAACGGAAGATGATTGATCCTTTAGTTTGGTGGGAGGCACCGACTGGAGGTGTAACAAACATTGACAACATTCTTGATCAATGGTTTAAGAATGGATTACATTCCGCTGGCTTTGGTTCTTCAATAGCTTCAATAGCTGAAGCTAAAAGCCCAGAAGAAAGAAGAGAGAAAGCTGTCGCTTGGTTGAGTGCGGTGAGGGAGAGAATGGTAACCTTAACCAAAAATGGCGTAAGGCAAGCCACTTTTGCCGCCGTAAACCGAGAGTTTGAGATAGCTACTTTCCTGACTCTAGCTCTCGATTCTGTTTTGGGTGAATTAGGCAGAGATGATCTCGGCAGTTCAATTCAAATAAATGACATGCCACCATCTATACCGCCACAGCAGGAGAGCCCAGAAGAGACACCACCAGACGTCGAGGGTTAACATGGCTACTAAGGTAATACTCGCTGACTGTTTGGAACCTCGCATTAACCAAGTCCGTGCCATATGTGAGGACTGGACCAGGGCTGGACTAATTTCAGAGAGTGTTTGGCTAGATGTTAAATCTGAAATGTACGAGGCTACCTACATTTCAGATTCTGGGAGGCGGACTTTACCTACAGCCGAATGGCTGGCTGAGTTACCTCCTGGTGAAACGATAAAAGTAGTAGTACTACAGCCGCTTTTCGAAGGTTGCGAGCCATTTACTACCGATGACCTGCAATCCAAATTGAGGGCTTACGAACTGCTCTACAGCGCATTTGGTGAATCTGTCAACTTAATTTGTCCCTTTGACAATACAGAGGACTTTAGCAGAAACGTAATCCACCGGAACCGTCTAAATTTAGTTGCCGTGCCAAGAGATGCAATTTCACCTGGGGCCGCGGAACTTCCCGTGACTGAGGATATTGAGCAGATTTACTCTCATATTGCTCTTAACCTATGCTCAGCTGCATCACTTTGGATTGGAATCGATCGCATTAAGAATTATGTGGTTGGCGACATGAAAAACATTCAACTTCAGAAAACTTTTGTGAGATATGTTGATGCTTCAGAGCTAGTAGACGAGATAGTCACAGCAGTCATCCAAGAAGCCTCAACTGAATCTTCGAGGGTTTTTGACGCTCAAGGAGTGGAGTTTGACTCACTTGCAGAAATACCTGCTCAGGGCGCCATTCGAAACCTAGCTAATAGTTTTCTCGACAAAAATAAGGACATACTTGGACTAAACCCTGAACTGCCTTTTAGCGATGCTGAGAAAAACAAAAAGTCTCTCTGGGAATCCTTCAAGATTTTTGGAGAATTTCTTTTCAAATATCTTAGAAAAGCCCCTGGACTTTGGGCTAAAGAGAAAATAGCAACTCTTTCCAAAAAAATAGCTTCGAAAGCTAACGAATTCTTCTGGGGCGACGACAGCGCAAATGAAGTTGTTGTCAATGGTATTTCGGGAGCATCTGTAAAACCAGCCCAACAAGATGATGTATCTGTTGATGAGAAATCAGCCGCTGAACAGCTGCTTGAAGTATCTGCTTCTTTTGTGCAGAAAGAGACCAACTCCTTCCCACCTCCAGCCGATCCAAAAGCTACTTGGGCTGACTTTGCAGAAGTTTGCCTTGGTTTGCTTGATGGTACGGGGGTAAGAATTGATTATCCAATGCCGAGAATTGATGGGCAATCAAATACTTTAGTTTTATCTAACCCGACCCTAGTAGCACCTGCTCTAAGTGCAAATCAGTTTCCGGTTGGGGCTAATTTGCCAATCACAATGGCTGGGGTAAACCTCTCTGCGAGTGATCCTTACTTAGCGCTTTTGGCTAGGCAGCAAATCTTAGATGCTTTAGCTCTAGATAATTCTCCTGCGGTGCAAGCAGAATTAACTGAGCAGAAAAATA
>JBEGRI010000107.1:0-3159 GCA_041180525.1 Actinomycetota bacterium | reverse complement strand
TTCGGTCTAGTAAGCGCTGTTGGTATTTTGGCTGATTTCTTCCTAAGAATGGCCTTTTACTCCTCAAATTCGAGAAGTAAAGACAGCGGCCAGCTGGTGCTAGTTTTGATGGCTTTTGGTGTTGTTGCCTGGATTGTCTCGTTCTTGATAGGGCCTCTGGTTAGCGCAGCAGTTTCGAGACAGCGCGAGTATTTAGCTGATGCTTCTGGAGCAGAAATAACCAGGTTCCCTGACGGTTTAGCTTCTGCTTTAGATAAATTGCAGCAATACGGCCGTCCGATGCGTAAGGCTTCAAGGTCTATGGCACATATGTATATCAGTGATCCGATTAAGCCTTCAATAGCGGAGAGATTATTCTCAACCCACCCGCCGATAGCCATGCGTATTGAAAGATTGAAGAAGCTAGGTTCTAACTTCTAGGAAAGTTACCCTTACCTTTATTAACCACTGCATCTAATTTTTGCCATTTTCTAACTTGCTCGAGATGCTTGCTAATTGCTTTAGCGTAGTTAGCTTTTTGTTCTTTAGAGAAGTGCTCTTCTAACCATGCGGACTGAATAAGAAGTTCACTATTTTGTCTATCTGACTTTAGATCGATTCGTGCAACTAGTTGATCTTTATGCAAAGTTGGTAGGCAGCAGTAACCATAGATGCGCTTCGGTTCAGGAACGTAAATTTCGATTTTGTAATCAAAGTTGAATAACCTAAGTGCTCTATCTCTTTCCCAGGTGAGTGGATCAAAAGGTGATAGCACTGTGGTTAGTGTTGGTTTGACTGTTTTGGTATCAAAGTTTATGTAGTCCTTGTGTATGTATGCAGGTTTATTCCAGCCTTGAACAGTAACAGGGTAAACAATCTTTTTATCTAATAGAACTTGTAATTCTGCCTTGACTTCGGTTGGAGTATAGAAGCACACATTAGCGATGTCCTTGATGGTTCCAACACCCATCAGCTTTGCTGAATGTGCTAGGAGCTTTACTCTGGCTTCAAAAGGGTCTATGCTCTTGTTTCGATTCTTGGTTGATAAAGCCTGCTCAGGCAAGGCGTATAGCCTGCTGAAGTTCTTTCTACCAGCAACAATCAACTCACCTTGTCTAAATAAGGACTCCAGCGAGCGTTTGACGGTGCTCCAGCCCCACCAAGAGCCTTGGCGAACATTATCTTCGTGTTCAAACTGTGAGCTGGTCATCGGACCGTTTGCTCTTAGTTCACTTTTGATCCAGCTGATGATTTTGGCATTCTGCTTTTCAAAGCTATTGGCTTTAGCTGCCCTATCCCGGTAATACTGCATCCGAAAGTCGTAGAGGTGCCAGTTTTCGGGTCTGATGTAACTTGCTTGATGAGCCCAGTATTCAATCAGTTTGGGTTGATTACCTGTGGTTAGCGAATCTAGTTCATTCTTGTCATAGCTACCCAGCCTTGAGAATAAAGGCATGTAATGGGCTCGTTCAAAGACATTAACACTGTCAATCTGGAGCATGCCAAATCGATCAATGACATCTAGAACAGTTTTATCTTGTCTTGAATCTAAACCAACGGCATGTAATGCGATTAACTTTGCCTCTTGATTGGTCAGTTCAAAAATCATTGAGGTTAACCCTCAAAGTGTTTGATACCAAGAATCTTTACCGAGATTTTCTTGCCATTCGGTGCAGTGTATTGAGCTGTTTCACCAATCTTGACGTCGATAATCGCTTTACCTAACGGCGAGTCAGGGGAATAAACAGTCAGTTCAGTGCTTTCAGCCATTTCAGCAGAACCCAGTAAGAACTCAATCTCACTACCATTTAGTTCTGCTGAAATAACCATTCCTTGTTTTACCGTGTCACCAGCTTCAGGTGCAGCTCCAACTACTGAATGAGCCAAAATATCATTTAGCCTTGCGATACGAGCCTCGATTCTGCCTTGCTCTTCTTTAGCTGCATGATATCCACCGTTCTCTTTCAAGTCGCCTTCTTCTCTAGCTTCCTGAATCTTTTTGGCTATAGCGGCGCGTTCAACATTTAGCAGGTTATCTAACTCTGCTTTCAAGTTGTCATAGGCTTCCTGGGATAGCCAATTCTGGTTACTCATTACACTCCAAAGTAAATAAAAGCGCTCGAGCTAAGCTCGAGCGGGTTTACATCTATTCTAATAAAACCTACAGTTATCAACCAGCCCAGTAACAGCTGGTTCTGTGGTTTTCAGTAAGAAAGAATCCTTGATATTTCCAGTTCCTGCCGGATAGGCAATCTCCTTAAAGCCAACTACTGCATAGTCCTCTTTTAGAGCCTGAATAGTGCAAACCACATTCTGATCTTTGCTCTTATTTACGGTGTATTTAACTAGGACGTGATTCTTATCGACTACCTGATAGCCAGTGGTTTTGAACTCAGGCTTAGCTCCAGTGAAAACCGACCAGACTGCCCAGGTTATAAATACAGCGGTCAAGCCAGCTGCTATGGAGATTAATAGGGCTGGATTGGACTTTTTTGTTCCGTATCTTTGGGCGATTGGATCCAAGTTATCTTTCATCAGGTTAAGGTTAAACCATGAATCTTCTAGCTATCATCCGTTTCACCGAAGGCGACCCTACTCAGAGTGAGGGAGCTATCGCTACTAGCCCAGGTATCCTAGGTTGGCTCTTTACCTTCCTCATGGCAGTTGGCGTTGCCTTCGTAATTTGGGACATGGTCAGGCGTATTCGTAGACTCCGTTACCGTGAAGAAATCAGAGATGAAATCTCTGAAGAAGAAGCTGCTGAAGAAGAGGCTAGAGAATTAGCTAGAGAAAGAGCCGAGAGAGCTAACCGCCAAGGGAATTAGTAAGCGGAGCTAGTGATACTAGCAAGGAAGCTACCCAGTGGCAGATGAACGCTAAAACTGTTAGTGAATGAAAAATCTCATGGAAGCCAAAGTGACCTGGAAAAGGATTTGGTTTTTTAAACCCGTAAATGAGCGCTCCTAAGGTGTAACAAAGTCCACCGGCGAGGATCAGGTTCATCGCTATAGCGTTCGCTGAATAGAAATCAGTGACATAAACCATGGCTATCCAACCAAGGGCAACATAAAGTGGGACATAGAGCCACCTGGGGGCATTAATCCAAAACACTCGAAAAAATATTCCGATTAGAGCACCAGTCCAAACCAGAATCAAAAGCAATAAACCTTTATCTTTAGC
>JBEGRI010000106.1:0-3167 GCA_041180525.1 Actinomycetota bacterium | reverse complement strand
ATAGATGCCTGCGCAAACAAATATGTCAGTGAAGGCTGCTTCTCGAAGAATAAATTGTTTTAGAGCCAACCAGACCAATAAGGCTAAAAGTGTTGAAGATACTGGGCTGATTGAATCTGAAAAGTTGATTGAGCGGACTGCTTTTGTTTTAGGGTCTTTGGCGGCTTCGATTGCTTTGGGACGTATGTTTGAGTAAATCAGAAGCAAACAAACTCCAATTCCAGCTCCAGCTAGGAATCTGAGGTAGTAGTCGCTTGAGTCTTGAATCCCAAAACTTTTAGCTAAAAACAAAGACACAGCATTCGAAGATCCAATTGCTAAACCGGCTAAGGATAGATTCCAAAGGGCCTTATTTTCTTCAGTTACTTTGATTCGCTTGGCTATAACCCTGGCGAGAGTAACAACAATGACTATCACTAGAAAAGCAATAGCCTTGACAGGTAGCCAGATAATGGTGAAGTTATTCAATCTGGCAGCATCAAAGGACAGGCTCAGCAGCGCACTGGAGATGATGCCAAACCAGAGCAGTTGGCGCCCCCAAACCTCGATAAGCCCTATCCTGCCCCAAGCAGAACCTAAGGTAGTTTCATTTGATTCCATAGGGAATCTCCTCCGTTTAGCCTCTATAAAGTCTAGTTTTTAAGTCCAAGGTGAACATCTGGTTAACGATTTTATGTTGCAGCGTTTCTAGTAGTTAATCTAACGGTAACCTGCTTAACGGTTAGTTAATAAGGTAAATGACAAGGAAACCCGAATCCAATGGATCCTATTTTTATTGTTGGTTTAGTAGTTGCAATAGCGCTATTTTTTGATTTCACCAATGGTTTTCATGACACGGCTAATGCCATGGCGACCCCAATTGCCACTAAAGCAATGCGACCTAGAGTTGCTGTTGCTGTAGCGGCGATTATGAACTTAGTTGGTGCATTCCTATCTACTACGGTCGCTAAAACCATTTCGGTCGACATGATCAATCCTGGCATCAACATCACAGCACAACTAGTTTTTGCCGGTTTGACTGGCGCAATCATTTGGAATTTGACTACCTGGTTTCTAGGTTTACCTTCATCTTCTTCGCATGCTCTTTTTGGTGGCTTAATCGGCTCTACCATGGCTTACTTTGGTGCAGCTGGAGTCAACTTCACCAAGATGGTTGAAAAAGTTTTTATTCCTGCCTTATTTGCACCTCTAGTTGCTGGAGTTGTTGCATTTATTGCAACTAAGGTTGCCTATTTGATTACCAAACGAGGTGATGATTCAGACCTGGCAACTGGGCGTGGCCGATTCCGAATTGGACAAATATTCTCATCTTCTCTAGTTGCGCTTTCTCATGGAACGAACGATGCCCAAAAGACCATGGGTGTAATCACCTTGGTTCTAGTTGCTGGTGGTGTTCAGGCAAGTGGTGATCACGTTGAGCTCTGGGTGGTAGTTGCCGCAGCGCTTGCTATAGCTCTTGGAACATACGCCGGTGGTTGGAGAATCATCAAGACACTTGGAACTGGTCTATCTGAGATTCGTCCACCGCAAGGTTTTGCGGCTGAAGTTTCCACCGGTGTTACCATCCTTGCTTCCAGTAAGTTTGGTTTCGCGCTATCAACAACACAGGTTGCCTCTGGTTCGGTTATCGGAGTTGGTTTAGGTAGAAAAGGTGGGGTCGTTCGTTGGACTAAAGCTGGTCAAATATTTGTTGGTTGGTTACTAACACTTCCAGCAGCTGGTGTTGTTGGTGCTGCTTCCGCTTATCTAACCATGCAAGGTAACTGGGGGCTAGTTGCTGATGGTTTACTTACCGCAGCAGTGGCCATAGCCATCTTTACAATTTCCAGAAAGAATAAAGTTTCACACACTCATCTAAGCAGTGAAGTTGAAGGGGCTAGCGAGGTAGTCCTCTCGGCTAGACAGATCAAGGCAGCTGCCAAAGCAAAGAAAAAAGCTGATGCTAAAGCTAAACGAAAGAACAAGAAAGGTAAAAACTAATGTCAATCACTATTAACTGGGAAGCCTTTCTTCTGGTCTTCGGAGCTGCCGTTGGCTTCACCACTTTGATTGTTACCTGTTTTTCGCTTGGAATTCGAATGCTTTCTAATGCACAGGGATCTTCAGGTAAGGCTCGTAAAGGTAATTTCAAGGCGCAACAGGTTGAGTCGCTAAACATGGTTGGCGCTTACGTTTTGTTTGCTGTCTGTGTTAGCGCTTTGCTCTATGGAATCTACCTAGTGATTCCATTCTTGCCTCACTAATTAGCGGTTGAACACCTGACCATAGCCTTGATATTGGCTATAACGAATCCAATCGACTAGTACTTGGCCACGCAAGACTGTTCCTGGGGCTGCGTTAGCTGGCATGCTGGCAGCGAAAGGATAAATGCTATAGACAACAAACTCTGGAACATCGAAAGGCCATGTTCCACCATCTCGAAGCACATCAGCTTTAGTAAATCGCTTATAAACAGAGCCATCTAAAGTGAACTCAATTGATGTTGGTGTCCACTGCAAACCATAAGTGTGAAAGCCGGATGATAATTGCGCGCGATTTAGCGTCACTGGCGTCATAAAACCGCCACCGTTATTCCAGTCGGTACTAGTTCCTGGGTAGTTGCCATGAATGGTTCCGCTAGAACCAAAGTCAGTCCAAGGCCCAGACTCTTGAATATCAAATTCACCACAGGTTGGCCAGTGAGCAACATCTTCACCGAACATATAGAAAGCGCTGAACCAGCCTGGATCTGAAGCAATCTTGATGCGCGCTTCCATTTTGCCGTAAAGGAAAGCAGTCTTACCTAGAGTGTGGATTATTCCACCGTTCCATGATCCATCGGAACACTTTTGCATACCGATCGCTAGGTTGCCGTTACCATCAAGCTCAACTAAATCAGGTGCAGTTCCTTGAATGAAGTTATTCCAGTCCAAAGCATATTTCCAGTTAGCTGAATTAGGTCGGCTGCCAGAAGCACCATTAAATTCTTCAGACCAGAGATAACCGTTATTTGATCCTGCAGCAGAAGAAAGTGATGGGCTGGTGGAGGTTGTAGTTAGCGAGTTAGCTGGGATAAGGGCCCCAGGGAAGGAGAAGTTTTTGAAGTAATACTTTTGTCCGGTTGAGGCATTTCCAGCATCTGCAATCAGCGACAGTGTTGTGTATGAGGTTGCTGAATCAATTTGTTG
>JBEGRI010000105.1:0-3209 GCA_041180525.1 Actinomycetota bacterium | reverse complement strand
ACCTAATTTGGTTGGGTATGGAGTTTCAGGTGCGACATCTTCTAGAAGAAGAAAAGCAACACAACCTAATGTTGCTGAAATCTCTAATCCGATTCCGAATACTAATTTGATTGCTGTTGTTCCACCGAGTGGCACCGTGTTAGCAAAACCTCCGGTTAGAAAACTTGCTAAAGATTTAAATGTTGATTTGAGTGGTGTTACTGCCAGTGGTCCAAGCGGTGAAATCACTCGCGAGGATGTTCTTGCCGCATCTAAACCAATTGCAGCTCGAACTGTTAGTAGTGCACCTGTATATAGCGGTGAGCGTGAAGAGAGAATTCCAGTAAAAGGTGTTCGTAAAGCTATCGCCACAGCAATGGTTCAATCAGCTTTCACAGCTCCACACGTATCTCTTTTCGTAGATGTTGATGCAACCAGAACCATGGAGTATGTAAAGAGACTTAAGGCTTCACCAGAATTCACTGGCGTTAAAGTAACTCCGTTGCTCGTTGTTGCCAAGGCGATTATGTGGGCGATCAAGAGAAACCCACACGTTAACTCTTCTTGGACCGACGCCGAGATCATTGTTCATCATTATGTGAACTTGGGTATCGCAGCTGCAACACCTAGAGGTTTGTTAGTTCCCAATATCAAAGACGCGGACAGCATGTCAATGGTGGAACTAGCCAAAGCGATTGAGCAACTTGCTCTGACAGCTAGAGAAGGTAAAACTACTCCGGCTGAGATGCAGAATGGAACTTTCACGGTCACCAACATCGGTGTTTTCGGAGTAGATACCGGAACGCCTATTTTGAATCCTGGCGAAGTCGGTATTGTTGCCTTTGGCTCGGTCAGGCCTAAGCCTTGGGTGGTGGAGGATGAGATCGTTATACGTCAAATCACCACTATTGGCGCAACATTTGACCACCGTGTGGTTGATGGTGACGTGGCTGCTAAGTTCGTCCAAGATGTTGCCTCTATCCTCGAGGAGCCGGCTCTGCTTCTAGGCTAAATGTTATTGACAATCATTATCATTAACAGTAGTTTCTAGTTATGAAGCGACTTTCTCTTTTTGCTTTGGCGCTATTGCTGGCCGCTGGATTGAGTTCTTGTTCAACCCAGAGCAGTGATGGGCCTAAGCCAAACATCGTGGTTTCAACTCCCGCTTATGCCCAATTGGTGAGAGATCTTCAAGGCTCCATGAATGCTGAAGCTGATCCAACCTTTGACATTCAGGTTATAACGTCAGATAACAGCGTTGATCCTCACGAATTTGAACCTTCAGCTAAAGACCGTCTTTGGGTAGCTAATGCTGATTTAGTAATCAGTATTGGGACAGATGTTGACGCTTATATGCAACCACTTTTAGATTCAACGAACTTCCCGAAAGAAAACACAATTGTTGCTCAGGACTACCGTCAATTTAGATGTGCATCTGGAACTTTCTGTCCATTGTTTGCAGCAGAAACGGATGACAATCCTCATCTCTGGTATGACTTGAAGAGTGCTATGAATTTAGCTCCGGTCATAACTAAAGCTTTAGAAAAATTACAGCCACAATACAAATCGATCTATGAAAAAGCACTAGAAGATTTTCAAGGTCAAGCTCAGCAAATAGTTTCAGTTCAGGAGAACTTTAAAAAAGCATTACCGAAAGATAGAGGAATCTATTTTGCTTCTCCAGAGAACATCGCAAATCTAGAACTAATAGATCTCGGCTTATCCCCTATTGAATACGGAACAAAGTTCCTAAATGGCATTGAACTTTCAGTTAAAGAAATGAATGGATATAAAGCTTTGATGAAAGAAAAGAAAGTTTCGTTCTTCGTGTCAAATAAGCAAGTTGAATCAGCACAAGCAACTGAACTGGAAAACTATGCAAAAAGCATTAATGTTCCTGTGTTGCGATTCAGCGAGACAGGTTTATGTCCAGCAAACGTTGGAGTTGGTATGCGTTTCCTAGATTGCTATTACTTGAATATGGCTCGTGTCAGCAATGCTTTGAAATTAACAGTTCAGGGGTTACATGGATCAGCGTAGTGTTCTCAGCATTAGAGATGCAGCTCTAGAAATAGACGGAAGACTGCTTTGGAGAAATCTCAACTTAGAGGTTGCTAGCGGTGAATTCATCGCGATTATCGGTGCTAATGGTTCTGGTAAAACTAGTTTGTTGAAAGCGATACTTGGGCAGATTAAGTTGACCTCTGGTCAAATTAGATTTGATAATAACCTGGTTGGCTTGGGTAACAACCAGATTGGTTACATACCCCAGCATCGAGCTCTTGAAGAAGCCACCAACGTCAAAGTAAAGGACTTGGTTCGGTTTGGTTTGAACGGACACAAACTAGGGCTATTCCTGCCGCTCGCTAAATCAACCAAGAGAATCAATGAGGCTCTGGTTTGCGCTGATGTCTTACACCTAGCTAACAAGAACTTCTCTGAGCTAAGTGGTGGGGAGCAGCAGCGGGTGAGAGTGGCTCAGGCTATTGTCTCTGATCCTAAAATGCTGCTTTGTGACGAACCACTATCAGCTCTAGACCTACAACAACAGGAGATAGTTAGCGAGTTGATCAAAGACGAAGCAGTCGATCATAAGACGGCAGTCCTATTTGTCACCCACGATGTCAACCCAGTTTTAGACATGGTTGATCGAGTTCTGTATTTGGCGAATGGTTCTTTCAGTATCGGAACTCCTGAAGAAGTATTCAGAAGCGAAGTTTTATCAGAACTTTACGGAACTAAAGTTGAAGTTCTCAGAAACAAAGGTCGCATAGTTGTCGTTGGCACTGGCTCTCATGATCACCATGAGGAGGAGCGATGAACATCGTTTTTGATTTCAGCGACTTCAACCAACTAGTTGTTTTGGTTTTGCCTTCACTCATCGTTGCCGGATTGCTCGGAGTGATTGGTGGCTTAGTTAGCACGCTCGTTATTCATCGAGATTCTTCTTTTGCTGTTCACGGTATCAGCGAGTTATCTTTCGCTGGGGCTTCTGTTGCATTGCTTTTATCAATCGATGTGACTTTAGGCGCAATCTTAGGTTCGTTACTAGCAGCTCTAATTATTGGATTGGTTGCTGGTAAAGCTCGAAGTAGAAATTCAATAACTGGTGTTCTGATGCCTTTTGGTTTAGGTATTGGTATTTTGGCTTTATCGCTTTATCCAGGTCGGGCGACCGGAAAGTTCAGTTTGCTCACTGGCTCCATCGTTTCTATCGGTGACAGCAAAAC
>JBEGRI010000104.1:0-3272 GCA_041180525.1 Actinomycetota bacterium | reverse complement strand
ACGTTTAGGGTGATATAGAGCTTCCTCTTCGGTGATACGACCCGAGTCGATAAGTTTCTGAACAAAGGTGTGATCCTTGGTTATCTGTTTCATCGCGCTTCCGCGTAAGTGATAGACCCTAGAGTCACCAATATGGACAATCGAAGCGGTAGTCCCTGTAAAGATAAGGGCATCCATGGTGGTTCCCATGCCTTCTAGGTAGGGGTAGTCGCTAACAGTTTTGAGTAGATTTTGGTTAGCAATTTTCATCGACTGAGTCAGAGCATCAATAGCACTTTCACTGCTTTCATAGACATCATCAGCACTGGCAACTTTTTGCGTTGCTAAAGCGGAGGCGATGTCACCTCCAGCGTGTCCGCCCATACCATCAGCAACAATAAAAAGGTTGTTACCTGAGTAACCGCTGTCCTGATTACTTGAACGAACTTTACCTTTATCACTTTTAGCTGAAGAACTTAGCTTGATAGTCATTACTGTCCTCTAAGTTCAAAAATGGTTTTACCGATACGTATTTGCATGTCCGCTTGAACTTTAACCGGAGCACCGATACGAACACCATCGACAAAGGTTCCATTCGTTGAATTGAGATCTTGAAGCATCCAACCATCGTCTATTTTTTGTAATCGAGCATGGTTCGCTGAAACGTAGTCATCATCTAAAACCAAATCAGAATTAGGTGCTCTACCTATTCTTAACTCTCTTCTATCTATTGCTATTTCAGACCCAGCGAGAGGACCATCGATTATGCCAAGAAAAGTTGGTGCGGCATTGAACGCATCAACAATTGTTGCGCTACCAGGAGCATTAGAAAGATTTCCAACAGTGGTAAGCCCTGTAGTTGGTGCAGATAGCGCAGTTGGGGTATTTTTCTCTACGACTTTAGTTAAAACTCTTTCACTAAATAAGTCTGCTCTAATGATGGCGATGATGGCTAAAACAAAAAGCCATAAGACGAGTAGGAAACCAGCTCGAACAATAAATAGCGCTAACTCACTCATTAGTTTCCCCCGTTAGCTACTACTCTAAAAATAAATTCAGACCTACCAGCATTGATAACAGTATCGGCAGGTAAGACTTGGGTTTTAATCTTTATCCCTGCAATTTTTGTTCCATTGGTTGAATTGAGATCTTCAATCTTTGCTTCTTTGCCATTCCAACTAATTGCAAAGTGTGTTCGAGACAAACCAGCGTCATCAACTTGAATATCAGCTGAAGCGTCTCGACCAATTGTTGTTCTAGGTAAGTTCAGATTGATTTGTTTACCGTTAATTTCTAAAACCGGTTGCCAGGTTATCGATTGAACGTCTAGTGGCTTAGAACCTGATGCCGAAACATGAATCTGACCCAGGCCCAGAGTCGAGGAAGACTCGATGGATATTTCTAGAGGAGCGGCAAATTGGTAGCGCTGTTTCTTAGCATGAGCAGTTACCTGCTTCTCTATCTCTGAATGCAATGAGGGACCTAGTTGACTGAGTCTCGAAAAATCTGTCTGAGCTAGCCTTACTTTGAATGTGTTCGGAGCAAGGATGCGATCTTTGTTCACTACCGCGGCAGCGGCATCCATCTTCCCCTTGATGGCAGAGCTAATCTCTACTGGCTGGATTTGAGATTTAAAGGCTTTGGAGAAAGCGCCGTTAACAAGGCGTTCTAACCGTCTTTCAAACTTTTCAACGAAACCCAAACCAGTCATCCTTACCTGTATTAGTCAAGTTTAAAGCGTGATAGAGCCAACTGGGCTTAGATGCTAATCTCTACCTGTTATTGCGCGAGTGGCGAAATGGCAGACGCGCTGGCTTCAGGTGCCAGTGTCCGCAAGGATGTGCGGGTTCAAGTCCCGCCTCGCGCACTGAAACTGAGAGAAACCTGCCAATAGGTTTAGGTGTTCCTGAGTTTCAGGGCGTTAAGACCCAAACTTCCGTATCTTAGGTTTGTAAGCCGAAAGAAAGAAAATCTGATGAAAATAAAGAACAAAGCAACAGTAGTTGCAACTTCTTTGATCGCTATTACAGCTATCGCGCTAGCCTCTCCAGCGCTAGCAAGTAAGAGCAACCCAAGCAAGGCAACCAGCAGCGCAACTTCAACCCCTAGCGCAACTGCAACCCCACCTAGTTTTGGAATGGGCGACGGTGACAACGATGGTGGTCGTGGACATGGACACGGACGTGGACATGGTCCTGATGGTGGCATGAACTTCACGCCGATTACTAAGACAGTAACGGTTGATGTTCCTGCAACTGGAACTTATCAGCTACTTGTAACAGAAGTTAAGCCTGCTAACGCACCTACCCCTCCAGCTGGTGCACCAGTAAGACCAGATCACAGTTTCACTGTCCCGGTAACAGGAACTGGATCACAGACAATAACTTTGAACTTGCCTCACCCAGGTGATTACAAAGTTTCACTAATCAGTGTTGTATCAACTCAGAGCATCACAGTTACAGCAACAAACTAGTTTCTCCTCTCTGGTAAAAACTAAACCCCCGGATATTCTCTGGGGGTTTTAGTTTTAACCAACTTGGGCTCTGCGTTTACCTCTAGTGTGTTGGTCTGTGTGAACAAGATTGTTTGGATCTTCTGCACAGTTATCGCAAAGCAGAATTAGGTCACGACATTTAGCTGCCTGGCAGTTTCTAAATCTGCTTGTTGGGGCTGAACAGGTTTCACACTTACCAATCGTTTTGGCGTCTTCAGTGAAGTTGATGTTCAATCTGTCATCAAAGACATATAGTGAACCTTCCCAGAGAGAGTTATCTCCTTGGCTTTCACCGTATCGAACGATGCCACCATCAATCTGATAGACCTCTTTGAAACCGTTATCTAGCATGATGGCTGAAAGAATCTCACATCTAACTCCACCGGTGCAGTATGTGACGACAGCTTTATCTTTGATGTCGTCATACTTTCCACTTTGGATTTCTTTTACAAAGTCATGCGTGGTTTGAACATCAGGAATAATCGCGTTTTTGAATCTTCCGATTTGAGCCTCAAAAGCGTTTCTACCGTCAAAGAAGACAACATCATCACCACGTTCGGCAACTAGTTGATCAACAGCCTTAGGTTTGAGGTGCTTGCCACCGTTAGCTATACCTTGCTCAGTAACTTGGATGGCATCAGGAGCATCAAAAGCTACGAGTTCTTTACGAACCCTAACTCTTAGCCTTGGGAAATCATTCCCGGTGCCCATTGACCATTTGAAGTCAATTTTTCTAAAACCTGGATACTGCTTGGTCAGCTTCACATACTCTTTGACCTTAGACATGTCGCCACCTAAG
>JBEGRI010000103.1:0-3289 GCA_041180525.1 Actinomycetota bacterium | reverse complement strand
TTATGCTCTTTACCTTTGGCTAAAACTAAGGTTGCTCTTGACTTTGTTGAAATGATATTTTCAAGCAGGTTAGGCAAATTGATGCTACGCCAGATCTCTGTGGCGCGATTTAGAGCCTCATCTTCTGGTATTTCCGTGTATCGGTGAAAATAAGAGGCAGGGTTCCTAAATGCTGATTCACGAAGTTTTCTAAACCTAGCTAAATACCACTGCTCTATTTCTGTTGTTGGCGCATCAACATAAATCTTGAAGTCAAAGTAATCACTAAGAGCAACTTCTTGGCCTAGCGCAGGTGGTTGTAATACGTTTAGACCTTCAACGATTACCACATCCGGTGAATCGACGATAACTTCTTCACCTTGGACGATGTCATAGCTCAAATGCGAATACAGTGGAGCGCTTACCTGTTCTTTGCCTGATTTGATGTCGGCGACAAACTTTAGGAGCGCTAAGCGATCATATGATTCAGGAAAGCCTTTACGTTGCATTAAGTTTTTCTCTTGCAGTATTGAATTTGGATAAAGAAATCCATCAGTGGTTACCAGTGCAACTCTTGGGGTGCTGGGCCAGCGACTCAGCAATTCTTTCAATAAGCGTGAAACTGTTGATTTGCCAACAGCAACAGATCCGGCAACGCCGATGATGAAAGGTGTTCGCTTGTTTGATTTAGCCAGAAAAGAACCGGTTACTTGATGTAATTTCTGTGATTCGGTGACATAGATGTTCAAAAGCTGACTTAACGGTAAGTAAATCTCTCTAACTTCAGCTAAATCTAGAAAGTCACCTAGACCGCGAATGTTTTCAATTTCTGCTTCAGTTAGAACAGTGTCTGAGTTTTTAGCAAGTTCAGCCCAATCAGAGCGAGAAATCTCAACAAAAGGGGAAAGCGAAGCCTCACTATTGCTTACAGGCACTTCGGTCACACTGCCATTCTGCCTTAAACTAGAGGTATGTGTGGAATCGTCGGCTATGTGGGGCCAAGATCAACAGTCGATGTTCTGTTGGGTGGTCTAAAACGCTTGGAATACCGAGGCTACGATTCAGCTGGTGTTTCGGTTATCACCAATCAAGGGTCTTTAGAAACCCGTAAGAAAGCCGGCAAACTGTCAATTCTGATTGATGACATCTCCACCAATGCTCTAGGTGCAGCGCAAATAGGAATCGGACACACTCGGTGGGCCACTCACGGAGCGCCTACCGACGGCAATGCTCATCCACACCTGGGTGGCCAAACTCAAAAACTTAGTTTGATTCACAACGGCATTATCGAGAACTTCGCAGAACTAAAGTCAGAGCTTTTGGAAGCAGGAGTTGAATTTGCCTCAGAGACGGATACTGAGGTGGTTGCTCATCTTGTTGCTAAAGAATATGAAAGCACTGGGGATTTAATTGGGGCTTTTCGAACTGTTGTCAGAAGACTGCACGGGGCTTTCACTCTGCTAATAATCCATCAGGATCATCCCGAACTAATTCTTGCGGCTAGAAGAAATGCTCCTTTGGTTATCGGCTTAGGTGAAGGTGAAAACTTTCTTGGCAGCGATGTTGCGGCTTTCGTGGAACACACCAAGCGAGCTATCAGCGTTGGTCAAGATGAAATAGTGATTCTGCGTAAAGACCAAGTAGAAATTGAAAGCTTTGCTGGAGCTAAAGTTCAAGGCGAAGAGTTCCTGATTGACTGGGATGCTAGTGCTGCTAGCAAAGGTGGTTGGTCTTCGTTCATGGCTAAAGAGATAGCTGACCAGCCTCAATCGGTTGGCGATACCCTAATGGGCAGACTAGCCAGCGATGGAAGTGTCCATTTGGAAGAGCTTTCCTCACTTTCAGGTTTACTCAAAAACGTAGATCGAATTATTATGGTGGCCTGTGGGACGGCAGCTTACGCTTCAGAAGTTGGAAAATATGCCATTGAGAGCTGGGCGAGGATTCCGGTAACGGTTGAGCTTTCACACGAGTTTAGATACCGCAATCCGATTATCACTGAGAACACTTTAGTTGTTGCCGTTTCGCAGTCCGGTGAAACTATGGACACCCTGATGGCTACCAGATACGCCAAAGAAGCTGGCGCTAAAGTGCTAACTATTTGTAATACCCAAGGTGCAACCCTGGCTCGTGAAGCCGATGCTGTTTTATACACTCACGCTGGCCCAGAAGTTGCTGTTGCCTCAACTAAAGCTTTCACAGCTCAGATAGTTGTTCTTTACCTGCTTGGTTTACACATCGCCAAGATTCGTAATGCCCATTCCTTGCTTGAATTACAAGATATCGGCAGATCTTTATTGAAACTTCCTGCTCAAATTTCAACTGTTTTAGATTCATCTCAAGGAATAAGAGATTTAGCCAAGAGTTTTAAAGATGCCAAGACTGTTTTGTTCCTGGGTCGTAATGTTGGCTACCCGATTGTGATGGAAGGTGCACTTAAGCTCAAGGAACTTGCATACATCCACGCTGAAGGCTTTGCTGCTGGGGAGCTAAAGCACGGCCCAATCGCTCTTATCGAAGAGGGGCAACCAGTGATTGTTATAGTCCCTAGCCCAAATGACCCAGATTCACTGCACGCTAAGGTGATAAGCAATATTCAAGAAGTTAGAGCCAGAGGTGCAAAAGTTATTGCGATAGCTGAGCAGGGTGATGATCAGGCCGGCCACTATGCAGCCCAAGTCTTCTATGTTCCAGAAGTTCCACAAATGCTAATGCCAGTGCTATCAGTTATCCCATTACAAATCTTTGCCATGGAACTTTCAGGAGCTAAAGGTCTTGATGTTGATCAACCTCGTAATCTAGCTAAATCTGTGACGGTTGAATAATGATTCTAGGTGTTGGTGTTGATTTGGTTGATCTAAATCGTTTTGAAAACAAGTTGGAAACCAATCAGAATCTGGCTAAACGTTTATTTACCGACAATGAACTTGAAGCTAAAACTCAGTCACTCGCCGGATACTTTGCTGCTAAAGAAGCTGTGATCAAAGCCTTTGGACACTCTAATGGGGTTAGTTTTCAAGAAATAGAAATTTGCAAAGATGAGCATGGTAAACCAGAGTTACTTGTTTTAGGCAACACGGCAGAGGTGGCTAAAAAAGCGGGTATCAGTAAGTGGCATCTTTCGATAAGTCACGATGCTGGGATGGCTATCGCTATGGTTATTGCCGAAGGAGCTAGGCCATGAGAGCGATGACAATAGATCTAAATGCTTTAGCTAGCAATCTTGATGTAATCAGGAAACTGGTTAATGCTAAAGGCAAGGTAAAAGTTTTAGGTGTTGTAAAGGCAGATGCTTACGGTCACGGCATTA
>JBEGRI010000102.1:0-3309 GCA_041180525.1 Actinomycetota bacterium | reverse complement strand
AGCAACTAAAGCGCCAACGTTTAGGAAATTCTTGCCAGGTAACATCAAAGGTTTGGATGAAATCTTTGCTGATAATTTCAAGTAAGCGATGATAGAGCCAGTGAAAGTAACGGCACCGATAAAGACGCCGATAAACACCTCAGCATGGTGAACACCTAAAAGCGCTGAATCAAGTTCGCCAGTTTCTAAAGCACCATTCCAGCCAATGAAAACAGCTGCTAAACCGACGAAGCTGTGTAATAAAGCAATCAGTTCTGGCATGCCAGTCATTTCAACTACTTTGGCGCGCCATAAACCGATGCTGGCACCGATAACTAAACCAACTAAAAGGAACACTAAGCCAAGTTGGCTTGATTGTTCGCCCCAGCCGATGCTGATTGTTTGTAAGCCGGTTGCCAATAAAGCTAAGACCATTCCGGAGATACCGTAGACAATTCCACCTTTGGCGGTTTCATGCTTACTGAGGCCAGCAAGGCTCATGATAAAAAGTAATGATGCGACGATGTAACTAGCAGTTGCAAACATAGGTGCAAGGTCCATTAGCTGTTGCATTATTTATCTCCACCTTTAGAGAACATTTTGAGCATTCGTCTGGTCACCGCAAAACCACCAAAAATGTTGATACTTACCAATAACACCGCTATGCCAGCTAAGGCTAAAACTAGATTGTTAGCACTGGTTAGCTGACTTATAGCGCCAACGATGATGATTCCAGAGATTGCATTGGTGACACTCATTAGCGGAGTGTGTAGGGCGTGGTGTACCTTTCCAATCACATAGAAACCAATCACCACTGAGAGAGTTAGCACCATGAAGTGCTGGGGTAGAGGTTGGGGAGCAAACATACAAATAGCTAGTAAACCTAAAACGCCAGCTCCGATCAAAAGCGATTTGGTCTTGTTTGACATCTTCTTTTCAATTTTGGCAACCATCTCAACTGGTTTAGCTTGGGCCGGGGCGGCAGAGACCTGAACCGGTGGTGGCGGCCAAGTAATTGATCCATCTTTGACAACTGTTACAGCTCTTTGCACCACATCATCAAAATCGATAGCTAACTTGCCATCTTTGTTTGGGGTAAGTAGCTTCAAAAGATTCACTAGGTTTGTAGCAAATAACTGTGATGATTGGGCAGGTAATCTTCCTGGAAGATCGGTATATCCAATGATTGTGACACCATTACTAGTGACAATCTTTTCTCCGGCAACCGTTCCTGCAACGTTTCCACCTTGGGCGGCAGCCATGTCGACGATAACGCTGCCTGGCTTCATGCTGGCAACGTCTTCTGCAGTGATTAGTTTTGGTGCCGGTCGACCAGGTATCAAAGCGGTGGTAATAATAATGTCAACGTCCATCGCTTGCTCAGAGTAAATCTCAGCGGCACGTTTGTCATACGCTTCGCTAGTTGCTTTAGCGTAGCCATCAGAAGATTGCATTTGCTCTTGAACTTCAACTGCTAGGTATGTTCCACCGATCGATTTAACTTGATCAGCAACTTCTGGTCTTGGGTCAGTTGCTCTGACTATTGCACCAAGGCTTGATGCGGCACCGATGGCAGCAAGACCGGCAACACCAGCACCAGCAACTAACACCTTGGCTGGCGGGACTTTACCGGCAGCAGTTACCTGGCCGGTGAAGAATCTACCAAATTCGTGAGCTGCTTCAATAACGGCACGGTATCCCGCGATGTTAGCCATGGAACTTAACACATCCATTGACTGTGCTCTAGAGATTCTCGGAACAGCATCCAATGCGATAGCAGTGATGCCTCGGGTCGCTAGTGCTTCAAGTAATTCTGGCTTTAGTGCTGGGGACAGCAAACTTATGATGGTGGCGTTATCCGCGATGGAAGTAATCTCTTCGTTGCTTGGAGCGTTGACCTTGAGAATCAGTGGTGCTTTCCAAGCCTCTTCCTTGGATACAACAGAGGCACCTGCTTGAACATATGAACTATCTGGGTAGTCAGATGCAGCTCCAGCACCAGTTTCAACTAAAACGGAATATCCAAGAGAAATTAGCGCTTTGACGGTCACTGGGGTAGAAGCAACCCTAGTTTCACCAGCTAATTCCTTAATAATGCCTATTTGGCTCATAGTTTCTTTCCTTATCCAGAGTAAAGTCTAGCGACTGAAGGATATTCACCCAGCCTGCAATGCTGCCACCTACTCAGATTGGCTCTTGGCTCAACCTAGACTTGTTAGGTCAAAGGAAACCCTTCAGGATAAGACTTTTAACGCTAATGACCAATAATTCCCTTCCCCAAAGCGATCACCTTAGAGGGATTGACTCGCTTAGAGCTTTAGCGGTTGTTGCAGTGATTCTTTACCACTTGGATCATTCATATTTACCTGGCGGTTTTGTTGGTGTTGACATTTTCTTTGCCATATCTGGCTTTGTAATCACCAAATCTTTGATGGAGAGAAAACCTAAAGGCGTAATCAGCTTCTTTACCGGTTTTTATCGAAGAAGAATTCTGCGTATCGCTCCAGCACTATTTGTTTATCTTGCGATCGTCCTAACTTTGAGTTCCTATTTCATACCAAAAACCTTCCTATCTCAAAGCATTTATCAGACTGGAACCTGGGCAATCTTCGGAGCCAGCAATATTCAGTTGGTGTTAAGTAGTGATGGCTACTTTGCTGAACGAATGGATTACAACCCCTTCTTACACACATGGTCCCTAGGTGTTGAAGAACAGTTCTATTTGTTTTACCCACTAATTCTTTGCTTGCTGGTATTTGCCAGTATTAGTGCCAAGAAAGCCTTGATTCGAATCTCAATAATTGCTCTAAGTCTGCTTACTACTGCCTCGCTGGTAATAAGTATTTGGCAAACGCAATCTCAGCCATTACAGGCTTTTTATCTCCTTCCATCCAGATTTTGGGAACTTGCTTTAGGAGCTCTGCTTTACCTATTAGTCGCTAAAAGAGAAAGACAGTTAGCTAGAAACACCAGGACCACTCTGAGTGTTATTGCAACAGCGCTTTTGTTGGCTGGCTTGTTATTTGCGAATCTAAATAACTTCCCCTTCTTCTGGGCTGTTCCTGCGGTGCTTGCCAGTGTGCTGTTTATGTTTTTGGCTTCTAGCTCTCAAGTTGCTGAAACTAAACTTTCTAAGATTTTCACCAGTAGGCCAATTGTTTATCTAGGTAAGATTTCATACTCTTTGTATTTGTGGCATTGGGGAGTCTTTGTCCTAATGCGTTGGACTGTTGGCATTACCCTCTGGTGGCAACAACTTTTAGGCCTAGCCCTTACCTTGATTATTTCCTCGCTAAGTTACAAGTTCATTGAAACTCCGATTAGAAGTGG
>JBEGRI010000101.1:0-3352 GCA_041180525.1 Actinomycetota bacterium | reverse complement strand
GGAGCGATTACTGAAAGCGATGTTAACTTGGCAACAGTTGATAATGCCATCATCATCGGATTCAACGTGCGTCCAGATAATAAGGCTAAGGAAAGAGCAGATCGCGAAGGTGTTGACATTCGTTTCTACTCAGTTATTTATGCTGCCTTGGAGGACATTGAGAAATCACTTAAAGGCATGCTCAAACCTGAGTTTGAGGAAGTTCAACTCGGCACTGCTGAAGTTAGAGAAATCTTCAAGTCATCCAAGGTTGGCACTATCGCAGGTTCGATGGTCAGATCAGGTTCAATCAAACGTAACTCTTCAGCTCGCTTGCTTAGAGACGGCGCAGTCATTGCCGATAACCTCAAGATTGAATCTTTGAAGCGTTTCAAGGATGATGCCAACGAGGTCAAGACCGACTTCGAATGTGGTATTGGACTTTCTAACTTCAACGAGATTCAGATTGGCGACATTATTGAGACCTTTGAGATGAAGGAGAAGCCGAGGGTCTAATGGTTGATGCAGCTCGTGCAAGGCGTTTAGCTGAGAGAATCAAAGTTTTGGCAGCTGAAGCCTTAGAGAAAGTAGTTAAGGACCAGGAACTAGGTTTCGTAACTATAACTGACGTTAGGGTGAGCCCAGATCTTGCCAGTTCAAAAATCTTCTACACGGTTCTCGGTGATGCAACCCAGGAAAAAGCTACTGCTGAAATCTTGGAGCGTTATCGCGGACGTATACGTGGTGAGATCGGGCATCAGCTTGGTATCAGAGTTACCCCAACAGTCGAGTTTTTATTGGATGAGGTTCCTGAAAGTGCCGCCCACCTGAACGACCTGTTGGCTCAGGCCAGGGCTCGAGATGAGGAGACCGCAAGGCAAGCCAAACAGGCTAGCTTCGCTGGTGATGAAAAACCTTACAAAGAGCCAAAGAACGAAGCGGACTAAGTGACATCTGGTTTATTGCTGGTAGATAAACCCATCGGTTTTACTAGCCATGATGTTGTTGCCAAGGTGCGAAAAATTCTTGGGACTAAAAAAGTCGGACACGCTGGGACTTTAGATCCGATGGCAACGGGTTTGTTAGTTTTGGGAATCGGCTCAGCCACCAAGTTGCTTACCTATTTAGTTGGTCTAGACAAGACCTATACTGCAACGATTTCACTTGGAAGTTCAACTATCACTGATGATTCTGAAGGGGAAGTACTTACGTTAGCAGAACCAGATCATTTAGCTCGAATAACTGAAGAGAGTATTAGCTCTGGAATAAAAAAATTGACTGGAACTATTACGCAAATACCTTCCTCAGTTTCAGCTAAAAAAGTTGCTGGGGTCAGAGCTTATGACTTGGTGCGAGCCGGAGTGGCAGTGGATCTTAAGGCCAATGAAGTGGTTATCGAGAAATTTGAAATCACTGCTCCAGTTAGGTTTACTGAAAAAAGTATCGAGGTTGATGTTGAAGTTAGCTGTTCTTCAGGAACATACATCAGAGCTTTAGCTAGGGATCTAGGTGCAGATCTAGGTGTTGGTGGGCATCTAACTGCATTGCGCAGAATTCGAGTTGGTGCTTTTAGTGTTGAATCTGCACAGCAAATCGAAAATCTTGATGCAGCATCGGCCATGGTGATAACTGCTAGTGATGCAGTCAAGCAATTCATGAAGTTTATTCAAATTGATGAACTTGACGCTACAAAACTTCGTAACGGTATCCCGCTGAAGCAAAAACTAGATGGCATTGCCGCAAGCATTTGCGGCGAAGATTTGGTAGCTATAGTCGAGCCAAAGGGTGAAAATTTAGTTAAATCTGTTGTTGTTTTTCCTAAGGAGAGCGATGACTGATTTGAGTTATCAGATTTTGGTCGTAGCTGCACTTATTTCAGGTTGTTATGCCCTGCTTCTTGGACTGATTGGAAGAGCACCTTCCTGGTGGTCGGTTGGAGCAACTGCAGTGGTTGAGTTGGCTTTGCTTGTCCAACTAATTTGGAGTTCGGTTCTGGTTTCCCAAGGAGCAAATGCCACCGGTGACACTTTAGAGTTCTTCGGCTACATCATTACAGCTTTGTTGATCCCACCGGCAAGTGTGATTTGGGCCATTTTTGAAAGAACAAGATGGTCAACAGTCGTTATGGGTGTCGCTGGGTTGACTGTTGCAGTTATGGCAGTGAGAATGTGGCAAATCTGGAGCGGAAACGTCCTACATTTTTAGCCTGTTAACCTTGCGTTAACCTCTATTCCAACTTGGCTTAAGCCAGTTTCATCAAACTATTTCAGATGAAATCGCCAGAAATTCCAAGACGTAAGCTTGCCGCTGGGCCGTTAAGCCGAGGGGACCGGTGGTTTTTTGGGACAACATCGCTGGCCGCATACTTTGCCTTTATTATCGTTGCCTTTGTTCTAGGTTTCTTGCTTTGGCAAGCATGGCCAGCTCTGCAGAGCCAGGGATTTGATTTTGTTTTTGGTTCCACTTGGTCTCCAGATAGCTCACCGATGGTGTTGCAACTTTTCCCTATGCTTTGGGGATCTTTATTAATTGCAACTATTGGAATTGTTATCGCAACGCCGATGGCAATTTCAATGGCATACCTAATAGTCTTTATGCTTCCCAAGAGGCTGGCTGCGGTATTTACCACTTTGATTGATTTGCTAGCAGCACTGCCTTCAGTTGTTCTTGGGCTTTGGGGTCTGCTTGTTTTTACTCCAGTTGCAGCAGGTTGGGCCGAGATTCTGAACAAATATGTTGGATTCATTCCTATCTTCGAAGTTAGTGATGCTGAAAACGGATTTATGCGATCGCCTTTTATTGCAGGTTGGGTGGTTGCAGTAATGATAGTGCCGATCATAACTTCGGTAACCCGAGAAATATTCAGTCAGCTAGATCGAGATTTGATTAATGGAGCGTTGGCTCTTGGCGGATCTAGATTGACAACTTTTCGCAGAGTTATTTTTCCCACCTCTTCATCGGGAGTCATCGGTGGTATTCTGCTTGGCTTGGGTCGTGCAGTTGGCGAAACCGTAGCAATCTTCTATGTTTTGAATTTGAGCATGGACACCAACTGGTATAAGTTGCTTGAACCTGAAGGTGGGGCAGTCGCTTCATGGATTTTGGCAAGGTTTGGTGAAGCAAGTCCTGAGGAGAAACAGGGCCTAATGGCTGCTGGTTTAGTTCTGTTTATTGTCACACTCATCGTCAACTTCATCGCCAATGTAATTGTTAACAGAGCTCAGCCTTGGAGAAAACTTCAATGACTCAAACTTTAGATCTTCAACCATGGAAACGCGCAACAGCTGCTCGTCGATTTGAGATTGCCATGGCAGCCCTCGTTCCTTTCCCACTGGTTATGTTGTTGGCATATCTCAGTGGCCTTGACCTAACG
>JBEGRI010000100.1:0-3355 GCA_041180525.1 Actinomycetota bacterium | reverse complement strand
TTTGGCTTTGGTTGGTATTGGGCTTAGGGTCTTTGATTACAGTGACCCTTCTGGTTATCAGAATCAGGATTACTAGTAAAAGGGTCTCTAGGTCAGTAGATCCGATTAATCAGAAGGTTAAAGGGCTTAAACTTGAACTAAGCGCTCTTAAGCGCTCGAGACTAGAAAGAGCCCGTAGGCTTGAAGCTAGTGAAAACTCCGAAAAGTAAGGCTTAAAACATGTTTGCTAGAGGTCTTGAAGGCTGGCACATCATCATTTTGGTGTTGGTCGTATTGATTATTTGGGGAGCTCCAAAGCTGCCTGGTTTTGCCAAGAGTCTAGGTCAGTCGATGCGTATTTTCCGCAAGGAAATGAAGCAAATGAGCGACGAACGCGCCGAAGACAAGAAGCAAGACACCAAGAAAGATTCAGCTAAAGACGAGTAATGGCTAAGCGCCGTAATCCTGAAAAGCGCATGAAGCTTTCAGGTCATCTTCGAGAGTTTAGAAAGCGACTTTTCAGAAGCGCTTTTGCCATTATTGCTGGTACGGTTGCCGGTTGGTATTTTTTCACCCCAGTTTTTCAAGCTCTGCAAGAACCAATCATTGAAATTGCCAAGGATCAGGGTGTTAACGCAACCATTAACTTCGGATCAGTTGTTTCAGCTTTCGATTTACACTTCCAAATCGCATTCTTTATCGGGGTGTTTTTAGCCAGTCCCATCTGGCTTTACCAAATCTGGGCTTTCGTTTCACCTGCAATGCAACGCAAAGAGAAGAAATACACAATCTTGTTCTTGCTTTGTTCAACCCCGTTGTTTCTCGGCGGTGCATACTTCGGCTGGTGGCTTTTCCCAACCTTCATAAAATCTTTACTTTCCTTTACTCCAGCTGGAAGCGCAAACGTTATCAATGCAGCCGAATATGTTCTTTTCACGGTAAGAGTTTTACTAGTTTTCGGAATTGCTTTTGTCCTGCCAGTGATTCTGGTTTTACTCAATGCAATTGGAACCATCAGCGGTAAAACCATCCTGAAAGGTTGGCGGCCAGCGCTATTTATCATCGCAGTGATTGGAGCACTGGCAACACCTGTATCGGATCCGATGTCGATGTTTTTACTTATGATTCCATTACTTGTTCTTTACTTCATTTCGGCAGGTATCGCCCTAGCCAACGATAAGCGCAGAAACGCAAGCCGATCAAAAGAGCTAGCTAATGAAGATTTAGTTAACGATTACACGCCAGATGAATCCATCTGATGAGTGAAGAGCTAAGCCCAGCGGAAAGATTTGCTAGAGCCAAACAAAACCGGGCAAATCCCGCTCTAGAGAGTTTCCTAAAACTTATAAATTTCCCTTTAGATGATTTTCAAGAAAAAGCCTGCCGAGCTTTACTCAACGGCCAAGGTGTATTGGTGGCTGCACCGACTGGAGCTGGTAAAACCATCGTTGGTGAGTTTGCCATTCATTTAGCGCAACAAAAACAGCTAAAAGTTTTCTACACCACCCCAATCAAAGCTCTGAGCAATCAAAAGTATGCGGAGTTAGTGCAAAGGTACGGTAACGACAAAGTCGGGTTGCTAACCGGAGATACCAACATCAACGGCGATGCCCAGTTCTTGGTAATGACCACTGAAGTACTAAGAAACATGATTTATGCCAACTCTGAGGCCTTGGTCAATCTCGGCTATGTGGTGATGGATGAAGTTCACTACCTTGCCGATAGGTTTAGGGGAGCGGTCTGGGAAGAAGTGATATTGCACTTACCCAAGGACGTCAAAGTAGTTTCCCTGAGTGCGACAGTTTCAAATGCAGAAGAGTTTGGAGCTTGGTTGGATGAGGTCAGGGGCGATACTGCAGTAATAGTTTCCGAAACTAGACCAGTGCCGCTGAATCAACACGTGTTGTTTGGTGATGAGCTAATTCCACTTTTTAGCGACAAGGAGCAGGGTAATCGGGTGAATGTTGATTTGGTTCAGCGTCATGCTAACAAGATGCGCCAACCAATTAATAAACCACTGTCGAATCGTCGAGGCCATCCAGCCAGCAGGGTATACCCGAGGAATCTAGATCGTAGCCTTGGTCGGATTGTAAGGCTTAGCAAACCTGATGTTATTGACATTCTCGATGATGCAGATTTACTGCCAGCTATTTTCTTTATTTTCTCTAGAGCTGGCTGTGAAGCTGCAGTCCAAGCTGTTTTGGCATCAGGCATAAGACTGACCAAACCCGAGGACAAGCAAGTTATTCGTCGAATTGCTGAAGAGAAATGTGGGAACATCCCTGACGAAGATCTATCTGCCCTGGGTTACTTTGACTGGTTGAAGGCACTGGAGAGGGGAGTAGCTGCCCACCATGCAGGATTACTTCCGGCGTTCAAAGAGGTTGTTGAAGAACTGTTTTTGAAAAAACTAGTCAAAGTTGTTTTTGCAACCGAGACTTTGGCTCTCGGCATAAACATGCCTGCCAGAACAGTTGTCTTAGAGAGGTTAGATAAATTCAATGGCGAATCAAGAGTTCAAATAACTCCAGGTGAATACACTCAGCTAACTGGAAGAGCTGGTAGAAGGGGAATCGACTTCGAGGGACATTCGGTCATTCAATGGTCAGGCAACCTAGATCCAAGCTACGTTGCAACACTAGCTTCAAAGCGAACCTATCCACTCACTTCATCTTTCAAACCAACTTTCAACATGGCTGTGAACCTCATTGAGGCTTTTGGAACTAGGCGATCTAGAGAACTACTGGAAACCTCTTTTGCACAATTTCAAGCGGACCGTTCTGTAGTTGGTTTGGCAAGGGGAATCAAAGAGAAACAAAATTCCCTTGCTGGATATGAGCAGTCCATGAAATGTCACCTAGGGGATTTCACTGAATACGCAAAAATTCGCAGGGAACTAACAGACTTAGAGCGAGAACTTGCCCAAATGGGTCGAGCAGCCAAGCGAAGCGACTTAAGACAAAACAAAGGAATCAGATCACACGAATTGCGAATAGCAAATCTAAAGCGGGAACTGCGAGCCCATCCCTGCCACGCCTGCCAAGATCGCGAATCCCACTCCCGCTGGGGGGAACGTTGGCACAAACTTTATCGTGAAACGCAACAAGTGCTCAAGCAAATTGAATCGAGAACTAATCAAGTTGCCAAGACGTTCGACAAAATAACTCAGATGTTACTTCAACTGGGTTATTTAGAGCAAGTCGGTGATGAAATTGAAATCACTGCGGCCGGAGCTCGTTTGGCAAAAATCTATGGTGAGCGTGACATACTTGTTGCCGAATGCTTGGCTAGAGATGCTTGGAAAATGGCTGATGCTGCAACGTTGGCTGCTGTCGCCTCAGCCCTGGTGTATGAACCAAGGAGAGAGGATGAAGGG
>JBEGRI010000099.1:0-3355 GCA_041180525.1 Actinomycetota bacterium | reverse complement strand
GGCTGCATGCCGCTTAGAAGGTTAGCTTTGCCACTCATGTTAGATAGCGTACTCAACAACTACGGGGGAATGGTCAGTAAAGCGAGTGTCGTAGCTAGCTGCTCGGTGAACTAAATAGCTCTGAGCACATTTAGCAAGC
The DNA here is from genome assembly GCA_041180525.1 of Actinomycetota bacterium. GTDB lineage: Bacteria > Actinomycetota > Actinomycetes > Actinomycetales > Microbacteriaceae > Rhodoluna. The sequence goes on along the minus strand of JBEGRI010000099.1, from coordinate 3,216 downwards.
TTCGGGGTAACAATTTGGTAGTCAATACGCCAGCCGGTATCTGTATCGAAGGCTTGACCTCTAAAAGACCACCAAGTGTATGGGCCTGGAAGCTCAGGGTGGAATGCTCTACCTAAATCAACCCAGCCTTGTTTTTGCATCCAAGTATCGAAGTATGCGCGTTCTTCTGGCAGGAAGCCAGCATTTTTTAGATTGCCCTTCCAATTCTTGATGTCTAGTTCAGTGTGCCCGACATTTAGGTCTCCAACGACGGCAACCAAGCCATCCTCTTTACTAAGAACGGCCATGCGCTTAGTCATAGCTTCCAAGAACTTGTATTTCTCGACTTGCTTTGGAGTATCGACTTCTCCTGAATGAACGTAGGTACTGATGACTGTCAAAGTCTTTGATTTAAATTTGAAGTCAACTTCTAGCCATCTACCAGCCGAGTCAAAATTCTTAGGTCCCAGTGTGGTTCTAGAAGCATCTGGTTTGCTTTTTGAGATGACGGCAACACCAGCTCTACCTTTAGCTGAAGCGTTGTCGTGCAAAATGAACCACTTGGTTTTAGTTTTCTTTTCAATCTCAGCGAAGATCTCTTCCAAGTCACTAGTTTCGGCACGAACTTCTTGCAGGGCAATAATGTCGGGTGAGTGTTCAACAATCCACTCCACTAAACCTTTTTTAGCAGCGGCACGAACACCGTTGACGTTGATAGTTGCAACAGAGACTTTGGTTGGCATAGGTCAAGTTTAGGACCTAGGCATTGATGTATATGGTTGTTCCTGTAACAGTGAGGGTGTATTTGGTAAGCGCTCTTGGAGCTGGCCCCCCAGTTACTCGACCCGAGTCCATGTTGAATGTTGCACCATGAGCATCACAACGGAGGTTGGTTCCTGAAAGAGAAGAAATCAACTGACCTGCATGGGTGCAAGTTGCATTGAAAGCCCGATAGGTTTTAGCTTTTGGCTGGGTTATCAAAACAAAAATTGGACCTTGGCTGGTTGAAACTTGAAATCTAGTCGCGCTTCCAACCTTGATGTCTTTAGTAGAGCAAACTTTATATTTTTTGGTGGCAGCTTCAGCGCTCGAAGCAATGGATGATAAACCTAGAGTCGCTGCAGCAGATGCAATTGCTCCAAGGAAGTGTCTGCGGTTCAGCATCAGCTTGCTTTCGGCGACCTTTGTTGTTTTAGGCTCGTTGCAGTAATTTTCTTCCATAAGTTAACCCTAGGTAGATTTACAGAAAAGTACTTCAACTGGGGATAACATTTAGGTTTTTCCCAGTTATCTGCGGCCGCGAAGCACTGCTTGCTTTACCTCGGCAATAGCCTTGGTGACTTCAATGCCTCTAGGGCAAGCCTCGGTGCAGTTGAAGGTGGTGCGGCAGCGCCAGACGCCTTCCTTGTCATTGAGGATCTCAAGTCTTACCTCAGCTGCTTCATCTCTGGAGTCAAAGATAAAGCGGTGAGCGTTAACGATTGCTGCTGGACCAAAGTACTGGTTGTCAGTCCAGAACACTGGACATGAAGAGGTGCAGGCAGCACAAAGGATGCACTTGGTTGTGTCATCGAACCTAGCTCTATCTTCAGGCGACTGCAGCCTTTCCTTCTCTGGATTGTCGCTGGCAATCAAGAAAGGCTTTACATCTTTATAGGCCTGGTAGAACGGGTTCATATCAACTACAAGGTCTTTTTCAACGTTAAGACCCTTAATTGGTTCAACGTAAATTGGCTGAGTAATGTCTAGATCTTTAATCAACGTCTTACAAGCTAAACGGTTTCTACCGTTGATGCGCATCGCATCGGAGCCACAAACACCGTGAGCACAGCTTCTTCTAAAAGTTAGAGTTCCGTCCTGCTCCCATTTGATTTTGTGTAATGCATCTAAAACACGATCAGTGGCATGCACCTGAACGTCGAAATCTTGCCACTTAGGCTCTGAATCTGTTTCAGGGTTGAACCTTCTGACAAACAACGTGACAGTGAATGAAGGAACTTCAGCAATTTCCTTGGTTGTTTCAACGGCGGTGCTCATTAGTACTTACGCTCCATCGGTGGGTAGTTAGTAACAGTCACTGGCTTCCAATCTAGGCGAATCTCATCACCTGATTTGTATGCCATGGAGTGAACCATAAACTTTTCATCATCTCTGTTTTCAAAGTCTTCACGGAAATGACCACCACGAGATTCTCTTCTCTCACGAGAAGTGAAAGCTAGAACTTCAGCAAGATCCAGTAAGAATCCAAGTTCGATAGCTTCAAGCAGATCGGTGTTGAAACGTTGACCCTTATCCATAACTTGGATGTGTTCATAACGCTTTCTAAGTTCCTTGATTTTATCTAGGGCCTCATTCAATGACTCTTCAGTGCGGTAAACCTGAGCGTTCTTGTCCATGGTGTCCTGCAGTTCTTTTCTGATTACTGCAATTTTTTCTGAACCATTTGAGTTACGCATCTTCTCAATTAGAGCAACAGTCTCTTTTACTGCATCTTCAGGGACAGGAACAAAGTCTGCCTGCTTGGCATACTCTGTTGCATACTGACCTGAGCGCTTACCAAAGACGTTTATGTCCAAAAGTGAGTTGGTGCCAAGACGGTTTGCGCCGTGAACTGAGACACAAGCACATTCACCAGCTGCGTATAAACCTGGGACAACAGTGTTGTTGTCAGCTAAAACTTCAGCCTTTACGTTGGTTGGAATTCCACCCATCGCGTAGTGAGCGGTTGGGAAGACCGGAACTGGTTCGGTGTATGGCTCAACACCAAGGTAGGTTCTAGCAAACTCTGTGATGTCGGGAAGCTTGGCATCGATTACCGCTGGCTCAAGGTGAGTTAGATCAAGCAGAACATAGTCCTTGTTAGGACCAGCTCCTCTACCTTCCCGAACCTCGTTTGCCATGGCTCTAGCAACCATGTCTCTAGGAGCTAGGTCTTTGATGGTAGGTGCATAGCGTTCCATGAAGCGCTCACCTGAAGCGTTACGGAGGATACCGCCCTCACCTCGAGCTGCTTCAGATAGCAAGATACCTAGGCCAGCTAAACCAGTTGGATGGAATTGGTAAAACTCCATGTCTTCAAGCGGTAAACCTTTACGCCAAATAATGCCAACACCATCACCGGTTAGGGTGTGAGCGTTAGAAGTAGTTTTGAAAATCTTGCCAAAGCCACCGGTAGCAAAGATGATTGCTTTGCCCTGGAAAACGTGTAATTCACCGGTTGCTAGTTCGTAAGCAACA
>JBEGRI010000098.1:0-3416 GCA_041180525.1 Actinomycetota bacterium | reverse complement strand
TCGAAGCATGGTTTATCTAGCTCTAAGTTATGACCACAGAATAATTGATGGAGCAGATGCTTCACGTTTCTTGGTTGACGTCAAGAATAGACTCGAGCAGGCCAGCTTCCAGGCTAACTTAGGTTACTAATACCGAGACCCGAGACTAAGGCCATGGTTAGACAGCCAGGCTCGATACCTGAATAAAGAACCATCACAAGTTCTTCTCAGTGTCACGAAGGTTAGGCCGCCAAGACTATGTCGCAAAGTAATCTTGAAGACTGTCGATGCGATTTGCATTGTTCTTGCCTGCAAATCTGCTTTAGAGATCATTGAATTCTCCAAGGGCTCTTCCTGACAAGTCTTGTTGATTTTTGCTGAGGCTTGCACAGGTTGAGAAATACTTTGAGTTGATAAAGCATAGAACACTAGTAAGAGCAAGCAAATTACGCTTGGCAAGAAACTTTTAGGTAGCTTCCATGGTTGTTCAATAAAGCCACTAATGGGATCCAGCCTCACACTCCTTTTGCGCTGTTTGATAGCTTGCAACAGATTATCGAGCTGGACATCGTTGCCGTACACGAGAACCACTTTGCCTGACCTAAGGCGAAGTGGGACTGGATGCAGTTCTGCTGTCCTAGCCAGGAGGATCGGCCAAGCAATTAACCTACTTGGATTTATAAGAAGTTGATTCGAATCCGCTACTCTTCTGTCTCTAACCTGCCAAATGCTCCCCCATTTGGCACGTTTCGAGCGTCTAATAACGGCGTAATGCCTTAGTGATGGCTGCATAAATCTAGGATGGGGATTTAGCTGAAGAGTTATAAGACCCAGCGTGGGAATGTGGACAGGCAGGATTAGATGTTATCTGGGGAAAGATTTAGAATAGAGCCATGCCCGCCTTCAAGATTCTTGGTTTCGATCCCAATTTTGTTGATTACGAAGAGGCCTGGCAAATCCAGCGAGAAATTCACCATGAGGTTGCCTCTGGCGAACGTGAAGATACAGTGCTCTTGCTAGAGCATTCATCTGTATACACTGCTGGGAAAAGAACTGAAAACGAAGAACGTCCAGTCGATGGAACACCCGTCATAGATGTCGATCGTGGAGGAAAAATTACTTGGCACGGCCCTGGGCAACTAGTTGGCTATCCAATCATGAAGTTGACAGACCCGATAGATGTCGTTGGCTACGTTAGATGGTTGGAACAAGTGCTCATCGACTCAATCGCGGAATTCGGGCTCAAAACCGAGCGAGTAGCCGGTAGATCAGGAGTATGGGCTCCGCTTGGCGACACTCATCTAAAAATTGCGGCTATCGGCATTCGTGTTGCTGAGCGAACAACAATGCATGGCTTTGCTCTTAACTGCAATAACTCCTTGGCTGCGTATCAGAGCATCATAGCCTGCGGCATTAGGGACGCTGGAACCAGTACTATTAGCCAGTTGCTTCAAAAGGAAGTGACTGCCGCCCAAGCAGCCGAAGTTATTCAAAGGCACCTATTATCTCAAGTGAAAGTTTCAGTGTGAGCGAGAACCAAGACGCCCCGAAGCGCATGTTGCGAGTTGAGGCTCGAAATGCCAGCGTACCCATAGAACGCAAACCAGAGTGGATTAAGACTCGCGCCAAGATGGGACCGGAGTATCAAGCACTGCACTCGCTAGTCAAAACTGAAGGCCTACACACAGTTTGCCAAGAAGCTGGCTGCCCTAACATTTATGAGTGCTGGGAAGATCGCGAAGCAACATTTCTAATTGGTGGTTCTCAGTGCACGAGGCGCTGCGACTTCTGCCAAATCGACACAGGCAAACCAGCGTTACTTGATCCGGACGAACCAAGGCGTGTCGGTCAATCTGTGAAACAAATGCAACTTCGATACGCAACAGTTACCGGGGTAGCTCGAGACGACTTACCTGATGAAGGTGCTTGGTTATATGCCGAAACTATTCGTCAAATACACAAGCAATCTCCTGGCACTGGGGTTGAAATACTTGTTCCTGACTTCTCCGGCAAAGCCGAATTACTGCAGAAAGTTTTCGATGCTAAGCCAGAGGTTTTTGCACACAACGTTGAAACTGTTCCTAGGATTTTTAAACAAATTCGACCTGCTTTCCGCTACGAGAAATCTCTTGATGTAATATCACAAGGTCGTGCAGCCGGTTTAGTTACCAAAAGCAACTTGATTCTTGGAATGGGTGAAGAGATAGACGAGATTGTTCAAGCATTACACGATCTATACGAAGCCGGAACCGACATCATAACCATCACTCAGTATCTTCGTCCCTCGGTCAAGCATCACCCGGTAACTCGTTGGGTGAAACCAGAAGAGTTCGTAAGCTTAAAAAACATCGCCGAGCAAATAGGTTTCCTTGGAGTCCTAGCTGGACCTCTGGTAAGAAGCTCTTATAGAGCGGGACGCCTTTGGGCCCAATCGATGATTAAACGTGGCGAAGTTATCCCTGAGCACTTGCAACACCTAGCTGAAGCTGCAATCAAAGATGGTTTCAGTCAGGCAGTTTAAACAAGAAAGAATAGGCTAGAACAATGGCAAAAGACACCAAACCTAAAAACCCCAACAAAGCCCCCGGAATGTTCGCTCAACTAAGAGAGGGAGTGAACTTTTTAAAGGTGGAGAACCCAAAAGCCTTGCCGATAGCAATACTTATCGGTATTGGTGTTTTTGCCTTCATAACTGTGCTTGGTTTGTTCATGTCGGGTGCAAGTATTCTTGGTATCTCACTATGGGCTGCTCTTGGTTTGATGACTGGATACTTAAGCGGTCTATACGCCATAACTAGACAAGCAAACACAGCGGTTTTCAAGAAATATGCCAATGAACCTGGTCGAGTTAGCTTGGTAGCCGGAGTGCTAACTAGAAGGGCATACAAAGGAACTAACCAGCCAACAGCTGTCAATCCTAGGACCAAGGACATGGTTTTCCGAGTTGTTGGTCCTGCTGGAGTGGTACTGCTAGGTGATGGATCACCAACTAGCACTAAAGCGATGCTCGAGGATGAGCGACGCAAAATTCAACGGGTTGCCCAGGGTGTTCAGGTTCACATGATTTACTGCTCAGACAACGGCGATGGGGTCCCCCTTTTACAACTTGAAAAAGCAGTTAAAAAGCTAAAGCGCAGCCTCAACCGAACAGACATAAGGAACGTGCAAAACAGGCTTGCTGCTCTAGATACCAGAGGCGGCTTGCCTATTCCTAAGGGAATCGACCCAATGAAGGTCCGTGCCCCGAAGAAAATGCGCTAACCGGTAACTTTTTACATTCCCGAAACATATCCTGCGGCTTGGGGTAACAAACCTCCAATAGCGTATTACCGAGCCAGTTGGTTCTAAAAACCCCAAAATCCGAAGGATGTTCATGTTTAAAAGCCCTAGCGATGTGATCAAATTCATCAAAGAAAATTACTGTTGGAAAATCAATA
>JBEGRI010000097.1:0-3430 GCA_041180525.1 Actinomycetota bacterium | reverse complement strand
TTGGCATATTGAATGTTCAGCTATGGCTAAACATTTCTTAGGTGAATCTTTTGACATTCACGGTGGTGGTCTCGATCTTCGTTTTCCTCATCATGAGAATGAGTTGGCACAATCAACGGCAGCTGGAGATAGATTTGCCAACATCTGGATGCATAATGCCCTAATCACAATTCAAGGCAACAAGATGTCTAAGAGCCTTGGCAATGGAGTTAGCATAGCTGAGCTTTTTGAAGCTGGTTCGCCAGCCGCTATTCGTTACTGGTTGCTCAGCGCTAATTATCGATCTGCCCTTGACTACCATCCAGAAGCTATAACTGAAGCTAAAGCAGCGCTAGATCGCGTAACAGCATTCATTACTAGAGCAGGTCAGCCTTTATCGTTCGACTTTAAATCTTTACCTGCAGATTTTGTTCAAGCTATGAACAATGATTTGAATTTACCGTTGGCCTTAGCAGCTCTGCACGAGCAAGTAAGGCTTGGCAATATTGCGATAGATAATAATTCCCCTGAAGTTAGCAAGCATCTGCAAGCAGTTTTTAGCATGCTTGAAGTTTTAGGTTTAGATTTTGCCTTGGCTAAAGCAAGCTTGAGCAAAGAGCTGGTAGATCAAATCGAAGATCTGATCGCAAAACGTAATCAAGCTAAATCAGATAAGGACTTTGCTAAAGCTGATGAAATAAGACAGCAGCTAACTGAACTTGGGGTAACCATTCAGGATTTACCTGATCGAACGATATGGAGCATCAATGGCTAAGAAACCGACTCGACCAGGAGCCAGTAAAGCGAAGAAAGGCAAACCAAAGGTTGGTAGTGGTGGGAACCGTCGCCAAGGCTTAGAAGGAAAAGGACCAACCCCCAAAGCTGAAGATAGAAAATATCACCCTGCGGCTAAAGCTAAGGCAGCTAAAGAACGTAGGTTAGCCAGCAATCCTAAAGGTGTAAAGAAAGGGGAGTTCCTTGCTCCTGGCAACCGGACAGCAGGTAATGCCGGAGGTTCAAGAAATGGTAATCGTGCTCAGAAAGCCAGCGAATCAGGCGAGGTGCTTTCTGGTCGTAACTCTGTTTTAGAAGCACTTAGAGCCAAGGTCCCTGCAACTGCTTTGTTTATCGCAGCGCGAATAGAAATTGATGATCGAGTTAAAGAAGCCATAAATATTGCTAATGCGAGATCTATTCCAGTGAATGAAATCACTAGACCTGAGATTGATCGCATGACTGGACACGATGCGGTGCACCAGGGTATCGCATTGCAGGTCCCACCTTATAACTATCAACACCCGGCTGAATTGTTAGATATGGTGCTCAGCAGGGGGCAGAAACCACTACTGGTTGCCTTAGATGGCATTACCGATCCACGTAACTTAGGAGCGATTATTCGTTCTGTTGCGGCCTTCGGCGGTCAAGGAGTAATCGTGCCTCAACGTCGTTCAGTTGGAGTGACAGCTTCAGCTTGGAAGACCTCAGCTGGAGCTGCCTCTAGGATTCCGGTTGCTTTAGCCGCCAACCTGAATGCAACTATAAAGGATTATCAAAAGCGTGGACTTTTCGTAATTGGTTTAGATGGTGGCGGTGAAATGTCTTTACCAACATTCAAACTAGGCAACGAACCGTTGCTTTTAGTTATTGGCAGTGAAGGCAAAGGTCTTTCTAGATTGGTTCAAGAGAACTGTGATGCCATTTTGTCTATTCCAATCGCTAGAGACACCGAATCGTTGAACGCAGGGATTGCCGCTTCAGTAGTTCTCTATGAGGTAAGCAAAGCAAGATTAAGGTAAAGCTAAAGGGCCTAGCTTTCGCCAGGCCCTAAAAACTTTAAAGCTATTACTTCTTCTTTGGTGCTGCTTTCTTCACAGTAGCTTTAGCAACAGTTTTCGTAGCTGTGGCTTTCTTAGCTGCTGGCTTCTTTACTGCAGCTGGCTTAGCTGCTGGCTTCTTCACTGCAGCTGGCTTAGCAGCAACAGCTTTCGGCTTAGCAACATCGTTGTTTAGTCGTAGCCCTGAAGCAACATCGAACAGGTGAATAATTCCACCTGAAGGCTTTAGATAAACCTTGTCACCGTTTCTAAGCGAGCTCTTTGAGCCAACGCGAGCAATGATCTGCATCTTCGCCCCATCAACTGTTGCTTCGCCGTAGAGGAATGCATCAGCACCTAACTCTTCGATGATTTGGACTTCGACTTCCAAACCTTCTTTAGCGGTAATCGAGAAGTCTTCTGGTCGGATACCAACTGTAACTTTGCCACCTTTAATCTTTGAGAGAATGCTTTGATCTATCTTCAAGGTGGTGTTACCTAGTTTGACACCACCTTTAGTGACATCAAGTTTCATTAGGTTCATCGCAGGTGAACCAATGAATCCAGCAACGAAAACGTTGGCTGGGTGTTCGTATAGTTCACGCGGAGTGTCAACTTGTTGTAATAGACCATCCTTCAAAACTGCAACACGATCGCCCATGGTCATAGCTTCAACCTGGTCGTGAGTCACATAAACAGTTGTCACACCTAGACGACGCTGCAAAGAAGCAATCTGAGTTCTAGTTTGAACACGTAGCTTGGCATCGAGGTTAGATAGTGGCTCATCCATCAAGAAGACTTCAGGCTTTCTAACAATTGCACGGCCCATAGCAACACGTTGACGCTGACCACCAGAAAGGGCCTTAGGTTTGCGATCAAGGTAAGGCTCTAGGTCTAGTAGCTTCGCAGCTTCTAGAACACGTTCGGCACGTTCAGCTTTCTTCACTCCAGCAATCTTTAGTGCGAAGCCCATATTCTCGGCGACGGTCATGTGTGGGTAGAGGGCATAGTTTTGGAAGACCATTGCGATGTCGCGGTCCTTAGGTGGAACCTGAGTGACATCTCGATCACCAATTAGGATTCTTCCCTCGTTGACCTCTTCAAGACCAGCGAGCATACGTAGGGTGGTTGTCTTACCGCAACCGGAGGGTCCTACAAGAACTAGGAATTCTCCGTCTTTAACGGTCAGATTGATTTTGTCGACAGCCGGGCGGGTTCCGCCTGGGTATAGCCTGGTGGCTTGGTCGAACGTTACTGTTGCCAATTTGTTTCTCCTTCAGCGGCAGGAACGAGCCGCACGATCCGTAGTGATGGGGTACTTCTAGGCCTAAAACCCTTCAGTTTTACTATTATCGCATTTCTGGATAGTCCCTTAGACTTAAGAACCTATGCTGTTTTGGCCTTCGGCCAGGTACTAATCAAAAGAGGTAAAAAATGACACAAAACCCTCGCCCAACTCGTTCGGAGCAACGAGAGGCAGCACGGGCTAAAGCTCGTGAACTTAGAGAGCGGCGTGCCAAAGGGGATATGCGTAAGCGTTTCCTAATCACCAGCGCTGTAATTTTGAGTATTGTTGCCGTGATAGCGACTGTCAGCTGGATTGTTTTGAACTTTAGTCAAGATTCTCAAACCAATGC
>JBEGRI010000096.1:0-3445 GCA_041180525.1 Actinomycetota bacterium | reverse complement strand
GCGCCATCGATGTATACCTGGCCACCAGCTGCGTGAACTAGATCACAAATTTCTACTATGGCTTCTTCATAAACACCGTGGGTTGACGGGTAGGTCACCATCAATGCAGCTAGGTTTTCAGCGTGCTCTGCAATCTTGGCTTTCAAATCGGCAACATCGACGTTGCCTTGATCATCGCAAGCAACGACAACTACCTGCATACCAGCAAGAACTGCAGATGCAGCGTTAGTTCCGTGAGCAGAAGAAGGAATCAAACAAATCTTTCTTCGCTTGTCACCTCTGGAAAGGTGATAGCCACGAATGGCAAGTAGTCCAGCAAGCTCACCTTGGCTACCAGCGTTTGGCTGTAATGAGATATCTGAGTATCCTGTGACATCACTGAGCCAGCTAGTTAACTGATCAATTAATTCCAAATAACCTTGAACATCTTCTTTAGGCGCAAATGGGTGAAGACCAGCGAACTCTGGCCAAGTAACTGCTTCCATTTCTGTTGTTGAGTTCAACTTCATGGTGCAAGAACCTAGCGGAATCATCCCTCTATCTAGTGCAAAGTCATAGTCAGCTAGACGCTTGAGATAACGCAGCATCGCAGTTTCAGAATGGTGCGAGTTGAAGACCTCGTGAGTTAGGTATTCACTTGAGCGCTGCAGATTTAGTTTCACGGGAACTTTAGCGGAAAGGTTATTCAATCCGAAAGACTGAACAACATCCTCTAAGGTCTCAATGGTTGTAGTTTCATCAACTGAGATGCTGATACAACTTTCGCTGATCAAGTTCATGGTGATGTTTTTGCTTCTGGCCTTTTCAAAGACAGCCTTGGCATCGATGCCACAAACTTCAAAAGTATCGAAGAAGTTTTCAGTTGGGACATCAAGACCTGCTTTGCTTAATGAATCGGCAAGTCGGTGGGCCTTGGTCCAAACATCAAGAGCGATGGCTTTTAGTCTTGCTGGGCCGTGATAGACCGCATACATTCCGGCCATAACTGCAAGTAACACCTGAGCAGTACAGATGTTGCTGGTAGCTCGCTCACGTCTAATGTGTTGCTCACGGGTTTGCAGGGTCAAACGATAAGCCGGTGCACCCTCAGAGGTGATTGAAACACCTACTAGGCGACCAGGCATAGATCTTTCCAAGTCGTTTCTAACTGCTAGATAGCCGGCATGTGGTCCACCAAAGCCCATCGGAACACCAAAGCGTTGAGTGGTTCCAACTACCACATCTGCACCCATTTCACCCGGTGGGGTGTAAAGAGTCAGCGCTAATAAGTCAGCTGCGGCAATAGCAACAGCATTCTGGTTGTGTGCATGAGCAAAGATTTTGCTTAGATCGTGGATTTCACCTGATGCACCTGGGTATTGAGCAAAGACACCGAAGAATTCACCTGAAAGTAGTTCTGGGTCATTACTTGCTGTTGCTAAGTCAAAGTATTTGACTTCAATATCTAGTGGTTCGGCACGATGCTCAATTAGAGCTTTAGTCTGCTGGAAAATATCACTTGCAACATAAAAGACATTACTTTCAACGCTTGAAGTTCTTCTGGCAATCAACATTGCTTCAACTGCAGCGGTTCCTTCATCGAGCATGGATGCGTTAGCGGTTTTCATGCCGGTAAGGTCGGTGACCATGGTTTGGAAGTTGATGAGAGCTTCTAATCTTCCCTGAGAGATTTCAGGTTGGTAAGGGGTATAAGCGGTATACCAAGAGGGGTTTTCTAAAACGTTGCGTTTGATTACTGCAGGGGTATGGGTGTTGTAATAACCCTGACCAATCAAAGATGTTGTAATACGGTTCTTGCTAGCTATCTTTCTAAGTTCAGCTATCGCTTCAGCTTCTGAAACTGCTTCTTTTAGGGTTGATCCGCCAGTGAACTTGATGGCATCAGGTAAAGCTGCATCTAAAAGCTCATTCAGGCTGGAATAGCCAAGAAATTCAAGCATGTCCTGCTGTGATTTAGCATCAGGACCGATGTGACGATATTTGAAATCCTCGTGCGCAAAAACCATTTAGTTTACTTATCCCTCACCAGTTAGAGCATCATATTCAGCAGCAGTTAGTAATTCAGGTAGTGAAGTGAATCTCACTTTGATTAGCCAGCCAGCACCAAACGGATCAGTGTTCACAGTCTCAGGTGCATCAACAACCTGGCTGTTAGCTTCAATCACTTCACCGTCTAGGGGAGCGTAAAGCTCACCGACAGACTTAGTTGATTCGATTTCACCACAGATCTTCATGTATGTGGTTTGTGAACCTACCTTCGGTAGGTCAACGAAAACCACGTCGCCTAGTTTCTCAGCCGCATAGGCAGTGATACCGATGGTGGCAACATCACCTTCGATTGAAACCCACTCGTGCTCTTTGGTGTAATGCAGGTTAGTTGGATTGCTCATCTTCTCTGTCCTTACTCTTATTTGGAACGCTTATAAAACGGTAACTTAACTACGCTCATAGCTAATCTGGTGCCACGAATATCTACCTCTACGGTATTACCTATTTCGGCTTCAGATTTAGCCAAATAACCCATCGCTACTGGATAGCCAAGGGTAGGCGAAAGTGCACCTGAAGTAATAATGCCAACTTCAGCATCTCCTTGGTAAATCTTGTAATCAGCCCTAGCCGCACGCTTACCAGAACCAGTAAGGCCAACCAGCACTGGATTGGCTTCTATGGTTGATAATTCAGCGAGAGCTGCTTTACCGACAAAGTCTTCTTCGCGGTTTAGGTTAACAACTCTGCCTAAACCTGCTTGGTATGGGTTGGTGTCTAGGTTTAGTTCGTGTCCGTAAAGAGGCATACCCGCTTCTAGACGCAGAGTATCTCTGGCGGCTAGACCACAAGGTCTGATACCTTCTGCAATCAGCGCATTGAAAACTTCAACCGCATTTGAAACAGGAACCAATACTTCAAAACCATCTTCACCTGTATAGCCAGTGCGGCAGAAGTATGCAGAAATATCTTTCACTTCACCTTTGGCGATTGAGTAGTAGGGAAGTTCAGCAAGATCTGTTGAAGTCAGTTTCTGTAACTTAGCAGTTGCGTTTGGTCCTTGAATGGCAAGCAGGGCAAAATCATCACTGCGATCTTGAACACCGCTAAAATTCATCAACTTAGCTCTATCAAGTAATGCAGAGACAACTGGTTCACGATTTCCCGCGTTTGCAATTACCAGGAATTCATCTTCAGCTAAACGATAGACAATCAAATCGTCGATGATTTTTCCCTGCTCATTGCAAATCAGTGCGTATTTTGCTTTGCCAGTAGCTAAAGCTGAAGACTTGATGACTAGTGCAAAATCTAAGAATTCTTTAGCCCCAGCTCCAGAAACAAAAATCTCAGCCATGTGTGAAATATCAAATAAGCCAGCATCGGTTCGAACAGCCTCGTGTTCTAAAAGATCAGAGGTATATCTAACTGGCATATCCCAGCCACCGAAGTCGGTAAAGCT
>JBEGRI010000095.1:0-3453 GCA_041180525.1 Actinomycetota bacterium | reverse complement strand
GATAAGTTGAAACTATCTGATGCTTCTTTGGTTTATGAACCTGAAACATCTGTTGCACTTGGTTTTGGTTTTAGATGTGGCTTTCTAGGGTTGCTTCATCTAGAGATCATTACTGAAAGACTTGAAAGAGAATTTGGTTTAGATCTGATTGCCACTGCACCATCTGTGGTTTATCAGGTTACCTTAGAAGATAAAAAAGAAATCACGGTTACTAACCCTTCAGAGTTTCCAACCGGTAAAGTCTCCAAGGTTTTAGAGCCGATTGTTAGAGCAACTATTTTGACTCCGAAGGATTATGTCGGAACCATAATGGAGCTGTGTCAGTCAAGGCGCGGAGTGATGTTGGATATGCAGTATTTCGGCCAGGAGAGAGTCCAGCTTCGCTATGACATGCCTTTAGCAGAGATTGTTTTTGATTTCTTTGACAACCTGAAATCAAGAACCCAGGGCTATGCTTCCTTAGATTATGAAGAGCAGGGTTTAGCTGAAGGCGACTTAGTCAAAGTAGACATTCTGCTGCAAGGCGATCAGGTCGATGCTTTTAGTGCAATTGTTCATCGTGAGAAGGCTTACGCCTACGGTGTGATGATGACCGGAAAATTACGTGAACTTATTCCAAGACAACAGTTTGAAGTGCCTATTCAGGCTGCTGTTGGGTCCAGAGTTATTGCTCGTGAAACTATCAGGGCGATGCGTAAGGATGTTTTAGCCAAATGTTACGGTGGTGACATTACTCGTAAACGTAAGCTTTTGGAAAAGCAAAAAGAGGGTAAGAAGCGGATGAAAATGGTTGGAAGAGTTGAGGTTCCTCAGGAAGCTTTCATCGCTGCTTTATCTACTGATTCAGATAAAAAAGGCGAAAAGAAGAAGTAATGGCTAGTCAGCCGAAGGGCGAGCCATGGCCAGAAAATGGTCTGATACCTATCGGTTTTGACTCGAGTCAAAACTCTTTTCATGCTTATGTTCACGTTCCTTATTGTTTAACTCGATGTGGTTACTGCGATTTCAATACTTACACCGCAACTGAGTTAGGTAATAGTTCCAGATCTGATTACTTCAAAGAGGTCATCAAAGAGATAGATCTCTCTGTTGCATTGATGGCTCAATCAGGAATAAAACTTCGAAAACTGAGCAGTATTTTCTTTGGTGGTGGAACACCAACTCTGTTACCTGCCAGTGATCTAACCGCAATCGCTAATCATCTTGAGAAAACTTTTGGTTTTGAAGCAGGCATAGAAATCACTACCGAGGCTAATCCTGACTCTGTCGATAAAGATTATTTACTTGAGCTTTCCGCTAATGGCTTTACAAGAGTTTCTTTTGGAATGCAATCTGCTGTTCCAACTGTTCTGAGGACGCTCGAAAGAACACATAATCCTGACAATGTTGCTAAAAATGTGTTGGCTGCAAAAGAAGCAGGTCTTGAAGTTAGTGTTGACCTAATTTATGGCACACCTGGTGAAAGCCTTTCTGATTGGGAGATTTCGCTAAGAGAGGCGATAAATCTGAATACAGATCACATCAGTGCTTATTCTTTGATTGTTGAGCCGGGAACTAAAATGCATCGTCAGGTAAGCTCCGGTGAACTTAGTCAACCTGATGATAATCTCCATGCCGAGATGTATTTGCTGGCAGAGCAACTACTCAGCGAAGCCGGGTTCGTCAACTACGAGGTGAGTAACTGGGCAAGATTTGGCAAGGTCAGCAAACATAATATTGCTTACTGGCTATCCAAAGATTGGTGGGGCTATGGTCCTGGAGCACATTCACACATTGCTGGAACAAGGTGGTGGAACATCAAGCATCCGGCGGCTTACTCACAACAGTTGAGTTTGTCTAAGTTGCCAATTTTTGAGCGCGAAGTCCTTTCGGTGCACGATCAAGATGTTGAAAGGGTCATGCTAGAAATCAGACTTGAATCTGGTTTGGATCTTGACTGGTTGAAGGCTAAAGGTTTTGCCGAGGCTAAGGTGATAGCCGAGCTGGTTGCCGATGGATTGGTTGAGGGCAAAAGAGTTTTCGAAGGACGGCTAGTTCTAACTTTGCAGGGGAGATTGCTAGCTGACCTAATAACTAGAAGACTGTTAGGTTTCTAAAGTAATATTGGCACTCTAGGCCCAAGAGTGCTAAGTCCTTATATATTTAGGAGTTTGTTGATGATTTCGGATCGCAATATGGCTGTGTTACGAGCCATTATTGAGGATTTCATCGCAACCAATGAACCGGTGGCAAGCAAATCACTGGTCGAAAGACATAACTTTGGGGTCTCTAGCGCAACTATAAGAAACGAAATGGCCTATCTCGAAGAAGAAGGTTACATCACCGCCCCACACACCTCAGCTGGTCGAATCCCAACCGATAAAGGTTATCGAGCCTTCGTTGATCAGATTATCAGGGCTGAAGAGATAGCCGAGATAAGAAAGAACTTAGTTGAGCTAACTAAGTTGTTTTCTAAAACCTTAGATCAACTTACTGACCTTGATGAAAGATTGCAGACTTCGGCTCAGCTATTAGCAAAAGCCACCGGTGAAGCTGCCGTGGTTCAGTATCCAAATTTGAATTCAATTAAGTTATCTAGCGTGGAACTCATTAAAGTTGCCGAAAACAGAGTTTTAGTGCTGTTGATTACTTCAGCAGAGCGTATCGCTCAGCACGTTGTTGTTATGAAAAACACCTTGACCGAGGATCAGTTGGTTGCCATAAAGCAGAAGATAAACAGCGAGATTGCTGGCCAGGCAGTTGAAAGTCTTAATTCAGTTTTATCCTCATTAGTAAAGAAATTTGAACCAGCTTTTCAAGAAGATGTTGCAGTTATCATTCAAGGCATAAAGTTGCTAATTGATGCCAACAAGGCTGACAAGGTTGCTTTTGCTGGAACTGCAAACCTTCTCAAGAACGAACAACAGTTCGCTGGAAACTTATCCTCCCTTTTGCAAACTTTTGATCAGCAGAGTGACATCTGGCAGGTTCTAAATTCCTGGCATTTAGAAACCGAGCAGGCCAAAGCGATTATTGGCTCGGAGAACTCGGTTCACGAACTAACCAGTTCATCCTGGTTGCTTTCAAGTTATTCCAACCAAGGTACTGAAGTCGCCAAGATTGCAGTGGTGGGGCCTACCAGAATGAACTATCGCAAAAACTTAGCTGCCGTTTTAGCTTTAGCTAAATTACTTTCCAAGGAGGACGAGGACTAAATGCAAGATCACTATGAAGTTCTCGGGGTATCCCGCAACGCCTCTGAGGATGAGATAAAGAAGGCTTATCGTAAGTTAGCTCGCAAACTGCATCCAGATATGAATCCTTCAGCAGAAGAGCAGGAGCTTTTCAAGCAGGTGACCCACGCCTATGAGGTGTTAAGCGATCCAGAGCAACGTGCCCAATATGACAACGGGGGCAACATGTTTGGCGACCTCGGTGGCTTTGGCTTTGGAGACATTTTTGAGAACTTCTTTG
>JBEGRI010000094.1:0-3513 GCA_041180525.1 Actinomycetota bacterium | reverse complement strand
CTTGATGCTTGGGATTTGGAGAATCAGCTTGAGCAGGCGATGGATGCACTTCGTTGCCCACCATCTGAGACTCCAGTTCACTTTCTCTCCGGTGGTGAGAAGCGCCGAGTTGCTTTATGTAAATTGCTTTTAGAGAAACCCGATTTACTTTTATTAGACGAGCCGACAAACCATTTAGATGCTGAATCAGTTTTATGGTTGGAGCAGCATTTAGCTAAATACCCAGGCGCGGTACTTGCAGTTACCCACGATAGATATTTCTTGGATAACGTTGCCGAATGGATTTTGGAATTAGATCGTGGAAGAGCATATCCTTACGAAGGAAACTATTCGACTTACCTTGAGAAGAAAGCTGAGCGTTTAGAAGTTCAAGGCAAGAAAGATGCCAAGTTAGCTAAGCGCTTAGAAGATGAACTGGAATGGGTGCGCTCTTCACCTAAGGCAAGGCAAACCAAATCTAAGGCGCGTCTTGCCCGATATGAAGAGATGGCGGCTGAAGCCGATAGAACAAGGAAACTCGATTTTGAAGAGATTCAGATTCCACCTGGTCCGAGATTAGGAAACATAGTTCTAGAAGCTAAGAATTTACAAAAAGGCTTTGAAGGCAGATCGCTGATTAATGGTTTATCTTTCTCGCTTCCGCGTAACGGTATCGTCGGCGTTATCGGGCCTAACGGTGTTGGTAAATCGACTTTGTTTAAAACCATCGTTGGTTTAGAGCCACTAGATGGTGGGGAGCTGAAAATAGGCGAGACGGTAAAGATCTCTTACGTTGACCAATCTCGTGCCGGTATCGATCCGAATAAAACCCTGTTTGAAGTTGTTTCAGATGGTTTGGATTTCCTTCAGGTAGGGAACGTAACAGTTCCTTCGAGAGCCTATGTTGCAGCTTTCGGGTTCAAAGGCCCAGACCAACAGAAACCAGCTGGAGTCCTTTCCGGTGGTGAACGGAACCGCTTGAATCTAGCGCTAACGCTAAAGCAAGGTGGAAACTTATTACTACTTGACGAGCCAACTAACGACCTGGATGTTGAAACGCTCGGTTCGTTGGAGAATGCTTTACTGGAATTCCCTGGTTGCGCCGTTGTGATTACCCACGACAGGTGGTTCCTTGACCGCGTAGCATCACATATCTTGGCTTACGAGGGAACCGATGAAAATCCTGATGTTTGGTACTGGTTTGAAGGTAACTTCGAAGCTTATGAGGAAAACAAGGTTGAACGACTAGGTCCTGAGGCAGCTAAACCTCATCGCAGTAAATACCGTCGCCTTACTCGTGATTAGCCGGAACTCTAACTAACCCTTCCTGGGCAACCGTGGCAACTAGTTCACCTTCGCGGTTGAATATTTTTCCGACGCTTAAGCCTCTTGCACCTCTTGCGTTCGGTGAATCTTGAACATAAAGCAACCACTGGTCAACTCTGGTGGGTCGATGAAACCACATTGCATGATCTAAAGAAGCAACCATCAATCCAGGTGTTGACCAAGCTAAACCGTGCCTGCGATAGATCGGTTCAAGCAGAGAGTAATCACTTGCGTAAGCCAAAGCTGCGTTGTGTAATAGTTGGTTATCCGGCATTGGGCCAATGGTCTTAAACCAAACTGCTTGATGAGCAACATGCTCACCTTCAACGTAAAGGTAAAGCGATTTCTCAATGTGTCTTAAATCAAAGGGTCGAGCTTTAGCCCAGTAGAGCGCATCCGGTGTATCAATTCCGCCGAGCAGCTCGCTAAGCGGTTTGATGCTTTCTGGATCTGGAATATCTTGCGGCAAGGTATCTTGATGTTCTAAACCTTGTTCCTCAATTTGGAAAGAGAAGATTGAAGAAAACAATGGTTGACCGTTTTGATAAGCCTGAACTCTTCTGGTGCTGAAAGATTTACCGTCACGAAGATTATCAACCGAATAGGTTATTGGCAGGTTGATATCCCCAGGCCTAAGAAAATATGCGTGCATGGAATGAATGAACCTGTCGGATTCAACGGTATTCGAAGCTGCCACCAGGGCTTGACCGACGAACTGGCCACCATAGACACGACCGGTATGCATGTAATTTGATGGTCCGGTGAAGATGTCTTCCCTTGTTTTGGCAGCTCGGGTTAGGTCGAGAGTTTCCAGCATTTCTTTTAGCGGATCTTCAGGTATTGGTACCGAATTGCTCAAAATCTTTCTCCACATCCTCGTTGAAGTGCCCTCAACAGGTTAGTTTAGTTTGGAGATGAAAAATAGTTTTGTTTTACCCGAAGAATCTGACCTAGCTGACCTAACTCGTTATCTAGAACGAGCCCTAAAACTCGATAATTCAGGTGCTGTTCGGTTCAGGGCTTATGGTCAGGTTTTGGCTGTCTATGTCGCTCCGATAACTAGTGACGATGTTTTGGAGCGTATGTCAACCGTGCTAGGGCTTCGAACTCTGGAACTTAGCGAATCAGCTGAGTTTGATATTACGATCAGCATTACCGATGCGCTGAAATCTCTCAAAGCCGAAGGCTCGCTAGAGGATTTCTCTTTGGTAAAGCGCTTGAACAAGGTTGAAGCTAAGCCAAATACCGTTGTTCTGGAAGCTGAGCTGGTGGATGTCGCTTGGGCAAAGTTGGCGCCAACTCGAACTGGCTGGGAGTTAGGTGGAACGTTTGAACAACAAATACTCACCGACGCCGCTCGGCGAGGTGTTGCCGAAATCACTGAAACTTTACCAGCCTCGGTTGGTGGCCCTATTGCAGCAAGAGTGCGAGCAGAAATCTGGGGTAAGGCAATTGATTATAAGTTTCCGCTACCGATGGGTGCTGCTTTCGTTGCAGCAGGTCTTGGTTTTCTAACTGAAGGCGAAATTGTTGATTGGTATTACTCGGGGGACTGGGTTAGATTATCTTCGATGCATGGACATGTGTTAACTAACTTCGCCTACGATTACGTAAGCCTAAGTTAGTCTTCCATGGTGTTAAGCATTGCAGTTGCTGCACGATCTAAATACGCCCACATTTGATTCTCATAAAGCGGTGGAAGTTTTTGATCTTCTAAAGCTTTACGCATATGTTTTAGCCAAGCTTCTCTTGCCTTGGGATTAATTTTGAATGGTGCATGACGCAATCTGAGTTGGGGGTGACCGCGAAGTTCTTGATAGGTTTTTGGTCCTCCCCAGTATTGCTCTAAAAATAATTGCAAACGCAAGGTTGCTGGCGTTAAATCTTCTTCCGGATACATCGGACGCAAGATCGGATCATTCTTGACCCCAGCATAAAAAGCAACACAAAGATTTTCAAAGAAGGCTTTGCCACCAACTAGCTCGTATAGATTGCCTTCTAAATCTTCACCACGGTTGCTAACAATTCTTAATGTTTCAACCCGGTCTTTATCTTCGAATTGGTTATCGTTCATTAGTTTTTAACGTTTAGATAGATGGCATTACTGGCGTTAGCTAGTTTGATTTTGGACTTATCTAAAGCTTGCTTGATGTTAAGTCTTAAATCCCTAGCCAGTGCATCTTTATGCTGTGGCTTGGTTTTTTGAAC
>JBEGRI010000093.1:0-3556 GCA_041180525.1 Actinomycetota bacterium | reverse complement strand
GGTCTTTATCATGAGTATCGATAAAACCAAGGTGAGTATTCTGCCTAAGTCGTTGCCGGCATTCGATAAAGCTATTGGCGATGCTGGAAGTGTCAATGTCGATTTAGATCCGAGCGTCGGAGCAATAATTTGGACTGACTATTCTGATCCTTTAGGTTTAGCTCAAGTGTTACAAGAGAACCCGCAGATTGAATTCGTGCAACTGCCTTTTGCAGGTGTTGATGCATTTCAAGAAGTAATCAAACTGCCAATCAGGTTTGCCTGTGCCAAAGGCTCTTATCGCGAGCCTGTAGCAGAACATGCTTTGATGCTTTGTATGGCGCTAGGTCGCAAAATCCCTGAACGAGTTATGGCAAAAAGTTGGGGAGAGAAATTTGCCGCCTCACTTTACGATGCAAATGTTTTAATTGTTGGCGGTGGGGGAATAACTGAAGAGCTAATTAAACAGCTCGACCCTTTTAGGGCGAAGATAACCGTTGTTCGTAACCGAGCCATTAACTTACCAGGAGCAGATTTAGTCATCCAACAGGGTGATTTGGATAAACATCTACCAGCTGCTGATTGGGTAATTCTCGCCTGTTCACTGACGGACAAGACTAAAGGTTTGTTTGATTATCAACGTTTATCTTTGATGAAACCAACGGCTTACCTTGTCAATGTGGCTAGAGGAGGGGTCATTGTCACCGATGACCTGACCAAGGCTTTGAATCAAGGGATTATTGCAGGCGCTGGAGTCGATGTCACAGACCCTGAGCCGCTACCTGATGGCCACTCGCTCTGGAATGCCAAAAACATCATAATTACCCCGCATACGGCTGACACCAATGCTCAGGTTGTGAGGCTTTTTAGCCAAAGGATCAAGGAAAACCTACTTGCCTATCAAGGCTTGGGTCCATGGGTTGGCTTAGTTGATCCCGAACTCGGTTACTAAAGAGCTTAGAGTTTGGTAAAGTATTCAAGTTGCCTGTAAAGGTATATTCCTCGGTAGCTCAATTGGCAGAGCAATCGGCTGTTAACCGATAGGTTCTTGGTTCGAGTCCAAGCCGGGGAGCGAAACATTTCTTGCCCGATTAGGGAGTTTAGATGTTCCTTTGGATTCGCGACCAAAAGTGGTTGCCGGCAGCCGCGGTCGCTCTAACAGTCTTTCTTTTGGCTGGAGGTCTGGACCTGATGTTCCAAGGTCCATTGGCTTTGGTTTCAGCTGTAATACTTTGTTCTTCAATCTTTTTTTCAAGGTCTATACCTTGGTTGACTCTCTCATTAGCGGTATTCGGTCTTTCGTTGACCTATTTACTTAGATTGCAACCGCAGCTTTCTCAGCTTGCAGTTTTGGTCTCACTTTTACTTATCTTTATCTTTGCTAACAAAAAGATTCAGTTAGTCTCGGCTGTTTGCATTGTCTTAATTTTCTTGTCTGGCTTTAATTTGTATTTGTATTTGTTTGATAAAACAAATATTTTTTATGGCTTGGATATTCAAACTTCATCAGCAAAAGCGACTATTGCTGTGGCGGGATCGCTCATCATTTTGGTTTTGAGCTTCAACTCAATCTTCTTAGGTAGACTGCTAAATCTTCAGTTCAATCACGTAGGAACTGATTACGATAAAGCGCTCATGGAACGAGAACTAGCTCAAGCCCAAATTACGGCGATAGAGCAGGCTAGACGATTTGGTATAGCTAAAGACGTCACTGAGGTTTTGGTTGATCGCTTAAGTTCAACTGCAATGCTTGCCGAAGCCGGGAAATTTACCATTAGCGCAGAACCAAGTAGTGCTCCTCGTATTTTTGAGAATGTAATACAAGGCCTAAACAGTTCTTACGCAGAGCTAAGAAGGCTTAGCGAAATAATAGATTCCCAGGAGATGTCAGCCAAAGCTCTGCCTGGCTTGCGCGATATAAATGGATTGGTTGTAGCATTTCGCGAATTAGGCTACGAAATCAACTATCGTCAGACTGGAACTGCTTTAGAGCTAGATGACGGTGCAGCAGTGACGGTATATCGAATCGTTTTTGAATCTTTGGAAAACACCAAGAGACATGCACCATTAGGTACCGGAATCGACATTGACTTGATCTGGCAACCAGATTCGCTAAGAGTCTTGGTGAAAGACAATGGGGAAGAGACTAGAAGAAGTTTACTTGCCGACAACTCTGGTTACTCAGTGGCCGAGGATCAGAAAGCTCTGGTTGAACATTTAACCGGACCTAGCCTTAAGTCTCTTGCTGAACGAGTTCAACTTTTCGAAGGAGTTATTGAATTTACCAGAGTGCCGGGTGTTGGGTTCAATGTTTCTGCGTCTTTTCCTAGCATCAGCAAACATCTCAAAAAGGCTTAGTTTTGGCTAAATTGCTCAGACTTGCTCAACTTGGTGGCCCAGAGGCTATTCGACAAATCAGAAGAGATTACATCGAAGGCAACTCGATTGGAAAAGTAGTTTTCGATAATGATGGCTTTGGCTTAACTCCAGATAGCTTCCTGGATAATACTTTCGATGTTGCGATTATCGATCATCGTTTGCCAGGAACTTCTGGCTTTGATTTTGTAAGCGCACTACACACTCAAGCTAAAGTTATGAATCTCGAAATGGGCTGGCTATACATCTGCTCACAATTCAATGCTCTTGAACTTAGGGTTGAGGCGTTTAAAGTTGGAGCCATTGATTGCCTTTTCGTCGCCGATGGACTGCAAGCGCTAAGCGATAGCCTAAAGAATGTTTCAAATACCGAACCTGATTATGCAGTTAAATCGATTTATCAAGAGTTTGAGTTAGCTGCTCTAACTGCAGAAGAGTTTCAGCGATTCAATTTGATATTTGAAACACTAGATGTCAAAGAGCAGCAGATCATAAGATCTTACGCAGAGTTAAAAAGTGATGCCCTAATCGCTCAGGCAGTCCAAGTACCAAAGCTTAAGGTTCGTAACACTTTGATGAAAGTTGCCAATTTGCTGTTCCTGAGCACAAGGGGCCAGCTGTTATTACTACTAAAGCGGTTGGGATCAACCCTCTAGTCTTTGCTCACCTGGTAACCAACTATTTCCTGGTTCACCCCAACCACGTTCCTTAATGGTGTACGTGGCTTTTTCTTTATATGGCTCGCTCAGGCGATCGACATAAAGAATGCCATTGAGATGGTCAAATTCATGTTGGAAGATTCTGGCAAACCAACCTTCAGCTTCAATAAAAACTGGATTTTGATCTAAATCAACCCCTCGCAGGATTGCTCTGTTATATCGACGTAGTGGGAATCTTTCACCCGGAACTGATAGACAACCCTCGGATTCAGTATCTGGATCTAGCTCTGCTTCAACTAATTCACTCAGTTCTAGACTCGGATTGATCACTACCCCTCTTTGAGGATTACCATCTTCGTCGTCCCAGTCGTAGACGAAAATCTGCTTGCCTATACCAATCTGTGGAGCGGCTAAACCCACTCCAGGAGCCTCATCCATGGTTTCATACATGTCCTCAACTAGTTGTCTCAGGTCCTCGTCAAAATTGGTGACCTCTAGAGCAGGTGTATGCAGAACGGGGTTTCCAGTAATAACTATTGGTC
>JBEGRI010000092.1:0-3577 GCA_041180525.1 Actinomycetota bacterium | reverse complement strand
GATTTCATCCAAACCTTTGATGTTACCTGGCAAGAATTTCCTAAACGTTGGCGCTTTAGTTGCTTTTGTTGGACTAACTATCTGGTATGTAATGACTCCAGAGTTGTATTTATTGATTACGGTCACAGCTCTAGCACTACTGCTAGGAATTCATCTAGTTGCTTCTATCGGTGGTGGAGACATGCCCGTAGTTGTCTCGATGCTGAACTCTTATTCAGGGTGGGCGGCGGCGGCAGCTGGGTTCTTGCTAAATAATGACCTGTTGATCGTCACCGGAGCTCTAGTTGGATCTTCTGGTGCCTACCTAAGCTACATCATGTGTAAAGCGATGAACAGATCTTTCATCTCGGTTATTGCTGGCGGTTTTGGTATTGAAGCACCAAGTGGTAAAGAAGAGGAGTTAGGTGAGTATCGCGAAGTGGATGCGATTGCCACCGCTGAACTGCTCAAAAATGCTAGTTCAGTGATCATAACCCCAGGCTATGGAATGGCAGTTGCGCAAGCTCAATATCCGGTTGCTGAATTAGCTTCGAAGTTGACTGATAAAGGTGTTCGGGTTCGTTTTGGTATCCACCCAGTAGCAGGAAGATTACCGGGACACATGAATGTGTTGCTAGCCGAAGCGAAAGTGCCTTATGACATCGTTGAAGAAATGGATGAAATCAATGATGACTTTGCAGACACATCTGTAGTTCTGGTGATTGGTGCTAATGACACTGTCAATCCAGCAGCAGCTGAAGATCCAGGTTCACCGATAGCTGGCATGCCAGTGCTTAGAGTCTGGGAGGCTGAAAACGTGATTGTTTTCAAGCGTTCTATGGCTGCTGGTTACGCCGGGGTGCAAAACCCGCTGTTCTTTAGGGAGAACAGCGCCATGTTGTTTGGCGATGCTAAGCAACGCGTTGAGGATATCCTCAAGGCACTATAGCTGAGTCTTTGGAGTCAGTATTACTTGTTATTATTTACCTAGGTAAATTAATTCTTTGGAGTCCTAATGTTCCGTCTATCAAAATTGTCTCTAGCCAACCGTTCAGTTGTTGCCCTGATCACAGTCATCTTGGCACTATTTGGTTTTGTCTCAGTTGGTCAGCTAAAGCAGGAGCTTTTCCCCTCGCTTGAATTCCCCCAAGCGGCTATCGTAACTAGCTATCCAGGTGCTTCACCAGAAGTTATGGACAGTCAGGTTTCTAAAGTAATTGAATCCGCGGTAGGTTCCATCGATGGAGTCACTACAACCTCTTCAACCAGCCAAAGTTCTCTTTCTACCGTTCGGGTTACCTTTGAATATGGAACCACTTCTGCAAAAGTAACCGAACTGCTAAATAACGCGGTTGACTCGGTAAAGACACAATTACCAACTAACTCAACACCAAAAGTTTTCTCTGGTGGATTAGATACCATCCCAGTTGTTTTGATGTCGGTTTCATCTAAGACTGGTGATAACACTGAGATCAGTAAACTGCTGCCAGATATTGCAACCAGCTTGTTCAAGAAAGTTTCTGGCGTAAAAGATGTTCAAATTGGCGGTATTCAGGATTACCGGGTAAACCTTGAACTAAACCAAATGCTGCTAGCCATGAACAACTTAAGCGTTCAAAGCATTACTACAGCACTAAAAACCAATGGCTTCGTGTTCCCTGCCGGAACGCTAGAAGATAATGAAGGCCAAATAACTGTTGAGGTTGGTACCCCAGTTGAATCTATCGCTGAACTCAAAGCCCTTCCGCTTAGCCCAACACTGACTCTCGGTGATGTTGCCAAGGTAACTTACGACCCAGCACCAATTACATCTATATCTCGAGTTGACGGTAAACCAGCGCTTGCCATAGCGATAACTAAAACTCAAGAAGGTAACACCGTATCAATTTCTCATGCCATCAAACCGCTAGAGACAGAGCTGGTTGAGAAACTTGGCGGCAATGTTGAACTTAAGGAAACCTTCAACCAAGCTCCTTTCGTTGAGAAATCTATCTTGGATCTGGTTGAAGAAGGTTTGCTTGGACTGCTCTTCGCGATAATCATTATCCTAATTTTCTTGAGGTCATTCCGCTCTACCCTAGTTACAGCAATCTCAATTCCTACCTCACTGCTAGTGACATTTATAGGTTTGAATTTCTTCGGTTATTCCTTAAACCTGTTTACCTTGAGTGCACTAACTATTGCGATAGGACGTGTAGTTGATGACTCAATCGTTGTAATTGAGAACATCAACAGGCATCTCTCTTATGGCGAGGAAAAACTTGAAGCCATCTTGTCCTCTGTCAAGGAGGTGGCTGGAGCGATTACGGCGGCAACGCTTACCACCGTTGCGGTGTTCTTGCCTATCGCTGGTGTCGGTGGTTTAGTTGGCCAGCTGTTTAGACCTTTCGCGCTAACCTTTGCTCTTGCGCTTGTTGCATCCCTATTTGTCTCGCTGACCATCGTTCCAGTAATTGCTTACTGGTTCCTCAAGGTTAGAAGTGCTTCTAAAAAACATGCTCAAGAACAGCTATTCAAGACTGTCGAGCAGATCAAGGAAGAAGAGCATGAGCGTGAGCGTAAATCTATTCTGCAGCGCGGCTATCTTCCAGTGCTTAGAATCACTCAGAAGCGACCAATCATCACATTAGTAGCTGCAGTTTTAGTGCTGTTTTATACCTTCAGCTTGGTGCCACTATTGAAGACCAACTTTATTGGTAGCTCTGGATCTAATAGCTTCAGTTTGAGCCAATCAGTGCCATTTGGTTCATCACTGGAAAAAAAGAGTGAACTAGCTGCTGGGGTTGAAAAGCTACTTCTTGATACCGGAGACACCGAAGCAGTAACCACCACTATTGGAACTAATGACTCCAGGGTTGCATTCGGACAGAGCGCTGGAGGCATTACCATCCAGGTTTCAACTAAGAAATCTGTCAATGGTGATGACTTCCAAGCCAAGATGAACAAGCTTTTCGAACAACATCCAGAACTTGGTAAGGTCAAGTTCGAATCTGGAGGTTCTTTCGGCTCTTCTGGAACTGTTGATGTCACGATTACTGCCAAAACCGACGAACAACTCAGAGCTGGAGTGGATAAGGTCACTAAAGCGCTTTCTGGAAAAATCAAGAACGTTCTACCAGAGATAACTACCACTCTGAGCGAGAAGCAAAGAACTCTAAAGGTTACCGTTGACCGCAAGGCTGCCACGGCAGTAGGACTGAGTGAAATCGCCATTTCACAGATCGTGGCTTCAGCCATGTCCCCGCAGGCAATTGGAACTATCAACATCGACAGCAAGGCAACTTCGATATTCATCAAATCTGCTCAGTCACCACAAACTGTCGATGAGGTTAAGAACATCGCCATCGGCCCACTACGACTATCGCAGTTAGCCAAGGTTGAGTTGGTTAGTGTCCCTACCAAGGTAACTACCAAGGATGGTGACCGGGCTGCAACAGTTTCCCTAACTCCAGATCCGAAGGCAAGCTTGACCAGCATTACTGCTGACGTCACGCTTGCTCTAGACAAGATCAAGAACGATATGCCAATTGGGACAACACTGCTACCGGTCGGTGGTGTTTCAGCAGATCAAGCCGATTCGTTTAACCAATTGTTCATG
>JBEGRI010000091.1:0-3660 GCA_041180525.1 Actinomycetota bacterium | reverse complement strand
TAAACGGGACCTACCT
Source organism: Actinomycetota bacterium (assembly GCA_041180525.1). Taxonomy (GTDB): domain Bacteria; phylum Actinomycetota; class Actinomycetes; order Actinomycetales; family Microbacteriaceae; genus Rhodoluna. The sequence goes on along the minus strand of JBEGRI010000091.1, from coordinate 3,644 downwards.
CTAAACGGAACAACCGGTGAACTTACCGACCAAGTGCTTGACGATGAGTTCCCACTATCCATGTTCTATGAAGCATTACATAAGAAAATGACTTCAGTCATCCAGTCAACTGTTGGTATTACTGGTCGCGACTAGCGATTAACTGCTTTGCTCGGTGCAATCTAGTAACTAATTCAGCCTGTCTAATCCCAAGGGCTTGAGAAACATCGCTCATAGTGCGTTTTTCTAGAAGTAAACCAACGGCTACTGCTCTGAGGGATTCTGGTAATTCGGCTATAGCGCTCTCCAGTTGCTCTCTGCTCAAGTTAGATAAGTCTGGTTCGTGTTCTTCGAAGGTAACATCAAGATCAAATTCGTTAGCCATTATTTCTCCTAGATAAATTTCGTTCTATAGCTTTGAACAATACTTCTCATGCCAATGCCACAAACACCGACTAGTTGGTCTCCTCGATGGTATTCAAAAACACATTCACCTTGGACATCCCCTGCTACCAGGCTTATTTTGTCAGCAAGTCCAAGTAAACCAAAAGCCAGAATGTGATTGTCATACTGGTCAGTCCAGAACGATGGAACAGGTTTGAAAGGCTCATCGAGGATTGCCGGATAGTTCTCGGTTTTGTTTAGCATTGCTGCTATCACCGAACCTGCTCGCTTCGCTGTTTCAGTTGGAATGTTCCAGTGTTCAACTCTTCTTGGGACTAAATCAAAAATAGAGTTCACAAACCGAGCAACATCTCCAATAGCAAACACATTACTGATTACAGTCTCATCTTTTCTAATAACCCGCATAGCCGAATCAACTAGAACCCCATCATTACGGTTGATGTTGTTATTGGATAACCATTCAACATTAGGTAGTGATCCAACAGCTTCAACTAAGACATCACAATCAATAGTTTTTCCATCATCAAGTAAAACTCCTTCAACATGGCTTGCTCCAACTAGATCTTCAGCTGAACGCTTTAGTAAGAATCTAACTCCCATTGCTTGATGCCTTTTCTGCATCTCGCTGGCTAGTTCTTCACCTAAAGGCCTTAGCATCGGGTGAGCAGCATTATGAATAACTGTTACATTACAGCCAAGCTTTACTGCAGTTGCTGCCACCTCACAACCGATAAACCCGCCACCGATAATTACTACGTTTTTACCTTCGGTGAACTGTTCTCTCAATGCGATAGCGTCATCAAGGGTTCGAAGAGCAAAGCGGTTAGCCAGCTCACCATTTCTAAAGTTGACTCGCTTTGATCTAAGCCCTGTTGCGATAACTAAAGCAGAGTATTGATGAACCTCACCATTTGAGTCAGTAACAGTGTTGTGTTCAGTATCTAGCGATATTGCTTTGGTACCCAAAATCCAGTTCACATCAGCTGTTGCCGGTCTTTGCTCAAAGGCAACTGCCTGATGGGATACCTCAGTAGCTAAAACTTCCTTAGATAGCGGGGGACGGTTATAGGGTGAATGTATTTCTTCACCGATTACCGTAATAGGTCCTAAATAGCCGAATCTCCTGAGTGATTCAGCTGTTCTAAGGCCCCCCATTGAAGCCCCGACAATGATTACCGGGTGTTGCATAACTTATTCGACTATGCGGATAGCCTGCATTGGGCAGACATCAACAGCAGCTTCAACGTTGGCGCGCTCCGAATCATCTGCTTCAGCAGTGTATTCAAGCTTGTCATCGCTATTTAGCCTGAAGATGTTAGGTGCTTCAAAAACACACTGACCGTAGTGTTGGCACTTAGTCATGTCTACTTCAATCTTGATCACTGTTATTCCTTTTCTTCTACGGTTGAAGGGTAAAGATCTTTAGATGGGGTTCGAATACCTCTAAACTCCCAGTCTCCACCTAAAGCAGTTGAAACTACTTCTTCAGATGAGCTTGGTTGGGCACCAACATCGGTTCTGATTGATGTTGGTCCTTCGACGATGTGGTTGGTTAGCTTTCCTAATCCTTCAACTTCAACCTCAACTACATCGCCTGGTTGCACTGGTCTTGAGTTAGCTGGAGTTCCAGAGAACAAAATATCTCCTGGAACCAAAGTGATTGTTCTAGCAATGTCAGCCACCAGGTAGTGCATGTCCCACTCCATGTTGTTGGTGTTATCTTCTTGCTTCACAACACCATTAACAATTGTTCTAATGGTTTTGTTTCTAAAATCCCAATCGGTCACAAGCCCTGGACCGATTGGCGCTAAAGTATCTGAGCCTTTGACTCTTAGCATCGATCCAGCATCGGTGTCTCTGAAGTCATGTAAACCGTAGTCGTTACCGATGGTGTATCCGGCAATGTAATCACCAGCTTCTTCAGGTGAAATGTTTCGACAAGTCTTACCAATAACAATTACTATTTCACCCTCATAGTTCAACCAATTTAGACCGGCTGGTCTAACTACAGCACCGTTATGCGAATTTAGTGCGGTGATTGGTTTGTGAAAGTATGTAGGTGCTGGCGGTAACTTGGTCATAAACTCTTTGGTTCTCGAGTCATAGTTCAAATGCACCGCGATAATCTTGGTTGGTTCAACTGGTGGTAAGTGAACTGCATCTTTGATGGCAACAACTCGACCATCACCAGCGATAAGGTTTTCACCATCTCTGACGACCTGGGTTGGGTAGCCATCAAGCAAGATTCTTCTGTATTCAGTCACGAGAAAGTACCAAGTCCTTAGGTCTAGGGAAGCCCCCTTCAGGCTTTGAGAACCAAACGTGCACCTGACCAGTACCTATCGAGTTCTCATACTCTGAATACAAAACACCTTTAGCGGTGTTTAGTTCTTCACCGGTAGCACCTGCCATGGCCAACCAGTGATAGAAGTTAGCTTCAGGTTTGACCTTAGCGAACTCTGGCATGGTTTCAAGGATTTTGCCGTGCTCACCGTTTTTCATCCACTCGAGTCGCTCGTAGTCCATTTCACGAGCGAGATCTGAATAGATGTGTTTAGGATCTGATGCTTCGTGCTTTCTTAGATCACGCAGCTTATGGAAGGTGTGTGAAAGAGCACCAGAGGCAATCAAGATAACTTTTCTATCGCTATCTCTAATAGCTTCGCCAAGAGCCCGACCTGCACGAAGGAAGTCTTCGTGGGTTCCAGTTTGGCAAACCGACATAGAAACCCAGCGCTTGTCATCTAAGCCTCTACCTAGGTAGTGCCAGAGGTTCACTGTTGCATAGAAAATAGGCAGGTGAGGGTCAGCTATCGGTGTTATCCAAGTACCGTTCTTCTCATCGTAGTTACGCAGAGAGTTAGCTAACTCTGGGTCACCTTTCATAGCGTAAGGAATCTGTGACATACCTCTAGGTAGTTCTTCTGAGGTAAATAGACCTGATCTTTCGGCAGCTGAAGTGATAACAAACTCAACAGTGGTTGCCCAGTGCGAATCTAGAACTACTACCGTGTCATAGTCCAAGCTCTCAAAGACATCCTTGCGGAGCTTTTTTAGTCCTGGAACTAGTGAAAGTTCCTTACCTTCATTGAGGTCATATCTAACTGCCTCTGGCAACATGATTGTTGGCACGTGAGCTAATAATGCAGCCCCTACTACTTCACCCATTGTTATTCCTTCCATCCGTTAGGAGAAAATACCGTGTTCTTCACATCGGCATAAAAATCAAAAGACCAGTTACCACCTTCACGGCCGATACC
>JBEGRI010000090.1:0-5306 GCA_041180525.1 Actinomycetota bacterium | reverse complement strand
ATGCAACTTGCGCTTGGGGTCAGCATCTAGAACTTCAATAGCTTCGGCAACAGTTGCACCAGCTTTGATTTCATTTGCCACGGCGTTTTGTTCAGCAACCACTCTGGCTAGCTCCTCTTGACCCCATTGGTAGGTTTCGTCAAGATCGACTTTCTTTCCCAAAAATCTCGCTGAAAGCAAAGCGTAGCGCTCTCTACCGATGGCATCTACTGGGTTACCGGCTGGAAGTAATTCCTCTTTGAAGAAAGTTGCCATCTTGCCATAACCAGCGGTAGCAACTTCAGCTGCCTCAATCAGTTCTTTCTTCAAAGATTCAGGTAGTTCACCGTCTTCAGCTTTTGCGTTGGCAGCAAACTTACGGAAGAAACCATCTGGGGTTAATAATTGTTCTGCCTGCTCGATACCAATCTTGATCTGACGAACAGCAGGAGTGTCATTATCTTTGATGCCTTCGCGAAGGGTTCTAATGTAACCTTCGACGGCACCATCCACTGCACGTAAACGCTTAGCTAGGTTTTCCCAGTTCTCAACTGTCTTAGTTGGGGATAGGTCGAAGATATCTCTAATTCCTTGAGCAGTAGAAGCGATCGGGTTTAGATCTCTCTTCCAAAGCCCTGACTCGTAAATTTCATTGCTTAGTTTAAATGTTGACTCCATCGCCATCTTGGTGACCTTGTCAACCTCGTCTTCTGGTTCGATTGCCTGAACTTTGGCAAGCATCTCTCGCTCTAGACGGTTGTGTTCGTGTACTGCTTCTGGGCTGGTGTCTTCAAGTCGATCTTCGCCAACTTTGCGACCAGCGTAGGTAGCAAAATCCGGAGAAAGTTCGATTAGTTTGTCAACCCACTGTTCGGCTAGTTGATCTAGCTTGGTTTGTTCGCGTGACATTACTGTCCTTTCACACTAAATAAAAGATAAGTCAAATCTAGTGTGTTTTTATCAGGCGAATTACTCCAGCCCAGATCGAAGTGGGGCTCGCCAAGTATTAGCTCCAAGCGCTAAGTCTGTGCGCAGCCTACCCACCCGGCTCCAAGTCGATGAAGCCTGCTTGACTTGTTTCGCACCTTTTACTTCCTCGCGGTGCACCTGTTCCAGCAAGGCGACTATCACGGCAAGCTCCTCAGGACTGGGATTGCCTGACACCACCTTTAGGTTCTGCTTGATCTCTGACTCTTGCATCACAGAGGGATATTTCCATGCTTCTTAGGAGGCCTTGCTGCCCGCTTGGTCTTTAGTGCCGCCAGTGCCTTGATGATGCTCACTCTGGTTGCCGCTGGTTCAATGATTCCATCAAGTTCACCACGTTCGGCAGCTAAATATGGGCTAGCCACGTTGTAGGTGTATTCAGCAGCTAATTGAGCTCTAACTTTCTTGACGTCTTCACCTTTTTCTTCGGCTGCTTTGATCTTGTCTCGGAAAAGAATGTTGACTGCGCCATCACCACCCATAACTGCAATCTCCGCAGTTGGCCAAGCAAGGTTTATGTCCGCACCTAATTGCTTTGAGCCCATAACGATGTATGCGCCGCCATAGGCTTTGCGAGTGATTACTGTAACTAGAGGAACTGTTGCTTCAGCATATGCATAAAGCAATTTAGCTCCACGTCTGATAACTCCAGCCCACTCTTCTGTTGCACCCGGTAGGTAACCTGGCACATCTACGAGAGTAAGAATCGGGATACTAAAAGCATCGGCGAACCTAACGAACCTTGCTGCTTTTTCTGCAGCATCGATATTTAGTGTTCCAGCTAGAGCACTTGGCTGGTTAGCAATAATAGCTACGGACTGGCCAGCAACTCTAGCGAAACCAACAATAATGTTTGGAGCAAATAATGGTTGGACTTCTAAGAACTCAGAGTCATCGACTATGTTCTCAATAACTTTGATCATCGAGTAAGGCTGGTTGGCTGAATCAGGGATTATGTTATTGAGCTCAAGATCCTGATCAGTTATTTCAATTGAATGATCTGTTTGATAAACAACTGGTTCGGAAAGGTTATTTTCTGGAAGATAACTTAGTAGCGACTTCGCATAATCAATTGCATCCTCTTCATCTGATGCAAGGTAATGGGCAACTCCGGAAGTTTTATTGTGTGCTAGAGCCCCACCTAATTCCTCCATCTCAACAATTTCACCGGTAACAGTTTTGATGACATCAGGTCCGGTAACAAACATGTTTGAAGTTTTATCGACCATGATTACAAAGTCGGTAAGCGCTGGACCGTATACGGCACCACCAGCGGCTGGGCCCATGATGATAGAAATTTGAGGTATTACTCCAGAAGCCATGGTATGGCGTTTGAAGATTTCGCCGTATTTACCGAGAGCAATAACGCCTTCCTGGATACGGGCACCTCCAGAATCCAAAATTCCGATAAGAGGAACCCCGGTTGCTACGGCTAAATCCATAATCTTTATGATCTTGTTTCCAGCTGCTTCACCTAGGGAACCACCGAAGATTGTGAAGTCTTGAGAGAACAGAGCTACCTGTCTGCCACCTATGGTGCCTACTCCGGTTACTACTGAATCACCATAAGGACGCTTCTTATCCATCCCGAACGCTGTTGAGCGGTGTCTAACAAATTCATCCATTTCAACGAAAGAACCAGCGTCTAGGAGCATCTCGATACGCTCGCGAGCGGTTTTCTTACCCTTAGCATGCTGTTTTTCAATAGCTGCTTCACCCGAAGCATAGACAGCCTCGTGATAGCGGTGACGTAGATCTTCTATCTTTCCCGCTGTCGTCGAAAGGTCAGCTGGTTTCTCGTTCATCATTTATTACTCCAATACTTGAAGGCTAAAACCAACTCTACCGATTAGGTGTCGGTTGGAGGGGTTAGCCTAAATGCTATGGAATTATTCGCTAGTCAAGCCTTCGCCTCAAGATTGGAATATCTGCCTGAAATAGGCTCAACCAACACATATCTATTGGAGAAAGCCAACGATCTTACATGGCCTGACTTCTCAGTCGTGTTGACTGATAACCAAACTGCTGGTCGAGGCAGGCTTGATCGCTCCTGGCAAGCGCAACCCGGCAAAGCCTTAGCCGTATCTGTTTTGCTTAGACCAGATGGAATAGCTCTTTCAGCATATGGTTGGTTGCCTCTGCTAGCAGGGGTTGCAATGAAAAACGCAGTTGCATCTTTGATAGCAGAAGCTGAAGTGGGACTTAAATGGCCGAACGATGTTTTGGTTTCTGAAGAAAAAATTTCAGGTGTGCTTTCAGAGCTGGCAAGCAATAATGCTGTAGTTGTTGGTGCAGGCTTAAATCTTTTACAGACTAAAGCTGAGCTTCCTATACCTAATGCAACCTCGTTAGCTTTGCATTCTGTAACAGGTTTTCAACTTGATGATATTGCAGTTCGATATTTAGCTAGTTTCAAAAGGCTCTACGAAAATTTCGCGGATGCACAAGGCGATGCCGTGAAGTCAGGTTTAATGACAGATGTTATCGAGAGCAGTTTGACCATTGGCAAGAAAGTTTTGGTTGTCCTGCCAGATGAAACAGAGTTTGAAGGCGTTGCCTCAGGTTTAGATGAATCAGACCGAAACCCAACTCACGGAGCAAGAATTCTTTTTGCTGAGAAAACACGGATCTGCTTTGGTTGTTCCGGTTTTATTGCTTGGGGTTATCGCAGGCGCGACTGTCTTTCTTCAGCCACGCATCGGCCAGAAACTGGAATTACAAATTCTTATCTCGCTAGCAGCCCTATTAGCTTTCCTCTTCTGGCTTCTGCCCAGCATCAGGTTTTTTAGTAATCGGTATCGAATTACCAGTAATCGGATTGTCATACATCGTGGTCTGTTTGGCAGGAAAGTTGAGCAAGCTGCTTGGGGTGAACTCAGTGGGGTTAGCCTGTCACGGGGTTTTGGCCTTTGGCTAAGAGCCGCTGGTGATGTTCACATTCATCGGGTCACTGGGCAGGACTTAGTGCTAAGGGCAGTCCCTGGAGCAAAGAATGTAGTACTTGATATTGAACGAATTTTAGCTAGTAGACAAGACATGCGAAAATAAGACGTGGTCAAAAAAATCGGTGTAATCGGTGGTGGGCAGTTAGCCCGAATGATGATTACTCCAGCAACCGAATTAGGCATTGAAATCAAGGTGCTGGCTGAAACCGAAGATGCTCCGGCGAGAATGGCTGCAACTGTCATCGGGGATTACAAAGACTTAGAAACAGTTTTGCGATTTGCCGCTACTGTCGATGTGATTACTTTCGATCACGAACACGTCCCCATAGTTATCCTCGAAGAATTAGAAAAGTCTGGGGTTGCGGTTCATCCGTCCTCTTCGGCATTGCTTTTTGCTCAAAACAAGCTGGCTATGCGTGAAAAACTAGCCAACTTAGGATTGCCAGTTCCCGATTGGCAAGCAATTAGCACAGCTTCTGAACTAGAAGATTTCTTGAGCAGGCATGATTCTCAAGCTGTCTTGAAAACTCCAACTGGTGGTTACGACGGTAAAGGCGTTAGGGTTATCAACTCAGCCGCTGATGCCAGTGACTGGTTGAACGGTCAAGTGTTACTTGTTGAGGAAAAAGTAAATTTTGTTCGTGAGTTGGCGCAGCTTTCAGCAAGAAATGTTTCCGGTGAATGGAAGTCTTGGCCAGTGGTTGAAACTATTCAAGCTGACGGGGTTTGTTCGAAGGTTTTATCGCCAGCTTCACAAGCAGATCAAGTTCAAGCTGCACTAATCGCTAAACGAGTTGCGGAAGGCTTAAATGTCACCGGAGTCTTAGCGGTGGAGTTGTTTGAAAAAGCGGGTTGGACGGTGCTCGATGCATTGCCCAGAAAGTTGCAACCCGAAGAAACTGAAGCTGCTTTGAAAACTTTGCTGCCTGCGGCTGTGGCGATGGGCATGAGCGAGGACAAAGCGCGGGTGAATTTGACGGCGTTTCAATGGGTGATTCGCGCAGTCAATGGCCCTGCACCGCGTGTGACCACAGTGGCTGCGGTGGGTAGCAAAAAAATAGCCGGCGTGACCGAAGCGCGGGTGGATCACCCCATGCGCTCACTTGCGACTTTGCCAGCGGCCAATGTGCATTGGCGCGAGGGCACATTGGTTTTGCCAGAGGATGTGCGCGAGGGTGTGTTGGTGTTGCACCGCGAGTTACTGACCGATGCGACATTTCAAGCGCAAATGGAACAGTTGATAGCCAAAGGTTGGATGTTGGTGATCGACATTGACGACGATCCCAACCACTGGAGTGGTTATGTCGAGTCAGATTTTTATGCGTTCAAAGCGGTGCATGCGGTGACGGTCAGCACCGAGCATTTGGCCGATGTGATTCGTCCTTTCAATGCGAA
>JBEGRI010000089.1:0-3858 GCA_041180525.1 Actinomycetota bacterium | reverse complement strand
TGACTTACCGCCACCAAGGGATGGAACAGCAAGCAAAGCTTTTAGCTCTTCGTAGGTCTTTGCACCGATAACTTGATTATCAAATAGCAATTTGATTGCCACCAGCGGTGCAGCTCTTAGGTTGCCGTCGGCAATCTTAATACACACCCCATAACCTTCCCTAGTTCCAACGACAAAGACACCTTCTGCACCATTTTTGGCGACAAAGCCATGATCTAAAAGGATCGCATCAGGAACACCGTGATTGGAGATGACCCAACCGTTTTGGGTTAGCGCATCGACTAAATCCTTTTGTTCACTAGTAATCTTGCCTATCGCTCTGGCTATCCCCTCAACAGTCATCGAATGCAGTGGTGCACCACAGCCATCTACGGTGGTGTGGAGGATAGTTTCTTGGGCGTATTCTTCTAAAACCTCAACTACTAGTTTCTGGATAGGACTATCAACAGATAGATAATTGGCCGTGTTCCAGCTGTTAATTTTGCAGCTAGCTAGAAAGCCAGCGTGCTTTCCTGAACAGTTAAAAGTAATGCCCTCCGGGCATTGCAGGTCAGAGTCACTTAGTCCGTGCTGGTTCAAGACATTGCGAACTAGGTCGATATGTGCTGGTGTTGCTCTGTGACTGGCTGAAGTAATAGCCAACTCAGCGCCGCTGAGTCTCAGCCCAGCTCTTTGCATGGCTAAGGTCTGTAATGGCTTTATGGCAGATCTTGGATATACAAGTCGCTTTGAGTTTCCTTTGTGATCGATAACCTTACCATCAGGCCCAGTTAGGACTGCTATTCCGCGATGAAAGGATTCAACTAATCCGCCTCTAGTAACTTCAGCTAATTCAACAAAATCTTTAGGCTTAGCCGCAATTGCAACAATCGTTTCGGCGCGATGGTTCAAGGGAACCTTTCTTTATGTTGTTGTTACCTAATTGAATCCTAATCCCACTAATTATCTGCCAACTTAGTTTTATACTGTGTTTCAGAAACAAAGGGGGCTTCTATGAAATGCAAAAATTGCACAGCAACAATCGAAAACGCTAATACTGTATGTTCCACTTGCGGTTACCAGAACCGTGACACAGCCAAACCACTAGATCAAACTGGCACCGGATTCCTAATAACCGGGGCCATAGCTTTGGTGATTGGAATAGTGCTACTGATTATCGGCAACGGACCTGTTGATTCTTCTCATCCATCAACATCCTCTCTAGTTAATTTCCTGTACGTTTTAGGCGGGTGGGCAATGAACTTAGCTGGCATAGTTGGACTGGTGATAGGCGTGATATTAAAGTCAATCGCTTCGGCGAAGAAAACAAAATAGATTTTTTCCTGAGTAGTCTAAATACATGGAAATACTAAAAATAGAAACTGCTCCCGGCGTCATCACCCAAACCTACTGGCACAAAGGTGGGGACAAGCTCGTTGTTTGGCATCATGGAACTCCAGCCCCAAGGCCAATGTCTCCGCAAATGCTTGAAGTGTTCACTAGACATGGGTTTTCAGTGGCTGCCCCCGTCAGACAAGGTTATGCAGGTTCAAGCGCTGTTGGACCAAGACCTATCAAAGATGATGTTCCGGTAACTAAAAAAGTTGTTGAGCATCTAAGTTTCGATGAATTTAGAACCATTGGTTACTCCGGAGGTGGACCTAGAGCTTTAGCGGATTTAGCTTTGCTTGAAAACTGTGTTGCTGGGATAGCTTTTGCACCTATGGTGCCAACCACTTTGGATGATTTTGACCCATTTGTTAATGCACCAGAAGAAGAGAAAAAAGTCTTCGACATTGTTAGAAACTGGGAACCAGACCTTAAAGACAGATTTCTCAAATGGCAGGAAGAGTATTTGGCTCAAGATCCTTATGCCGATTTCAAAGATGCAGATGAAGATACGAAAGCTTGGCTTCAAACTGCTGACGCTCAGTTCCGTTTAGCTCAGCGAGCAATCGCCTTTGAATCTGGTGTTGATGGTTGGATGTTAGATGAATACTCGATGCTGACTCCTTGGAATTTTGACGTTGAGAATATCAACAAGCCTCTTTTGATTCTTAGCGGAGATAAGGATACTGCTGTTGATGTTTCATGCAGTCATTGGCTAAATAAACAAGTCAAAAACTCAGAGTTGAGAATTTACCAGGGCTTTGGACATAGTCGAATCTTTGCCATAGATGTTATTGATGAAGCTCTAAATAGCTTCTAGTTATAGATTTTCTTGAGTTGAACTCTGATGATTCGATCATCTTGAGCTGATTCTCCACCTTTGGACCAGCCACGACGTCCATCACGGTTGCTAGTTAGTATCCAAAGTGAACCATCTGGAGCAACAGCTGCTTTACGTAACCTACCGAACTGACCGGTATAGAACGCCTGAGGCTCGCCTAGTTGTTTGTCTCCAATAACTGGAATCACCCAGAGCTTACTTCCTCGAAGACACGCTGAGATTAATGTTCCTTGCGTATAGGTGATGCCACTGCATGCTGCATCAATCGGGTGCCAAGCCAAAACTGGTGAAGTGTATTTGGGGTTTGTCATCAGTATCTGGTCGGATCCTTGAACAGGTGGTTTAGGAACAGGTGCTGGTGAATTAACCGTGCCTTGGTTATTTGAGCCAGTATCAGTTGGGGTTTCCACAAATTTGTATTTACCTTCAGCTATTGGCCAACCGTAGTTCTTACCTTTTTGCATCAGGTTGAGTTCATCCCAGGTATCTTGACCAAACTCTGTCGTCCACATATTCCCATACTCATCCCAAGCCATGCCTTGAGTATCTCTAAGTCCTTTAGCCCAGACGTAAGAGCCTTTATGTGGGTTGTCTTGCGGAACAGAGCCATCAAGATTTAGCCGTAAAACAGACCCAGCAAGTCTGTTCCAATTCTGCGATGTGGCCGCCTTCATCCCAGCATCACCCAGACTTACCCAAAGTTTGCCATCGGGTCCAATTGCTAGGCGACCACCGTTGTGTGTAGTGGATAGACCACTTCTATCGATACCTGAAAGGATTACCCGCTGATTGCTTAGTGCCCAGGTGCCATCAATCTTGTCCAAGTCATATTTGAGAATTCTGTTGTCATGCAAGGTAGTTAGAAAAACAAACAAGCTGAGGTTATTGCCGATTCGATCTGCGGTAACGGCCATCCCCAGAGTGCCACCTTCACAAAACTTCTCACAAGGTGGTTTAGTCCCGATAAAAGCAACCTTAGTGATTTTGTAATCCTTAGAGATCTGCAATATGTTACCGGTGTCTCTTTCATCAACTAGAGCCATGCCATCTGGTAAAAATACTATTTCCCAAGGGACTGCGATGTTATGAATGATTGTTTCTGGTTCACCAGAGGGAATAACATAACTGCTTTTCACTTCAACCGGTTTAGTCCCTGCTTGAACCGGGTCTTTAGTATCTGCACCAAAAGCAAAAAAAGTTCCAATTAGCAGGACGCAGAACGCAACTAATTCATGCCTTATATCGATAACTCTCTTATTAGCTTTAGGCACTTACTCTCATCATTTCTTTGGGAACCAAGGAATCATCATAGAAACCCTCTTTTGATAGTCCCTGTAATCAGAATACTTGCCAGCAGAGATCTGTTCTGTGAAACGAGCGGAACCCAGGAATAGAGCTGTTAAAACAACTGCACCGAGGATGTATTCCAGATGTTCAAAGTTGACTAAAGTCAAACACCAGAAAGCCAGTACCCACCACTGGGCTTGCTCGGCAAAGAAGTTTGGGTGACGCGAAATGCTAAATAGTCCTTTATCCAAAAAGCCTTTTTGAGCTTTACCTTGTTTCTTTAGCTGATGGAAATTCCACTGTTGTTGATCAGCAATAAACTCGAAAATCAAGAAGCCTAGGAATGCAGCTGCAAACAGATA
>JBEGRI010000088.1:0-3874 GCA_041180525.1 Actinomycetota bacterium | reverse complement strand
ATGTCGTGCTCAACATAGTTCACTTGAACATGTCTAGCCACCCCAGTGTGTTCTGCTCTAAAAGCACCCACTACAGCCTGAATGCTGACCCTGGCCTCATCGCAAAGATGACAGCCAGCCTTAGCTATCAAGGTTAGGTCAATAGTTTTGCTCACCCAACTAGGCTAATCAACTTAGACTTATCTGGTGGCAAAATCCCCTAAAAAGCCCCCAGCGGCTTTCTTCGACATCGACAACACTCTGGTCCGTGGTTCAACCAGTTTCCAATTTGCCAAATCTGCTTATCAGAAAAAGTTCTTCCCCAGAAAAGACTTCATTGCTTTCGCCTGGCATCAAATCAGATTCATTACTAAAGGTGAAACCAACCACATGCTCTCTGCCATCAAAGATCGCGCTCTAGGTTTAGTTAAAGGTCGAAGTTACAACGAGATGAAAGACATGGTCTCTGAGGTTTATGACGAAAAGATTAGAGCTCGAGTCTGGCCAGAAACAGCGAAGATAGCTCAGCAACATATCGAAGCTGGTCGTGAAGTTTGGTTAATTACCGCCGCACCTCAGGAGATGGGTGAAGAGATTGCCAAACGATTAGGTTTAACTGGCGCTCTTGGAACAAAATTAACCAGAGTTGATGGCGTCTTAACTGGAGAGATAGACGGTAAACCATTACACGGTAAGCAGAAGGCTAAAGCAATTAAAGCTTTAGCCAAAGAACGCGGCATCAGTCTAAAAAGATCTTTCGCATACAGTGATTCACATAATGATCTTCCAATGCTCTCATTAGTAGGTCACCCGGTTGCCGTTAACCCCGATCAGTTGCTAAAAGAATATGCCAAGGCTGCTGGCTGGAAGATTTACGATTTCAAACGTAGAGAACTAAAACCGATGAAGAAAGCCGTCAAACAAGAAATAAAAATCGGGAAGCGCGGATAAAACTAAACCCACCTATCTAGGTGGGTTTAATTCAAGTTCTAATTACTTCTTATTGCGACGTTGGTGACGAGTCTTACGAAGCAACTTACGGTGCTTCTTCTTCGACATACGCTTACGGCGCTTTTTAACAACTGATCCCACAAATACCTCGTTTTAGTTGGATTTAGACGGTTCGCTTTATTCTAGCCGAATAGGCTGAGTCCATAAAACCCCTTAGCTTCCCAAAGTCGTAAGGCGCTAGAGAATAAACTGCTAACGATGACTGAACATCAGCCTTATGAACTTATTGCCAAAGAAGCTGGCCTTGAGATAAGGCATTACCCGAGCTATGTTCTGGTGCAAGTAAAGACCAAAGGGGAATTCAATTCGGCTGCCAACCGCGCGTTCAGCCCACTGGTTAATTACATTTCAGGCAGAAATCAATCCAGAACCAAATTCGCTATGACTGCCCCGGTATTACATGCTCCTAATCCAAAGGCAACCGAACACATAATCAGTTTTGTTTTACCTGCAAACATAGATCTCAAATCTATTCCTTTGCCTGTTGATGCTGAAGTCACTACTACCGTGGTTCAACCGCATTACGCGGCGGCAATAAAGTTTCGCGGCTTAGCAAACTACGAACATTTCAATTCTTTAGGCGAGCAACTAAGAAAACTCGTCGAAAGCGTCGGACTAAAAGCAGTCGGCGATCCATACTATGCGCGCTTCGATCCACCTTGGAAACCAGGTTTTCTAAGACACAACGAAGCCCTAATTGCATTAACTGGATATCCCCCGAAAGGAAAATAATGAAAATCAATAACCTGCTCCGCAAAGGCATAGCTGAAGCTATGGGTGTGATGCTCTTCGTTGTTTCAATCGTTGCAGCTAACAACAACCCAACAACACGCTCTCTTGCTTTGGCCGGCACTCTTACCCTAATGATTTTGATCACAGCAACAGTTTCTGGCGGTCACCTTAACCCAGCAGTGTCGCTGGTAATGTTTGCCAGAAAAGTAATTGACCTGCCCACCTTGTTGGCATATTGGATTGCTCAATTGATTGGTGCAACCCTCGGTTTACATCTAGGTTACGCACTTAGCGGAGCAACAGTTGCTCCCGCCGTTGCCAACATCCCATCACAAAGCGGGGTGTTCATCGGAGAAGTTTTAGCGACAACAGTTTTAGTTCTGATAATTCTTCGTTTAGCCAGCACCAAACGTGAAAGCATAATTCCTTTCGCCGTTGGTATATGGGTTTTTGCTGCTAGCACATTCACACTAACTGGAGCTCAAGCTAACCCCGCAGTTACCTTTGCTTTTATGGTTCGTGATGGCTTCACACAAAACCCACTACTGATAGTTCTAGCGGAGTTCCTTGGAGCTTTGATTGCTTTAGCATACGTTATCGTCCTAGACAGTGGCGCTAAAGCAAAAAAGAAAAAGAAGTAAAGCAAGCAGCTCTGCCCCTGAGAATTCAGGGGCAGTTTTGCTTTAGGGTAGAGATATGAAAGCAAGTGTTCTTTTTGTCTGTGTTCATAACGCTGGTAGATCGCAGATGGCTATGGCATGGCTTAAATACTTTGCTGGTGATCGAATTGAGGTTCGTTCGGCTGGAACAGAGCCTAAAGATCAAATCAATCCAATTGCTATAGAGGCCATGCAAGAAGTTGGTATAGACATAACCGCAGAGAAGCCGAAAGTTCTTACCGATGAATCAGTCAAGGACAGTGACTACGTCATCACCATGGGTTGTGGAGACAAATGCCCATTTTTCCCAGGTAAAACCTATCGAGATTGGGTTTTAGAAGACCCTGCTGGTAAAGATTTAGAAACCGTTAGAAAAGTTAGGGATCAGATCAGAGACCTAGTTGAAGCTTTAGTTTTAGAGATTGACAGCAAAGCTCTTTGAAGCGCAGCTAATCGAGCAGGGGTTGTCTCTTAATTAGTCCCATTCATTAGGGATACTAGCCATTGTTCCTTCGGGGGCGGCTTCAATCTCGCTTTTAATTTTTTCAAAAAAATCAATGTTTTCTTGAGTCAAATCCACTCCGCTTAAATCAATCGGCAGCCCTTTTAGAATAGTTCGATACATTTTCATTGCATCATCACCAGATACCGCCATTACTGAGTTCCTTTCGCTAAGAATTCTTGGCTTTTAGCATCACCTAAAGCAAACTATAGTCACTTTTTCCTTACCTTCACAGTGACCTTGGCAACTTTATCTGTTGCTTCAGCTTTAGCTTTAGAAAGTCTCTTGCCTAATTCCCGGCCAACTTCTTCAGCATCAAAATCAAGGTTAATCTTGGAGCCAACATTAGTTTCAAGCCAACTGGCTGCAGCATTTAGCATGTTGCTAATGTTTTCACCTAGGTCATCCGCTCTACCGGAGATGAAGCTGCCACCGAACTTACCGAACCACTTAGCCGCTTCGGCTAAGCCTTTGCGGTTTAGCGAGTAAGTATTGGTTTTGCCTTTAGTGACAACACTAAGCAACTCTGCTGCAACTAGAGCCTTGAGATGTTTATCTAAAACCGTTGGGCTTAACTTAAGGCTCTTATTGATAGCCGAAGTCGTTGCTGCTTGCTTAGCAACTAACTCTAGTATTGCTCTGCGATTCTCATCGGCTAAAGCTTTGAAAACATCACTCATTACTTCATCTCCTGGGCTATCTCTTTAGCTCGTGCTAAAGCTTGACTGGTGGCATCGAAAAACAGATCTGAAAGATTAGCGCTTTCTAAAACAGCAATCGCTTTCATAGTAGTTCCATTAGGACTGGTAACTGCTCGACGAAGATCAGCTGGGTCTTCTTGAGTTTTTTGTAATAGCGCGGTTGCGCCAGCAAAAGTTTCTTGAACCATAAGGCTAGCCTGCTCTTGAGTAAAGCCATGTTTTATAGCTGTTTTAGTGAATTCTTCAATAAAGAAAAATACATAAGCCGGCCCAGAGCCTGAGATTGTCGA
>JBEGRI010000087.1:0-3903 GCA_041180525.1 Actinomycetota bacterium | reverse complement strand
CACTAACTCACGGTTGGATTCCAAAACCATATCGATGAAGTCAATGACGATAATTCCACCGATGTCTCTAAGTCTTAGCTGTCGAACTATTTCTTCAGCTGCTTCAAGGTTGTTCTTAGTAACAGTTTCTTCTAGGTTTCCACCAGAGCCGACAAACTTACCGGTGTTAACATCCACCACGGTCATCGCTTCGGTTCTGTCGATTACCAAGGAACCACCGGAAGGTAGGTAAACCTTGCGCTCTAAAGCTTTAATAATCTGCTCGTTGATTCGGAAGTGATCGAAAGCATCAGCATCGCCTTCAAATCTTTCAACTCGTTGTAGCAAATCAGGCGCAACGTCTTTTAGATAAGTCTCAATGGTTGCATAAGGCGCATCGCCATCGATAATCATTTTCTGGAAATCCTCGTTGAAGACATCTCGAACAATTTTGATAAGAAGATCTGGCTCAGATGAAAGCAAAGATGGTGGTGTTGAGATCTCTGCATTTCTAGAAATCTCTTCCCACTGAATTTGCAATCTTCTAACATCTTCAGTCAGTTGCTCTTCGGTAGCACCTTCAGCAGCAGTTCGAACGATTACACCAGCTTCTGCTGGAAGGATTTCTTTCAAAATCTTCTTAAGGCGATTACGTTCAGATTCAGGTAGTTTTCTAGAAATACCGTTAACAGATCCATTAGGAACATATACCAAGTAACGCCCAGGTAGCGAAATCTGTGAAGTCAAACGAGCACCTTTTTGACCAACAGGATCTTTGGTCACCTGAACCATCACCTTGTCGCCGGTCTTTAGCGCCAACTCAATCTTTCTCGGCTGATTACCAACCTCGGCTAGTTCCCAGTCAACTTCACCGGAATACAAAACAGCGTTACGACCACGGCCAATATCCACGAAGGCTGCTTCCATCGAAGGCAGAACGTTTTGCACCTTACCTAGATAAACATTTCCAATTAGTGAACTGTCTTGGGCTTTAGCAACGTAATGTTCAACCAGGATGTTATCTTCAAGCACACCAATCTGAATCTTGTCGTCTTTGCTTCTAACTACCATGATGCGGTCAACTGCTTCACGACGAGCTAAGAACTCACTCTCAGTGATTCTTGAGGTTCTGCGACCAGAGTCTCTACCTTCACGCCTTCTCTGCTTTTTAGCTTCAAGACGAGTAGAGCCTTTAACTCTTGCCGGCTCGGTGTTTACCTTGATCTCTCTAGGTGTTCTTACTTTGACGACAGTATTTGGTGGCAATTCACCTTCGATAGCCTCACCAGAACGCTTACGAGATCTGACCCGACGATGAGTACCATCGCTCTCTTCATTGACCACCGAACCTTTTTTAGGCTTCTTACCTGAAAGCACGGGGGTAGGAAGATCAGGTGCTTGGAAGATTAGCGAGATGCCCGCTGGTGCGGCAACTGGCGTTGGTTCAACTGGCTCAGTTTGATTTACCTCAGCGCTTGAACTGTCGACTTTAGTTGCTTTAGTTGCTTTAGTTGCTCTTGTTTTCTTGGGAGATGCTGGAACAACTTCTGGTTGTTCTTCTTTTTTCTTTCTCACCATTTCTGGCTCCGGCTCCGATGACCCGCCCCAGTCCACACCCCAAAGCAAACCATCTAAAATCTGTTTTTACCAACGTTTTTGTTAGTAACCAAACCTGTAATTGTTGTCCTTAGCCAAGCCAGAATTCCAAAAAACTGCCCGATGGGTCTTAAGTAATTGGAAGCCAATAAAGTCCAACAAAACTTGCGTTCATCTCAGTGTGGTGAGATTCACTACCCCTAGTATCCCACGAATCCAACCAAAAGTCAGTAGCAAATAGACCATACTTAAACCATGAGTTCTGCAGAAATAAAGGGCAACGGGCTAGGTGGTCCCAAATCTTTAGCCATAACCCTGATTATCGGTGGCATTATCGGCTGGATTGGGGCTTTTGCCCTGACTTTGGAAAGGTTGCACGTTGCAGCCAATCCAGATGCCACCTTGAGCTGCGATCTAAACGTTTTTATTTCCTGCAAATCAGTGATGCTAACTCCTCAAGCAAAACTTTTTGGTTTTCCTAACCCACTTATCGGTATCGCTGCGTTCATGGCACCAATTCTTGTTGGCTTTGGAATTTTAGCTGGAGCTAAATTTGCTAACTGGTTCTGGCGAATCTTCTGGGTGGGATGTTTACTTGGCTTTATTTTTGTGCTTTGGCTTTTTTCGCAAAGCCTGTTAGTAATTAACGTTCTTTGCCCATACTGCATGGTTGCTTGGGCTGGCATGATTCCGGTGTTCGTTACCTTGAGCTTGTATTTAATCAAAGAAGACATTTTGCAAATGCCAGTATCAATGACTTCTTTCTTTGATCGTGCTTATCAAAAAGCCTGGCTTTGGGTGCTTGGAACAGATTTGTTAATCATCGCTTTGATTGCTTGGCGCTTCTGGGACAGATGGCCGCTGATGTTTCACCAACTAGGTTGGTTCTAGAACCAGAGCGCTAACTCTCTGGTAGCTGATTCAGCTGAATCAGATCCGTGCACTAAATTCTGCTGAACTTTTAGTCCCCAGTCCCGACCAAGATCTCCCCTGATAGTTCCAGGTAAAGCAACCGTAGGATCTGTTGCTCCAGCTAGCACTCGAAAGCCTTCGATGACTCGATCGCCTTCAACTCGTAAAGCAACAACATCACCTGATTCCATAAACTCAACTAACGGTTCATAAAAAGGCTTACCTTCATGCTCGGCATAGTGTTGCGCTAGCAGTTCCCTTGTTGGACGAAGCCGCTTTAGATCTGCAATGACGTAGCCTTTGGCTTCAATTCTGCTGATGATTTCACCAATCAGGTTTCTTCTGACTGCATCTGGCTTCAGTAATACAAGGGTTTGCTCGGTCATGATTATTACTCCTTGGTTTCTATCTTAATTTCAAAGGTATCAACATTCGCCTTGGCTTTCCTAGCCAAATCGATAGCCCCTCCGGCAATCATTGCCCAGCCAAACATGCCAACAAAAATGATGGCAATCAGCAACATCCAAGGCACCAAGATCGAAACAGCTAACAAGGTTAGCTGTAATAGCCAAGCAAATATGTATGAACCTTTCTTACCTAAGTATCCAGGGGTAAGTATCAGCAAAGCAGAAAAGGTTAAACCAAACCCCCAGACCAACCTTGGGTCAGCAACCTTCAAACCAAAGGCAACCAGCGTGCCAAAGAAAACAATAAAGGCTTCAAAAGCCAAAATCATCGAACCGAGTTGTCGCTTAACTGAACGCTCAGCCATCTAAACCTTCCTTTTGCTTTAGTTTCAAAGCATCTCCGATTAGCGTAATCGAACCAGAGATAACCACCATGCCGTTCTCACTAACCTTTGCCTTAGCAATCGGCAAAGCCTCAGCCAAGCTAGCGGCAGTCTGAATGCGATCTTCACCAAAAATATCTATCGCAACAGGCAACAATGTCGCTAAATCGGTTGCCCTACTCGAACTACTTTGAGTAAGGATTACTTCCGTTAGCACCGGCTCGAGCGCTGAAAGCAAGCCGCGAGCATCTTTATCAGCAAGAATGCTCAAGATTCCAACCGCCTCAGGCAAACCAAAAGATTCATCAAGTGCTTTAGCTAACGATCTAGCACCGTGCGGGTTATGGGCTGCGTCTAGTAAGACTGTTGGTCTTTTAGAGATAACTTGTAATCTGCCAGGTGAACTAACATCAGCCAAAGCTGCTCTAAGTAAAGCATCGGGTATTGGCGCGGTTGCCGAACCCATCAGTTGCTCAACCGCAGCGACTGCAACTGCGGCATTCTCTGCTTGATATGTTCCGTGCAGTGGCATGAACAAATCTTTGTAACTTGAAGCTAAACCTTGAAGATCAAATCTAATACCAACGGCATCCTCAATGACATTACTGACCTTGAACTTACCACCA
>JBEGRI010000086.1:0-3928 GCA_041180525.1 Actinomycetota bacterium | reverse complement strand
ATTCCTAGAACTTTAGCTGTGACAGTGTTCGGTGATCTGGACATCTCGATTCTGGATGAACTGCCTACAGGTAGAGCACCAATCGAAAGCCATGTAATTACTGATTCGCAGCCAAACCTAGTTAGAAGGGTGTGGCAACGAGTTGCCGAGGAGGTAGCACTAGGTAGGCAGGTCTTCGTAGTTTGCCCAAGAATTGATGACAAAGATGAACCGGAGGATATCGAAGCTGAAGAGCAGGAGAAAACTAAACGACCTTTGGCGGCAGCAGTTCAAGTTGAACGAGATCTGAAACTGAATCCAATTCTTGCTGGCCTTCGGATCGGCTTATTACACGGTAAGCAATCTGCAGAAATCAAGGGCCAGGTGATGCAAGCATTCACTGATAAAGAGCTAGACATCTTGGTTTCAACAACCGTTATCGAAGTTGGTGTTGATGTTCCTAACGCCACCACCATGGTCATCCTCGATGCTGATCGTTTTGGTATCTCACAGTTGCATCAGCTTCGAGGCAGAGTTGGTCGTGGTGGTTTACCAGGTTTAGCCTTGATGCTCACTAGTGCTGAGGAAGGCTCGCTAGCCTTAGATCGAGTTAGAGCAGTGGCTAGTACCAATGATGGCTTCAAATTGAGTGAGATCGATTTGGAGTATCGTCGCGAAGGAGATGTTTTAGGTGCCAACCAGTCTGGTGGAGCATCATCGCTTAAGCTACTTAGAGTTCTCAAGCATCAAGACCTGATACAAAATGTTAGGAATCAAGTCATCAAGCTTTTCGAAGCCGATCCAACCCTTGAAAAGCATCCAAGCCTTGCTTTGGCTTTAGAGCAAGCAGATAAGAAAAGAGCAGACTTCCTAACCAAGTCATAGTCGGCTAACCTTATTACATGGCCATCGCCGTATATCCAGGTTCATTTGATCCCTTCACTTTTGGGCATCTCGATATCGCTATTCGAGCTGCCAAGGTTTTTGATACCGTTCATGTTGTTGTTGTTCACAACCCAGCCAAGAATCCGCTATTCACTGCAGCTGAAAGAGTCGAAATGATTCAAGAGCTTCTAGCCGGTAAAGGGAACTTCAAAGTTGATTCTTTAGAAAGTGGACTACTAGTTGATTTCTGCAAAGAGATAAAAGCTGATGTTTTAGTAAAAGGCATTAGAACAACGGTTGATCTTGACTATGAGCTACCGATGGCTCAAGTAAATAAAGACTTATCTGGAATTGAAACAATCTTTATGCCAGCTGATCCAGGCCACGGTTTTGTTTCATCTTCTTTGGTGAAGCAGGTTGCGAGCTTAGGTGGAGATATTAGTAAATATGTCCCAGCGAATATTGCAGCGAGGTTGAAGGCTAAATGAGTATTTTCACTATCCAGGTCCATGACCTGATGCATAAGCCAGGGGCGATGCGTGAAATCGAAACCGCATTTACCCTTGATGCTGATTTAGGTGCTGGCCTAGCAAAGGTAGCCAAAGGGGATGAGGTTGCACTCAAGCTTCGCTTAGAGAGCGTCCACGAGGGGATTTATGTCTCAGGAGTGCTAAAAACTAAGGCTGAAGCCGAGTGTTCTCGGTGTTTAGACCCGGTTTCAGTACCGTTAGAGGTAGATATTCAGGAGCTTTTCGCCTATTCTTTAGAGGTAGAAGATGACTTGGTCATCCAAGATGAACAAATCGACTTGGAACAGGTCATCGTTGACTCGGTGGTTCTGAATCTTCCGTTCACTCCAATATGTAAGGCTGACTGCCTTGGACTATGTTCGGAATGTGGCAAGAAGATGAATGAAGATCCAAGTCATTTTCACGAAGCCCCAGTTGATTCAAGGTGGAGTGAACTACAAAAGTTTCAGAAGGAAAGTGATCACTGATGCCAGTACCTAAAAGACGTATGTCGAGATCAAATACCCGTCACCGTCGTTCGGCTTGGGTCGCTAACAACACTCAGTTAGTGAAGACCGTTATCAACGGTAAGACCGTATACAGCTTGCCTCACCGCGCTCGTGCCGTAGAAGATTCGAACGGTGACGTTCAGTTCTACGAATACAAGGGCCGCAAGGTAGCTGACGCCTAAATCTAGGCAGTTATTTTGATTTACGCCTCGCTGAATGAAAAGCTTGGCATAGCTATTGAACCAGCTTTACTCGAGTTAGCTTTAACCCATTCCTCATACTCTTATGAGAATGGCAAAACCCAGGACAATGAACGCTTAGAGTTTCTAGGCGATAGTGTTCTGGGTTTTATAGTTACCGACCACATCTATCTAGCTAACCCAGATCTAGCCGAAGGTGAACTTTCTAGACTTCGTAATTCAACTGTTTCAGCGAAAACCCTTAGCGTCGCTGCCGAAAATATTGGCTTAGGTCCATACCTAAAACTAGGTAAAGGCGAACTTGCTACCGGTGGTTCAACTAAACCAAACATTCTCGCAGATGCTATGGAAGCCATTATTGGAGCAGCATTTCTTTCTCTAGGAATCGATGCCGCTAAGAAGATTATCGAGAACTTTATCTTTCCGCTGATAGACGATAAGAGTACCTTGCTTGAAACAACAGAACCTAGAACTGTATTACTGGATTTACTCAAGAAGAGCGGTAAGCCAGCACCTAGTTTTGTTGTTGAACACATTGGTCCTGATCACGATAGAACTTTCTTTGCCAAAATAGTTTTAGTTGATGAGGTTTTAGGTGAAGGTAGTGCTCGTTCGCGCAAAGCTGCTGAAGCTGAGGCTGCCATTCAAGCTTTAGCTAAACTGCGGAGTTAGTGTGCCAGAGTTACCTGAAGTTGAAACGGTTCGTGCCGGTTTAGCGATGAGCCTAACCGGTGCCAAAGTGACTGAAGTTTTAGTTCATGATGCCAGAAGCCTAAAGCGGCATGCTCTAGGTAAGAAAGATTTCATCAACACTCTAACCGGCGCAACTATTGAGGCAGCAGTGCGCCGAGGAAAGTTTCTCTGGTTACCGCTAAAGGCAAATAAAGGTGAAGAGCAACTTGCCTTGATGGGGCATCTGGGGATGAGTGGTCAAATGTTGCTTCGCAGCCTTGATTTTGAGAAAGAGAACCTGAACCGAGTCACCATAAGGGTAAAGACTAAAAACAGAAAAAATCTTGAACTGAGGTTTGTTGATCAGAGGATTTTTGGCTCATTGGCCATCGATGTAATGCAGCCAACTGAGGATGGTTTAGCCGGTGGGTTTACCGAAAGTCCCAGTAAAGCTTGGGTGAATATGATTCCTAGCCAAGCAAAACATATCGCCAGAGATCCGCTTGACCCGAACTTTGATTCGGCCAGGGTGCTAGAAATTTTCAAAAAGAAAAACTCTGGAATCAAGAGAGTTTTATTAGATCAGCAAGTAATCAGTGGGATAGGTAACATCTATGCCGATGAGTCGCTTTGGCGAGCAAAGATTCACTATGACCAAAGCGCTTCAAGCATATCAAGCAAAAAAGCCAAGTTACTGCTTGATGAGGTAACCGATGTTTTAGCTGCAGCAGTCAAAGCCGGTGGAACCAGCTTTGATGAGCAGTATAAGAATATAAATGGTGAGTCTGGCTATTTCAGTGTCAACCTAAATGCCTATGGCCAGACGGGGTTGCCTTGTAATAGGTGTGGAAGGGCAATCAAAAGGGATAACTGGATGAACCGGGGCTCACATTACTGTCCTAACTGCCAGCGAAACAGGTAATCTAAGCCACCTTGGCGACTTAGGGCCAATAAATAAGGTAATTTTTATTAGAGACCCAAACTCTTACTCCCCAAAGAAAGTCGATTGCCTTGCATCTAAAGAGCCTGACCCTGAAGGGCTTTAAGTCGTTTGCTACGCCAACGACTTTTGCCTTAGAAAAAGGCGTTACCTGTGTGGTTGGGCCAAACGGTTCAGGTAAGTCAAACGTGGTTGATGCGCTGGCCTGGGTAATGGGTGAGCAGGGGGCTAAAA
>JBEGRI010000085.1:0-3948 GCA_041180525.1 Actinomycetota bacterium | reverse complement strand
CAAAGAGTTGCTTCGTTCTTCCGGTGGTTCTGCTTCAGGTCCAGTTTCCTTCATGCGTGGAGCTGACGCCTCAGCGGGAACCATCAAGTCTGGTGGTGCTACTCGTCGTGCTGCCAAGATGGTGGTGCTAGATGTTGACCACCCAGACATTGAAGAGTTCGTCGAGACCAAGGCGCATGAAGAGGACAAGATCCGCGTTCTTCGCGACGCCGGTTACGACATGGAACTTGGTGGTAAGGACATCAACTCAGTTCAGTATCAAAACGCCAACAACTCAGTTCGTGTTAACGAAGAGTTCATGCTTGCAGTTGAGAAGGGCACTAAGTTTGGTCTTCGTGCTCGCACCACTGGCGAAGTAATTGAAGAAGTCGAAGCGCTAGAACTGTGGGACAAGATCGCTAAAGCTGCTTGGGCTTGTGCTGACCCTGGTATCCAGTATGACGACATCATTAACGACTGGCACACAACACCAGAGTCAGGTCGCATTACAGCATCTAATCCATGTTCTGAATACATGCACCTAGACAACTCGTCATGTAACCTTGCCAGCTTGAACCTGCTCAAGTTCCTCAACCCGGACGGTTCTTTCGATGCAGAGAAGTTCACCAAGGCATCTGAGTTGATTATTACCGCGATGGACATCTCAATCTGTTTTGCCGACTTCCCAACCGAGAAGATTGGTGAGACCACTCGTGCTTACCGTCAGCTAGGTATTGGTTATGCAAACCTGGGTGCTTTGTTGATGGCAATTGGTTTGCCATACGACTCAAGCGAAGGTCAGGCGTTGGCGGCAGCAATTACTTCGCTGATGACCGCAGCCTCATACCGCAGATCAGCTGAGATCGCTGGTGTTGTTGGAACCTACGAAGGCTACCCACAGAACAAGGCAGGTCACGACCGCATCATGCGCAAGCACGAAGCAGCTAACGCCAACTTGCGTCCTGTTACTGAAGTTGACCGTGCAGTTTTGGATGCTGCAACTAAGCAATGGGCTTTGAACACCGAGATCGGTTCTAGAAACGGTTGGAGAAACGCTCAGGCTTCATTGCTAGCACCAACTGGAACTATCGGTTTCATGATGGACTGTGACACTACTGGTATCGAGCCTGATTTCTCGTTGGTGAAGTATAAGAAGCTCTCAACCGGTGGCTCCATGCAGATCGTCAACCAGACCATCCCATTCGCCCTACACCGCCTTGGATACTCTCAGGAGACCATTGAGGCTATCGTCGATTACATCGGCACTAACGGCCACGTCGTTGATGCACCGGGGCTGAAGAAAGAGCACTATGCAATCTTCGACACCGCTGTTGGTATCCGAGCAATCGAACCGATGGGGCACGTCAGAATGATGGCAGCAGTGCAGCCGTTCTTGTCTGGAGCTATTTCTAAGACTGTGAACATGCCAGAAACTGCAACTGTCGAGGAAGTCAAAGAGATTTACTTCCAAGGTTGGAAGATGGGTCTAAAGGCCCTTGCCATCTATCGCGACAACTGTAAGGTTGGCCAGCCACTGAGTGATGCCAAGGCAAAGACCGAGACCAAGTCTGCACCGGCAGAGGCAACTTCAGAGCTATCACACCCAGTTCGCAAGCGCTTACCTAAGTCAAGACCATCTTCAACCACCTCGTTTACAGTTGGTGGAGCAGAAGGTTACTTGACTGCAGGAACCTATCCAGATGGCGTGTTAGGTGAAGTCTTCTTGAAGCTAGGTAAGCAAGGATCAACCCTTGCTGGAGTCATGGATGCCTTCTCAATCGCCGTCTCAATCGGTTTACAGTATGGTGTTCCACTAGAGACCTACGTCCAGAAGTTCACTAACGTGTCCTTCGAACCAGCAGGTCTAACCGATGATGCAGACATCCGCATGGCTAAGTCACTAATGGATTACATCTTCCGTCGTTTGGCGCTAGATTATCTACCTACTGAGACTCGTCAGGCACTTGGCATTAACACCGCAGCTGAGCGTTCAGCAGCGCTAGATGCTTCAACCGCCTACGCTGCACCGGTCGCTGAGCCAACCCCAGCACCAGTGGCTGAGACCAAGCCAGCTGTGATTGAAATCAAGGTTGAGGAAGTTAAGACTGAGCAGTCACGCCAGGTGCACTCATCAGCAGAGCTGTTTGAGTTGCTGCAAGGTGCAGAATCAGATGCTCCACTTTGCTTCAACTGCGGTATCAAAATGAGACCATCTGGTTCATGTCACGTCTGTGAGGGTTGTGGCTCAACTAGTGGTTGTAGCTAAAGAATAAAGAATTAGGGTCGGCAAAGCTTTGCCGACCCTTTTCTTTTATTGCTAAAGGTAATCTGGTTATCGTGCTTTACAAACTTTTTTTCAGAACTGTTTTTGTTCGAATGGATCCCGAACGTGCGCACCATTTTGGGATGTTTGTGATTAGGTTAGCCAGTGCAATTGGGCTGACAAAAATACTTAGGCGAACAAGCAAGAATCAAGTTCATGTCATGGGATTGGAATTCAATGGTCCTTTTGGTTTAGCAGCTGGCTTTGATAAAAACTCCAAGGCAGTAATTGCTTTAGGTGAGCTAGGTTTCTCCCACGTTGAAATTGGAACGGTGACTGCAATAGCGCAGCCTGGTAATGAAAAACCAAGGTTATTTCGCTTAACAAAAGATCGAGCTTTGATTAATCGCATGGGTTTCAACAATGATGGAGCAGAGGTAATTGCAGGTCGCTTAGCTGAGCTTCGAACTTCTAAAGAAAAGCTACCGGTAATCGGGGTGAATATTGGTAAGAGCAAACTAGTTGAGCTAGCGAATGCGGTTGAGGATTATCGTCTAAGTACAAAACTTTTGGCACCCTACGCTGATTATTTAGCCATCAATGTTTCAAGTCCAAACACTCCTGGACTTCGTTCATTGCAATCAGTAGCGGCTCTAAAACCTATCCTTGAGGCAGTTTTAGCCGAATCAGTGGGGAAACCTGTTTTGGTAAAGATAGCCCCTGATTTAGCCGATGAAGACGTAGTTGCGGTTTGTGAGTTGGCTGAATCACTAGGTCTTGCTGGAGTGATTGCAACCAATACCACTGTTGGTAGAAGTGAATTAATAACTGAGAATTATGCTGATTTTGGTGAAGGTGGGCTGTCCGGCGCGCCACTACATTCTCGAGCGCTAGAAGTTTTGAAGCTAATTAGAAAAAGCGTCGCAAAAGAATTTGTAGTTATTTCTGTTGGGGGAGTTGAAACTAAGGATCAAGTTGAAGAAAGAATAAAAGCCGGTGCAAACCTAGTCCAGGGTTACACCGGCTTTGTTTACTTCGGGCCGCTGTGGGCGAGAAAGCTAAACTAAACGCTTTTCTGGGGCAGTTGTCTCGCGAGGGTCAGTCACCACTATTGGTCCCAAGATATCAGTCACTTTGTCCATGATCTCTTTTGGAATCTCAACGCCTACCGCACCGATATTGCTAAGAATCTGCTCTGGAGAAGTAGCTCCAACAATTGCGCTTGAAACATTTTTGTTTTGCAGCACCCAGGCAAGTGAGAACTGAGCCATAGTGATACCAAGCTCATCCGCTAGAGGCTTAAGGTTTTGAACGCGGGTTAGGACTTCATCGGTTAGTAGCTTCTGAATAAAACCATTTACCTTATCGTTAGCAGCCCTTGAATCTTGTGGAACAGGTTGACCAGGTAAGTACTTACCTGTCAAAACCCCCTGAGCCATCGGCGACCAAACAATTTGTGAAACGCCGAGTTCTTCACATGCAGGGATGACTTCGGCTTCAATAACTCGCCAAATCATCGAATATTGTGGCTGGCTAGAAATCAACTGGAAACCCATTTCTTTAGCCAACTTAACACCAGCTCTAATTTGTTCGGCATTCCATTCCGAAACACCGATGTATAAGGCTTTACCTTGCCGAACAATGTCGGCAAAGGCCTGCATGGTCTCTTCTAATGGAGTTTCAACGTCGTAGCGGTGAGCTTGGTA
>JBEGRI010000084.1:0-3963 GCA_041180525.1 Actinomycetota bacterium | reverse complement strand
TTGTGTAGTACTGATGAGACCTATTTTGCTTCTGGTTCCATGGACATGGCAGCAGCCATGTTTACTGCAAGTCATAATCCCGCAAGTTACAACGGAATAAAGTTTTCCAGACCAGGTGCTAAAGGAATCAGCATAGATACGGGACTCGCTTCAATCAGAGATCGCGCCAAAGTGTATTTAGCTGAAGGCATCACTGAAGTTGCAAACCCAGGTTCTATTGTTGCTAAAGATGTTTTGGCTGAATACTCTAGTTACCTTAGGAAACTTGTCGACCTAAGTTCAATCAGAAAACTCAAAGTAGTAGTTGACGCTGCGAACGGCATGGGTGGAATGACGGTTCCCGCAGTTCTAGGAAGCTCGGCAGGTTTAGCCCAGCTACCGTTAGAAATAATTCCAATGTATTTCGAACTTGATGGAACTTTTCCAAACCACGAGGCTAACCCTCTTGAGCCAAAAAACTTGATGGATTTGCAAAAAGCCGTTCTTGAACATAAGGCAGATATTGGTCTTGCTTTTGATGGTGATGCCGATCGCTGCTTCGTCATCGATGAAAAGGGTCAACCAGTAAGTCCTAGCGCTGTTGCAGCGATGGTAGCTAGAAGAGAAATCCAACGTGCAAAGAAAAATGGGCAAAGCGATGTCACGGTTTTGTATAACTTGATTACCTCTAGAGTGGTTGCCGAAATAATCGCTAGCGAAGGAGCCGAAGGGGAGAGAACTAAGGTAGGGCATTCGCTAATCAAAGACCGAATGGCCGCCACCGATGCTATCTTCGGAGGCGAGCACTCAGCTCATTACTATTTCAAGGATTTCTGGGGTGCTGACAACGGAATGTTGGCAGCCATGCACGTCTTGGCAGAATTTGGAACCCAGGACTTACCACTATCCGAAATGGCTAGAAAATATAACCCCTACTTCCAATCGGGTGAAATAAATTCAACTGTGGCTGACGTTCCAGCTGCTAAAGCTAGGGTGATTGAGGCTTTCGAAGGTAGGGCTAATTTTGACGAGTTCGATGGGCTTACTGTTTCCGGTGGCCAGGGGCAGTCATGGTGGTGGTTCAATGTTCGAGCCTCCAACACCGAACCACTGCTTAGATTAAACGCCGAGTCTAATCAGGAGTCGGTCATGACTGCTATTAGAGATGAAGTTCTGGGGCTCATACGAAGATAACATTTTGGTATCTAAAGCTAAAAGATTAGGGCGATAATAGAGACCATGAATGCACCGAGCAAAACCGTTGACTATAAGGTAGCCGATCTAGGTTTAGCCGAATTTGGTAGACACCAGATGCGTCTGGCAGAAAATGAAATGCCGGGCCTGATGGCGCTGCGTGAAGAGTTTGGTCCGCTGCAACCCCTCCGTGGTGCTCGCATTGCTGGTTCACTGCACATGACAATTCAAACGGCAGTGCTAATCGAGACTCTGGTGGCTTTAGGCGCTAAAGTTCGTTGGTCTTCTTGCAATATCTTCTCAACTCAAGATGAAGCTGCTGCAGCGGTAGCTGTGGGACCTAATGGCAGTGTAACTAACCTTGCCGGTGTTCCGGTTTTTGCTTGGAAAGGTGAGAGCCTCGAAGAGTACTGGTGGTGTATTGAAAGAATCTTCGATTGGTCTAGTGAAGCAAGAGCTGAAGGTGCTGATTACACGGGGCCAAATATGATTCTTGATGATGGTGGCGATGCAACACTACTTATTCATAAAGGGTACGAATTTGAACAGGCTGGATCTGTTCCACCAGCTGGAGTTGAAGATAACGAAGAGTATCGAGTAATTCTTGATTTACTCAGAACTGAGTTTGCTAAGGACCCTCATCGCTTCAGCAAGATGGTCCCCGATGTTTACGGTGTTACTGAAGAGACAACTACTGGAGTCAAGCGTCTGTATGACATGTTTAAGCGGGGATCTTTGCTTTTCCCAGCTATCAACGTCAATGACTCTGTAACTAAGAGCAAGTTTGATAACAAGTATGGAATAAGACACTCTTTACCAGATGGTCTAAACCGTGCTACAGATATCATGCTTGGTGGCAAGACCGTCTTCATCGCTGGCTACGGTGATGTTGGTAAGGGTGCTGCTGAGGCAATGCGAGGGCAAGGTGCTCGCGTTGTGATCTCTGAAGTTGATCCGATATGCGCGCTTCAAGCCGCTATGGATGGTTTTCAGGTAACCACCATCGATAAGGTTGTTGAAACCGCAGACTTTTTCGTCACTGGAACTGGTAACGCAAAAATAATTACTGCTGAACATCTTTTGAAGATGAAGCATCTAGCGGTGGTGGCTAACATCGGCCATTTCGACAATGAGATAGATATGGGCGGGATTAGTCGTATTCCAGGTGTAATCAAACTAGAAGTCAAGCCACAGGTCCACGAATGGCAGCTACCTAACGGCAACTCGGTTCTCATTCTTTCTGAGGGAAGGCTGATGAATCTAGGTAATGCTACGGGACATCCAAGCTTTGTGATGAGCACCTCTTTTAGCAATCAGGTTTTAGCCCAGATTGAACTTTTCACCAAGCGAGAAGAGTATCCAATTGGGGTTTACATTTTGCCAAAGCATTTAGATGAGAAGGTCGCGAGACTTCATCTTGCTGCACTTGGGGTTGAGCTTACAGAACTAACCAAAGATCAAGGTCGGTATATTGGTGTTGAAAATACTGGACCTTTCAAACCAGAGCACTACAGATACTAAAGGGTAAGAAAATGTCAAAACTACTCATTGTTGAAGATGACGATGCAATACGCGAAACACTAAAGATGACTTTGACCGGCAAGGGTTTCGAAGTCATCTCGGTATCCAATGGCCTTGATGCCATCCCAGCCTTTGAGAAGTACATGCCAGATTTGATTCTGCTTGACATACAGTTGCCTGGCAAGAACGGCATTGATATCTGTACCGAAATTCGCAAGTTTTCCATGGTACCCATCATCATTTTGACTGCAAGAACTGATGATGATGACATGGTCAGGGGGCTAGAGGCTGGTGCAGATGACTATGTCACCAAGCCTTACGCCAGTGAAGTCTTGGTTTCCAGAATTAGAGCCAGATTGCGCACTTTAGTTTCGCCTACAGCTCACAAGATTATTAAGCTAGGTCCAATTGAATTAGATTCTTTGAGCCACGAGGTTCGTAAAGGCGATAAGAAAATCAATCTCACTCCGCTTGAATTCAAGCTGTTATTGATTCTTGCTTCACATCCAAATGAGGTGTTCTCAAGAGAACAGCTTTTAGAAAAGGTTTGGGAATACACCTACAAAGCCGACACCAGGTTAGTTAACGTGCACGTTCAACGTTTGAGATCCAAGATTGAGGATGATCCAGATAATCCAAAGCTGGTTCTAACTGTTCGTGGTTGGGGTTATAAGGCTGGTCCCGAGTAAATGTTTTTTAGCCGCATCATCAGAGCGGCTTTGGGCCGATTCAGGTCTTCGCTAAAGCTCCGATCACTTATCTACACCGTTTCACTTTCTGGAACTGCCTTGGTAGTTCTGGGTGGGTTACTGAGTGTGAATATCGGAAACAACCTGTTTGACACTCGAACAAACGCGGCTTTGAAGGAGAGTAATAAAGCTGCGGAGATTATCGAGAATCATTTCTCCGAAGCAAACGGGTATGACATTGCTCAATTGAACCAATATCTCTCCTTGCTGTTATCGAGAATCGAAAATGAAGGTGTTACTAAGAAGAGATTGGTGCAGTTTTACTCCACCGATAGCAATCTTGAAGATCGCCAATTGCAGTCCCTCTCATCTCAACTTTGGCCTGAAAACATTAAACCTGACAATCTGATAACTAACTTAACCTCAAAGGTCCAATCAATTACCATCCAACTTAATAAAGGTGGCCAATCAGTTCCAGGCTTCCTAACCGGACAACTAATAACTTTGCCTGGAAATCACGTATTTAAGCTTTTTCTGATCTACGACCTAGAGAGTGAACAACAAACTTTGCTCTTTGTCC
>JBEGRI010000083.1:0-4032 GCA_041180525.1 Actinomycetota bacterium | reverse complement strand
TTCGGAATCGGATTAGAGATTTCAGCAACATTAGGTTGTGTTGCTTTTCTTCTTCTAGAAGATGTCGCACCTGAAACTCCATACCCAACCAAATTAGGTTGTGGCTTCTCTTCAACAACTTCAATAGCTTGAGTAGCTGCAGCAGCAACTGCATCATGCATTGACGATGCTGCTGCTGAAGTTAATTCGGTCACCGTGACGGCGATGATGTGACTACCGACATTGACAGTGTCACCTTCGTTAACAAGAAGTTCAGCAACTACGCCTGCAAAGGGACAAGGCAGCTCAACTAAGGATTTTGCGGTTTCAATCTCAACAATGATTTGGTTCACTTTGACACTGTCACCAGGTTTAACTTTCCAAGAAACTATTTCAGCTTCAGTTAGCCCTTCACCAACATCAGGCAGTTCAAAATAAGCAAGTTGCGACATTAGTAAGCCATCACCCGATCAACTGCTTCCATCAAGCGATCAGCATCTGGAAGATAAAGTTCTTCAAGCTTTGCTGCCGGATACGGAACATCAAAACCACCAACACGTAAAACCGGAGCTTCCAGGTAATAGAAACAAAGTTCTGAAATCTTTGCGGCAATCTCTGAAGAAATGGAAACAAAGGTTCCGGCTTCATGAGTGACTATCATTCGACCAGTTTTCTTCACCGATTCAGCAATCTGTCCAAAGTCAATCGGCGATAGTGATCTGATGTCAATTACTTCGATGCTGATTCCTTCACCGGCTGCTATCTCTGCTGCCTGCAAAGCAGTGACAACCATAGGTCCATAGGCAACCATTGTTAGGTCTGTCCCGGTTCTCAGGGTCTGCGCCTTATGCATCTCGAGAGCCGGAGCATCAAGATTTACCTGGCCTTTTTGCCAGTATCGACGCTTAGGCTCAAAGAAGATGACTGGATCGTTGCTGTTGATGGCCTGCTGAATCATCCAATACGCATCATTGGCATTCGAAGGCGAGATGACTCTAAGCCCTGCTGTGTGAGCGAAATAAGCTTCAGGGGATTCAGAGTGATGCTCGACAGCTCCGATGCCACCGCCGTAGGGTATGCGAATAACTACCGGCATCTTTAAGTTGCCTTCGCTTCGGTTAGTTAACTTTGCAAGTTGAGAAACAATTTGATCAAACGCTGGATAAACAAAACCATCGAACTGAATTTCAGCAACAGGTCTAAAACCTCGCATAGCTAAACCAATAGCTGTTCCAACAATTCCTGATTCAGCAATCGGTGAATTAAATATTCTCTTTTCACCGAACTCGTCTAGTATGCCTTCAGTGACTCTGAATACACCGCCCAAGCGAGCAACATCTTCACCAAAAACTAAAACTCGATCTGAATCAGACATTGCTTTTTTCAAACCAGCATTTATTGCTTTTGCAATTGAAAGTTCAACAGTATTGTTCATTAGCGCGTGCCTCCATAGTTTGGAGTTTCACTGTCATCAGTTGAACTGTGTTCGCCTAAAGATTCCTCGTAGCCTCGAAGCCAAGCCTTCTGTTCTTCGATCATTGGATGATCATCTGAGTAGACATAATCAAACATCGCCTCAAGAGGTGGTTGAGGCATAGCGAAAGTCGCTTCACGAACTTCAGTTGCTAATTTATTGCCAGCTTCTTCAACCTCGTCAAAGAAATCTTGACCGATTCCTTGGTTTCTTAAAAATTTCTCAAACCTAATCAGTGGATCGCGCTGCTGCCAAAAATCGACTTCAGCGGGATCGCGATACTTCGAAGGATCATCTGAAGTTGTGTGAGCGCCGATGCGATATGTGTAAGCCTCAATTAGCGCTGGGCCTAAACCACCTCTAGCATCATCCATTAACTTTTTGGTAACCGCATAGCATGCCAAAACATCATTGCCGTCAACACGAATACCAGGGACTCCAAAACCTTCACCTCTGCGATAAATCGGAACTGGTAATTGAGATTCGGTCGGGGATGAAATAGCCCATTGATTGTTTTGGCAGAAAAATACCTGCGGTGTTTTATTGTTAGCTGCAAACAAAAGCGCTTCGCTGATATCTCCTTCAGCTGTTGCGCCGTCACCGAAATAAGTTATAACGGCTAGATCATTATCTGGATCGCCAGTGCCAACCTTTCCGTCCAATCTAAGACCCATCGCATAGCCGGTGGCATGCAAAGTCTGAGTTCCAAGAACAACTGCGTAGAGGTGGAATTTAGTCTCGTGGGGATTCCAACCTCCATGATTGACTCCACGGAACATCTTGATCATGGAAATTAAGTCGACGCCGTGGGTGATGGCAACTCCGTGTTCACGGTAGGAAGGGAAAATGTGATCATCGGGGCCAACAGCATAACCGGAGCCGATTTGGGCGGCTTCCTGGCCAACCGCTGGAACCCAAAGCCCCAACTGGCCTTGGCGTTGTAATGCTGTTGCCTCGTTATCGAATCTTCTGATTCGAGCCATATCGCGATAGAACTTTAGAAAATCATCTTGTTTTAAGCCACGAATGATTTCTTCATATATCTTTGTGTCCGGTGACGGGGCAAATTCCCCTTCGTGGTTCAAGAGTTGAACCATCGGGATATTGCTTGGCTGGAAAGTCACAACTACCAATTTACTTCAGTAGTGGGACAATCTAACCATGAAACGTTTTCTGGTAAGCACTGTTCTCAATGGCCTAGGTATTTGGCTGGTTTCAACCATTATCCCTGGGGTTCACCTCAAGCCATACGGCGGGAGTGAGCTTTGGCAGCTTTTACTGACCCTACTGGTTATTGGAGCAATATTCGGTGTTGTTAACGCAGTCATAGCGCCAGTAATCAAGGTAATTGCCATACCTCTATACATTCTCACCTTCGGTTTGATCTCGTTTGTTATAAATGGGGCAATCCTGCTATTCGTAGCCTGGATTAGTCAAATGATTGCACCAGAGACCCTAACCATCGATGACTTCAGCGCTACTGGACTGTCTGTAGTCTCTCTGGGTTGGGCAATCCTGGCGTCAATCGTAATGAGCATTTTCTCATTCATTGGTCGAAGCGTATTCAAGACTCTAAAACTGCTCTAATTCACTTTTAGAACTACCACTTCACCTTGAACATCGTTTGACTGATAATCGGGGATGAAAAGTTCTCCATCTTTTTCGGCAACAACGAATACCTGATCTTTTGTTGCAGCAACCTGATGGATGTAATCGCTTAATCGACCATCGGTTTGCGATACTTCAGCCTTGCCATTGATGACATCCCAATCGGTTCCTTTAGGCAGATAGAACCAGTGCTCTGCATGATTTTCATGAACGTAAGTCTCGTGTCTTAGTAACACTTGATTTGACCAAGTTGTTTCATTAAATCTTTGCTTAATGATATTTACATCAGTTGGATAGGGGACATGAACTGAAGAGACATGTTGAGTTAACCCGATAGGCAACTGCAGATTAGTTTGCATATCAACCACCCAAGTAGTTAGTTGAGAGAACAGCTTAGAGACATCGATGCTTTCAAGCACAGTTGTGAGCATCGATTCAGTTTGCATATACGAATGAGCGGATGAGAGTAAGCCCTGTTGAATATGCCAAAGCTTGCTGAGAATAAAAGGTAACTCAACAGTAAATAGTCCAGCCGCCCAGGGAGCAGTTGCGAACTTGTCCGGAGTTAATTCGGTTAGCAAACTAACCGCAACGGCCCAGATGTCTCTGGCGCTTCGCAAAAGTTCTTCGTGGGTGGCAAAGACCACCACTGGTGGGGTGTTTGGAATGCAAGGTTCGCTGTTCATGGTATGAGTCCTAGCAACTGCATCTCAAACATGAGGGTTTTTAGCTGATGAGCTAGTTTCTGCATTTCTAGTCGACAGCTATCGGCTGCTACTCCTTGCCATAGAGCAACACTTGGGGTGGCATGATTTAGCAGTGCCACAGTTAGAGCAATGTGGTTATTGAAAATATTCATGCAAATAATCTCCATTAGAGAGCACAAGTGAAAGCCGATATCTAAAGAAAATGTGGATAAAGCAGGGCAATATAGATATGTGAGCAAACTCGGATTTCAACCACTAAGCCCG
>JBEGRI010000082.1:0-4139 GCA_041180525.1 Actinomycetota bacterium | reverse complement strand
TCTTCAACACTTTTAGCCTTATTGGTCTGGTTGGCTCTAAAACAATTTATTCTTCGAGAAGCAGCCTTCACTGACATATTTGTTTGCGCAGGCATCTATATGGTTTTACTAGCCCTAATCAAACTACTAATCAAACCGCTTGGTCAGATTCGTCAACTAGCAGTATTACTCGGTTCAGCAATCCCAGGCTTAGTCTCGGCCCTACCGGTCTATTTCTTGCTTTATCAAGTTCCACACACCCCGCTAGAGGCAAATTTTCTTCCAAGCTTTCTGATCGTAGGTGCTTGGTCTAGCGCTGTTTTTAGCCAGGTTTTCGTTCTGGGTAAAGCTAAAACTAAGAACTCCTGAGAGCTCCGGTTCAAGAGCTTAAAAACTAAACCCACCCCGTTTCTGGGGTGGGTTCAGTTCGTCTTGAGTTACTAGTTAGTAACTGTCAGAGTGGCAGTCGAGGTGACTGTTCCACCCGCCGTAGTTACTGTGATTCTTCCGGTGCTAGCACCAGCAGGAATCACGAACTTGAACGAGGTGGCGGTTGCACCTGAACCAAGAGTTACTGCGGTTGAACCGATTGTAACGGTTGCACCTAGTAGGTTGGTTCCCTTAACTGTCACGGTGGCTACACCCTTCTTACCAGTGGTTGGTGTGAAGGATGCGATGGTTGGTGCAGGAGGGGTCACGGTGAAGCTGTCAGTGTTTACTGAACCAGCTCCAGTGGTGATCCTAATTGCACCAGATAGCGCACCAGCAGGAACTACGAAAGTCAACTGGGTTGCAGTGTTGATAACAGGCTTAGCGCTCTTGTTACCAGCAAATACAACTGTGGTTGCCTTCAGGTTAGAACCTGTGACGGTTACTGTTTGGCCTACACGAGCAGCTTGGGTGATTGAATCAATCACGGCTGCCTGGAAGACAAACTTGGTTGTTGTTGCGGTTCCACCAATGTTTGTTGCTGAAATGGTTGAACCTGAAACAACTCCAGCAGGAACAGTAACGCTTACGCTGTTTGCAGTCAGGATGCTAAATGGAGCAGAAACCCCACCGATCGCGATTGTGCTAGCAGATGCAAGGTTAGTTCCGCTTAGGGTGAAGGTGCTTCCTATTTCCTTAACGATAGAGCTGCTAAGGGTAATCACTGGCTTAGCTGTAGCAGTTGTGCTGGAGCTAAACAGTGCACTTGCAGTAGCAGTTCCACCAGTGTTGGTTACCTTGAAGTATCCCTTCTGAGTAATGTTTGGTGAAGCAACAGTCAATCTAGTTCCATCTGCACTTACAGACAAGATGGTAACTGGAGTGCTAATTGCTGCAGTCTTAGCAGTTGCTGCAGTGTATAGCGTAACTGTTGATCCAAGAGCATCGCCTAGGTTAGTTCCAACGATGTCGATGGCCTGGCCACGCTTACCGCTGGTAGCTGAAACAGAAGAGATGCTTGGAGCAGATTGTGGCTGAGTGACAATAATGTTTACCCAGTCTTGGTGAGTAATCGAGTTACCGTCAACAGTTAGACCTGTCTGCATAAACAGCGGTGACAATGGGTCAGGGTTAGCCTTAGGGTTACCTGGGTTCATTGTTGCGTCACCTGCAGCATCCAAGCTAGTCAAAGATACAGTCGCATATCCACCAACAGTAGTTACTGAAAGGCTCTTCTGATCGTTTGACTGACCATTTGGATAAGTGCCGTTAATTGTGTAGTCACCGACACGGAACTTAGCGTTCGAGCCTGACCAACCACGACCTAGGTGAATAGTAACTGGAGTTCCATCAGGAGCGTTAGCGCCATTAGAAGCAAGAGTTACCTTGTAACGAAGGTTGAAAGTTGTTCCAGCCTGAACATAGTGAGCGAAGTATCCGGTGTAGATGTCAAACCATGAGCCTAGACCGCCGTCACCCCAGATGTGAGTTCCATCAAATGAGTTAGTAGCGTTCCAGTCAGCTAGACGAGCGTTGTAAACAGTTGGCGGCACTGAACTGATGTCCTTGTAGAAGTTAAGGTCAACGATGTCTAGAACGTCAGCGTTACCTTTCTCTCCGACCAAGGTCATCTGTGTGAATAGGTGCTTTCCACCGTTAGGGTGAGGTAGATTACCTGCCTGGTATGGATCAGCATCTACTGCGCTGTCATTGCTTGTCAAGCTAAATGAAACTTGACCTTGAGCGTTAGTAGTTAACGTAATTCTTGCTTGGTCGTTTCCACACCAGCAATCTGCACCTGAAGTTGAAACTCCATTTACAGTTACTTTCGCAGTTGAACCTGACCAGCCTTTACCAAGAAGCAAATAAACACTCTTGTTGGCATAAGCTGCACCATCAGTGTCAGTTACTGTGAATGAGAAATCTGTAGTGCTTCCAACAGTTAGACCCTTTTCAAAGTAGCGAAGACCTGCTGCGTAGTACTGACACCAGTTACCAACAGCACAGCTACCTTCATAAGCGCTGGTGCTGTCTAGACCGTTCATACGAGCAACAACAGTCTTAACTACTGGAGCATCAGCTGGCTTGTGGAAGACAAAGTCAACGATGTCTTCTGCATCTGTAGCATCTCCAGTTACGTTAGCGGTGATCTGGCTGAACAGGTGAGTTCCGGTGTAGTCCTTGTCCAGACCTTCAGCTGGGTAGTTAGCAGCATCTGCGGCTACGTCGTTGTTCTTTAATTCAAAGGAAACATTTCCTTGAGCGTCAGTAACACCGGTAACGGTTGCAGCATCATTACATGGAGCCCAACCCCAACCACAGTCAACGACTGGAACACCCTCAGCGACAGTAGAACCAACAGAAACTTTAGCTGTTGAGCCTGACCATCCTTTGTTGATGTGCAAGGTGACTGTAACTCCAGCTTGTGGAACACCACCGGTAGTTACCTGATAGGTAAGCGTGTTTGTTGAACCAACTGGTAGTTGCTTTGTGAACACGCGAAGCCCAGGAGCGTACCAGCCTTGACTGACGAAATAACCAGCATCGCCTGCACGCTCATAGGCGTTAGTGTTATCTATTCCCTGTAAACGAATCGTCGTAATGTCGCCATCAGCCTGCGCCGGTGCAGCGCTTCCAACGAATACAGAGGCAAGAAGCAAAATTGGTGAGACTACTTTAAGTAGCCGACCTAACTTTGAAGTCATTCTTAACTCTTTTCTGCGAGATCAACCCGCGTTAATGTTGTGAGCGCTCATCCAAGGCGCTTAGTTAGACTTTATGCTGAAACCGCTTTCTAGAAACCGCTTTCAGTGAGTCTTTACAGATTTGTTATATTCAAAATAGCCCTAGAAATAACGGGCTTTAGTGGCATTAGCCCCTAGAAATCAGCCCCAGAACGGTAGCTGCCCGCCATATGCTCTTTGGGCTATAAATCAACCGCCAAAGTCCCCCATGGACAGCCAAAGCTTGATAAACCGAGATCGAATTAAAGGCCCCAACTCGCCCTAGAGTCGCCAATAAAAGCCCTGTGCTTAGCTCAACTGCAACTGGAACATCAAAAGGTACCAGTCCAAACTTTGGTGCACCTTTATATGTGTAGTTGAGAATCTTGGTATCCAATACTGAATGGGTTTTAGCCGGTGGCGAGACCAAATAGGCCGCCTTGCGACCTTCAGCTAACTGTATGTATGCCTGCCAGCGTTGAATTCTTTTAGCCAGAGCGTAGGAAGGTCCTTGCAGGCTTGAAGTTGAATCAATGATCACGAAGCTTTGCTTTAGCGAGTTAGTAAAAATCTCAGGCTTGTGTCTTTTTGCTCCAAAAATAAAATCTCTAATCTTGGTGCTAGTTTTCCTGTCGATTGATCTAGTGAAGATGTCATCTAAGACCTCTAGGCTCAGCGCATAACTATCGGTAGGCGTTGCCAACCAAGTTAGGCAAACACGTGACTTGGGTAAAGATTCAGTCAAAACTTTAGCTAAGACATACTGAACTGCCTGAACTTCAATGTGTTTTATACCAGGAGCATACGCATAACTACCAAGTACCAAACCCTTAGTCTCAGATCTAGCCAACATTGATAAATAACCAGCAATAGCTTCAAAGTCTGCTACTAAATCGACTCCAGCGAACCTAGCTAAGTCAGCATCAGAAAGATTTTGAGCTAAAACACCATCTAACTTGCTTTTCAAAATCGGAACATAAAGTGTTCCGGCACTAGATCTAGCCCTAG
>JBEGRI010000081.1:0-4268 GCA_041180525.1 Actinomycetota bacterium | reverse complement strand
GTTGTTGCTTTCTGACCTGAAATAGCCTGCAACGCAAACTCCCGAACAGCTACCCTTGCCTGTTCTGGAGCGATAACTTTGGCAGCTCCTCCGAAGCGAGCGATGATACGACCAAGGTTTCTAAGGTCACCAACTCTAATAGTGAACTGTTTGGTGTGTTTATCGATTTCTATCGGTTCTTCGATTGGCTTGTAATCAACAATTAGAGAATACGCCTCAGGTTGCACTTGGATAGTTACTTCGACATCGTTTTCACCCGGCTGGTAGATATCCTCCGGAAGTTCAGCCACCTTTGCCTCGTCGCTGATTGGGTTAGCCAAATCTATTTGAACGTTTCGCATGCGATCAACCCTGAAGGCTCTAGTTGCTTTCGCGATTGGGCACCATGCCCTTAGGTAGACATATTCAGCATTTGGTTCTAGCCGTAAAGGCTCCATTACTCTGGCAACGTTAGTCTCCCCGCGCAGCGAATGATAATCAGCTTTGATAGCAACACCCTGGGTCATAGCCTGACGAATAACAGCCAGGTTTGCATTAGGTGAGCCAGGAACAACTTCAATTTCAAGTTCACCGTCACCGCGAACTATTCCACTGGCAATAATTTTCTGCAACTCTTCGATTTCACCAACTTCAGCAAGTCCCGGTAACGAGGATAGATAAACCAAACCAGCAGCGATAGCTGAAGCTTGCCTTGAGGATAGTCGTGGAACTTCTGTCAAAGTTTCATCATCGAGGAAACTAATTGAGATGACTCCATCATTTAGATCATCGTAATCAACTTGAAATGGCGAACGATCGTAGATTGAGATCAGTTCAGTGAAGCCGACTAACTTCACCGCTTGGTAAATATCTTCTTTAGTGACAGAAAAGTGTTCGGCCAGTTCATCAATGTCATATTCTTCACCATCAAAAAGTAATGCCGTAACTGCCAGCATCAAGTTGAAACGGTCGCTATCTTTTAGTCTTCGTTCAGGCATGATCGTTGGCGACTCTCTCAAAACCTGCTTTAACCAATTGTGCTAAAGCATCTGGGCTGATCACTTGAATCTGATTTGCATATTCTCTAAGTTGCTCAGCTAGCACATAGATGTCATGAAAATTCACTTCGATGCGATTATCTGACTGTCCTTGCAAATCGGC
The DNA here is from genome assembly GCA_041180525.1 of Actinomycetota bacterium. Lineage (GTDB taxonomy): Bacteria > Actinomycetota > Actinomycetes > Actinomycetales > Microbacteriaceae > Rhodoluna. Next base: position 3,128 of record JBEGRI010000081.1, on the reverse strand, counting down.
TTCAAACCTAAACCATGCCTCTGAGTTTGGTTGAATTTTCAAAACAGCAACCTGATTTTGCTTCAGCTCTTCAAGAGCGGCTACTGCAGCTTCAACTTCAGCTTTGCTACCTTGAATAAAATCTCGATTGCCCTTGGCGTAAGCAACTTTGCTCAGCATTCGACGAAGCATGAAGTTACGCGGTTCTTTTCTTAGTTCGCAGTATCCAACAACCAGCCATTGACCCGCTACCTGTCTGAGGAGCCACGGGTGAATAGTCCTACGCATAATCTCACCAGTTTTAGGGATACGGTAATCAAATTCGATAACTCGTTGATCAGAGATTGCATTGTTAATGTCTCTGAAGTTCGGTTCATGTGAACTTATTTTTGGCGCAATGCCAATGATGTCTGAGTTACCACCGACAACGCCAAGGGCACGTAATTTGGTGACACCTTTGCTAGCTGCACCTGAAAGCGAACCTCCAGCCCAGGCTTCGGCCGCCAAGTTAAGTAATGCTAGTTGTCTTGCACTGAGTTTTAGGTCTTTCGGCCAGTAAAAACTCTCTGGCTTGATGACATAAACAGTTGCCTGATTGTTTTCATCCTCGTAAGCGGGAATGAAAGAATCCAGCAGGATGCCATTGTGTCGAAGGCTTTCCTTATCACGTTCGAATTTTCGTTCTAGGCTCGCATTATCGCCGCCTTCAACATATTCTTTGGCATAGGCAGGAACTGATTTTAGGATTTGTGCCTTGGTTAAACCTTCGGTCGAATACAGCAATAGAGCGGTTAGCTGAAAAAGACGCTCTGGCTTGCCTATCTTGTATTCGTTTGGATCTAACTCAGTCATCGGAGTTGCTTACTTATTAATTCCTAAGACATCAACTACGAAAAGCAAATATGCATTCGGACCAATACTCGAGTTTCCTGAAGGTCCGTAAGCTTCTTTAGGGGTTGCAAAAATTTCGACCTGAGAACCAACTTTGACTCCAGTCAAACCCTTAACCCACGCTGAAATCACCTGGCCATTGGCTATTTGCAAAGTAGCGGGAGCGCTATCCCATGAACTCTCTAGTGCGCCACCAATAGAATCTGACCACTGCCACAGTGTGTAATGGGCAACAATCGTGTCGCCTTCCTTAACTACCTCGCCTTTACCTTCAACTAAAACATGGCTTCGGAATACATTTGGTTTAGCGAAAGCTGGATCAATCAAACCAGGACGACCGGTAGCTGGATCTCTGACAACTTGCGGTAAGCCTGAAGCTGGTGAACCCTCTGCCCCGTTAGCTCTAGGTAAGTAAACTCGTTTAAGCTCAAAGATGAAAAGCGAACCCTCAGGATCCTCTTCGTTACTCGGTGTGGCGAAAGCAACTATTGAACCCTCTGGAACACCGGTTATTGCATCACAGTAAAGCTTGCTTGATTTTGAATCAAAAACTTGACTTGCGGGATTAGACCCATCAAAGTTACTGGCACCTAGAAGTTTTCCTGTGGTTGAGGAGTAAACCGCATATTCCAGGATGGTTAGCTGATCTCCTGTAAATTTCGGGCCGTTACCCATTTTGACTATCTTGGTTTGAGTTTTAGTGATTTTAGCCAGTGAAGATTCGACTCCAGCTTTGCTATCAGTTGTGACGAATTCCGCAGTCGGCACTTTGTTTTCAGGAGTGTTGAATTGAACCTTGTCTATTTCCTCACCGCCGACAAAGTTAGTGCAAGTTTGTTTGACCCCCTCGAAAGCAGCCATGTTCGGGTTTGAAGCTGACGAACAGCCAGATAATAGAGCGACAACGCTCAAGGCGGTAAGGCTTAGACGTAATTTAGACAAAATAACTGCTTTCTTTTAGTTTTCTTAAGTTTATTGCTCGGTTGAGCTTGAATTGATGCGGGCCTCTGCCGTTCCGTTGGCTTTACGTAGAGATTTTCTCACTCGTTTCTCACTTACTTTGCGTTCACCGAGGTTATCTGGATTCCAAACCGAGATATCTTCCTCAGAATATTCAGGTTTGGCTCTTCTGACGAAACTCGGAAGATCAACCCCATCAGCCAAGCGTCTAGCGGTTAGCAGAAAACCGGTGTGGCCTGACATGCGATGCTCAGGTCTAACAGCCAATCCTTGCAGGTGCCAGCCTCGATGCAGCGTTTCAAAGGCTAAAGGTTCAGTGAATTTAGCTGAGTCTCTAATAGCTTCAGCAACCCTGGAAAGTTGAGTAACAGTTGCCACATAGCAGGTTAAGACACCACCAGGCAGTAAAGCTTCAGCCACGCTTTCAAGACACTCCCAAGGCGCTAACATATCGAGCACAACCCGATCAACGCTTTTGCTTGAAACCTGTTTTGGCAGTTCAGTTTCTAGACTTCCTTCGTAAACTATCCAGTTAGTAGGCATTACCCCTAGGGCAGCGGTTACGTTAGCTTTTGCAATTTCAGCAAAATCAGCCCTTCGTTCAAATGAAATCAGTTTGCCTTCAGCTCCGATTGCTCTTAGCAAATACATGCTCAAGCCACCTGAACCAACCCCAGCTTCAACTACAACAGCACCTGGAAAAATGTCCCCTTGGACGATAATGTTGGCCGCGTCCTTAGGATAAATAATCGCCGCTCCCCTAGGCATCGACAATACGTAATCACTTAGCAGTGGTCGAAGAGCTAAATATTGGATGCCTGAATCATTGGTAACAACGCTGCCATCGGGTTTACCGATTATTGAGTCATGCTGGACATTTCCGCGATGGGTTCCGAAAACTCCACCAACTTTTAACGTAAAGGTGTTTAGTTTGCCTTTGGGACCAGTAAGTTGAACCCGCTCACCTGCTTGAAATTCACCCCTAAATGCTTTGAGTTCAGTCATCGTGAGATCATTCGCTTAAGTTGTTTATAAGTAATTCCTTCAAGGCTAGGCATGAGAATGCGACCCTCTTTTTCAGGAATCGGAACTACGTGTGGTATTCCAATTGCAATCGTTCCAGCTGCTTCAGCCGAAGCTAAACCAAAACTTGAATCTTCAAAAGCAATACATTTCTCCGGTGCAAAGCCAAGTAGTTCAGCTGCGGTGAGGAAAGCCTCTGGATGTGGTTTGCCATTTTTAACATCATCTCCTGCAACTATGACATCAAATGCATCGAAATCAATGGTGTCAACAAC
>JBEGRI010000080.1:0-4641 GCA_041180525.1 Actinomycetota bacterium | reverse complement strand
CATGCTCAGAAGCGCTGCTGCAATCATGGCCGCAAACATTCCTAAGTAAAGATTCTGAGTCATCGAGCCAACCACTGAAGAGACAAAAGCTCCGGTAAGTAACTGACCTTCGATAGCGATGTTGACCACGCCAACGCGTTCGCTCATGATTCCAGCCATACCACCAAGAATCAGAGGAATAGCGAAGACAACCGTGCTGGAAAGAATGTAATAAACCAGAACACCAGTACGTGAACCCGCCGCTAACCAACCAAGCAAAGTTAACAGTGAAACAAAACCAAAGACAATATTCAAATACATCGGGCTTGGTTTTTTCTTTAGGTAAAAGACAAAAGATCCCACCAAACAGAACTGTTTTGCATTCATGACAAAATCGGGTAGCAAAACAAAATCGTTTGCAGTACTCCAAACGAATCTCACATCACCACTCTTACCAAAAAGCCAAAAGCCAATTAGGACAATAAGTGTGGTGCCAAGCATTACCAGAGAAGTCTTCAGACTTGGCTTGGTTTCGGCCATAGAAAACATGCCAGGGGTAACTTCAATCTTCTCTTTCATGATTACTTCACCACCTTCTCTGTTTTAGCAATCGACTCCAAAACTTGCGGTTTAGGTTTCGGCAATCGATAAAGCGCTCTAATAATCGGTGGAGCGGCAATGAACAAAACAATCAAAGCCTTCACCACATCCAACACTTCAGGTGAAACTCCAGCAATCTGCATACTTGCCGAACCCGCCTTGAAGGCACCAAACAACAGTCCAGCCAACACCACGCCACCGGCTCTAGAGCCACCAAGCAAGGCAACGGTTATGGCATCAAAGCCAATTCCCGCTTCAATACTGGTAACTAACCCACCATTTATAGATAGGCCCTGGTTGGCTGCAGCCAAACCAGAGAATCCGGCTGAAATGGCTAAAGCCCCGATGTATGTGTTCTCGACCTTGATTCCAGCTGATTTAGCCGCTGAAGCATTGTGTCCAACCATCTTGAAGCGGAAACCAAATGTTGATCGTTCCATTAGCCACCAGTAAAGCAGGACCGCTAGCACTGCGATTATTACTCCGTAGGTGATGTTAAAGTCCGGACCAAACAAAGCCCCTAGTTTAGCTGTGTCAGCTGGTTCATCAGACTTCGGTGTTCCACCACCGTTTTTCTCAAGTAACAGTGAAGGCTCACGAAGACAGAATGTAAACAGCGCGGTTGCCACGTAATTAAGCATGATAGTGACGATAACTTCGTGGGCACCAGTTCTCGCTTTTAGGAATCCAACTAGAGCACCCCAAAGGGCAGCAAACAAAACTGCTGCCATAACAGCTACCAGCATGTGAATTATTATCGGCAACTGAATTCTGGTTGAGACAAATGTTGCTCCGGTAAGCCCCATAATTATTTGCCCTGTTGCACCAATATTGAACAATCCAACTCGGAAGGTAAGAGCAACACCCAAGCCTGCCATAATCAGCGGAGCTGCAAATCTTAGAGTTTCGGTTAGCGGTCTGATTGCATCAATAAAGTTACTTGAACTCAAATTCAAAATAGAACCGGAGAATAGCGCTCCATAACCATCTTGAATAGTCCACCAAATCGAACTAAAAGCAAGTGCTGGATCGGCCGCAAAATTAGACCAAGCCGAAATAACGTCAGGGTTGAAAGCGGCCATGAAAATTGCACCGATGATAAAACCTAATAAAACTGATAAGGCAATCCGAACAGGATCACCGCTCATAATTTCAGTTATAACGCTTTCAGGTTTACTGAGTTTGACTTCTTTTTTCATACTCATGCGCTAATCCCCGCCATCATCTTGCCAAGTTTCTCTCTGCTTGTTTTGGCATCAACAATCCCAACTATCTTGCCTCGATACATAACGGCAATACGGTCAGCTAGTCCTAAGACTTCATCCAACTCGGTTGAAATAATCAAGACTGCCTTTCCGGCATCTCTGGCAGCAATAATCTGTTCGTGAATAAACTCAATTGAACCGACGTCAACACCTCTAGTTGGCTGGGCCGCCACCAAGACTTTTAGGTCACGCCCTAATTCTCTTGCCACCACTACTTTCTGCTGATTACCCCCAGAGAGCTGCTTGGCAAGGGTTTGGGCTGAAGGGGTTCTAATGTCAAAGCGAGTAATTAGCTCGTTGGCTATTTTGTCTCGCTTGGCAAAATCAATCTGAACACCTTTGGCAAATGGTGCGGAATATGAGCCATCTAACATGAGGTTCTCGGCAATGCTGAACTCACCGACCAAACCGTCGCGCTTGCGATCTTCTGGAATGTAGCCAAGCCCAGATTCAAGGACTTCGCGGACTGTGCTGTGTGTAACATCCTGACCATCGACTTTGATAGATCCGGAACGTATTTTTCTAATACCAACAATGGCCTCAGCTAACTCCGTCTGGCCGTTGCCTTGAACCCCAGCTATGGCTAAAACCTCGCCATTACGAACAGAGAAGGTAACGCCATCGACTGTTTGTTGGTTGCGATCATCCAAAACTGTGAGGTCTTTGATTACTAAGTTCTCATCACCTAACTTTGGTGCCTTGTGTTTAGTTTCAAGCTCAACTTCACGACCGACCATCAAAGAAGCTAGTTCGCTAGCTGAGGATTTAGGGCTTGGAGTGGCAACGACTTTACCTTGGCGAATTACCGTAATGCGATCTGCCACGGATTGAACTTCACGCAGTTTGTGTGTGATGAAAATGATTGAAGTTCCGCTTTTAGCAAGACCTTTCATTATCTCCATCAGCTCATCAGTTTCCTGCGGAGTCAAAACAGCGGTTGGTTCGTCCAAAACTAAAGCTTTAGCATTCCTGGCCAAAGCTTTGATGATTTCAACTCGTTGCTGAGCACCTACCGGTAAATTTTCAACTCTTGCATCAGGGTCAATCTCAAATCCAAATCGATCTGAGATTTCTCTAACTAATTTTCTTGCAGCATCAAGATCTAAACGACCTAACTTTTTGGTTGGCTCATGACCTAAAACAACATTTTCCGCAACCGTGAACACAGGGATGAGCATGAAATGTTGGTGCACCATACCGATACCGGCATCCATAGCATCGCCCGGTGAATTGAATTTGACTTGCTTGCCATCAATGAGAAGCTGTCCTTCATCAGGTTGCAATAGACCATACAGCACGTTCATCAACGTAGACTTGCCGGCACCATTTTCACCTAACAGGCTGTGTATTTCACCAGGTTCCAAGGTCAAACTAATGTTGTCATTAGCTACCAAAGTGCCAAACCGTTTGGTGATATTACGTAGCTCAAGTTTCATGGCCACGAGCTCCTTTGCATTACTCCCTACTAATCTAGCCTGTTCTGCAAGGCGAAGAGTTAAAGCAAACTGCCGAGGCACTTGGCCTCGGCAGTCTGATTTAGACGCGTTTAGCGACTAGCTACGTGGGTCGATAGTACCCGCGATGATGCCAGCCTTAAGTTCGTCTAGCTTTGCCTGCAAGGTTGCATCGATGAAGTCGGTCTGGGTAATTCCAATACCTTCGTTCTTCAATGTACCTACATAAGGGTCGCTGGTGAATGCAGTCTTGTCGACAGCGTCAGCTTTGACGTAGTCGTAAACTGACTTACCCAACAACTTCATGATTGAGGTCAAGATCTGTGGCTTGTAAGTTTCGTTCAAGCTCCAGTCCTTGTCAACACCAACCATCATTGCGCCTGTGTTGCTGCTTTCAGCAATCGCTTGCTGAAGAGCACCATACTGGTCTCCACCTACAGGAAGTAGAACGTCTGCACCAGCAGCAAGCTGGCCGGCAGCAATGGTCTTACCTACTGGGTCGTTTGGAGCGAATCCACCAATGAAGTCACCGGTCTGGGTTGCAGGGTTCCAACCTAGAACTGTTACGTCCGTTGAGTTGTCCTTACCCCATGCCTTAGCACCGTAGTAGAAACCGTCCATGAAGTCAGTTACAGAGCTGAACTGCATACCTCCATAAGTTCCAATTACCTTAGTGGTTGAGGTTGCTGCTGCTGCATAACCAGCAAGATAAGCAGACTCAACGGTAGCGTAGTTGAATGGTTTTAGGTTCTTTACGTTCTCTGGATCTTTGTTGTAACCATCAACAGTGACAAAGTGAACATCTGGGTTAGCAACAGCTGCAGCGTTTACTGTGTCAATCAAGTTGAAGCCCACAGCAAAAATAACGTTACACTTTGCTGCGATCATCGCGTCAATGTTTGGCTGGAAGTCTTCAGATGACTTTGATTCAGCTGACTTTAGGTCAACACCAAATTCATCTTTAGCCATCTTCATGCCATCCATTACGGATTCGTTGAAGGACTTGTCAGTCCATGAACCTTCGTCAGAAACACCACACTCGATGTAACCTGCACCCGGCTTTGAAGCACAGCCCGATAGTGCGAGAACGCCAACAGTTGCTAGCACAGCTCCCACTAGGACTTTACGTGAAACTTTGTTCACTTGTTCCTCCTGGATTTTTGGGGGTTGATGCCTGTCACCAACCTCACACAAGTTAGACATTACTCCTAACCCAAGGGCCATTTCGGCGAAATGGGGATATTAATAGGAGTGTTATCTATTTTCAGAGATGAGTTGTTGCCGGTAATTTGCTAGGTCTGCAGAAGAATCTGTTAATACTCTTAATTCATTGAAACCAGCAG
>JBEGRI010000079.1:0-4312 GCA_041180525.1 Actinomycetota bacterium | reverse complement strand
AGCAGGAGATGTTGTTGAAGTTAAGAACGGTTACGCTCGTAACTATCTGCTACCTAGAGGTTTCGCAGTGCTATGGACTAGAGGTGGCGAGAAGCAGGTTGCTCAAATCAAAGCTGCTCGTGAGGCTCGCGCTCTAGCAACCGTTGAAGAAGCACAGGCTTTGAAAGATCGCCTCCAGGCCAACCCAATCAAGCTTGAAGTTAAGGCTGGTGTTGGCGGACGCCTATTCGGTGCCGTTAAGACTGCAGATGTTGCAGCCGCAGTTGCTGCAGCTGGTCTAGGTGAGATTGATAAGCGTAAAGTTGCTTTCTTTAGCCCTATCCGTTCAACCGGAAACTATGAGGCAACAGTCAAGTTGCACTCTGATCTAGTTGCCACTTTGAAGCTTCAGGTTGTTGCTAAGAAGTAATCAGAACAAAGTCTTGGTGGCAGGCGAAATGCCTGCCACTTTGCTTTAACGAAAACTGTGGATAACTTGTGGATAAGTAATGCCTTTTTCGTGAAATTTCATTCAATTTCGTAACCTTAAGGGACAACTTTAGGGTTTATGAAATCTTTGCAAGAGTACAGAAATTCCTTGATTCCAAGGCTATTTAGCGGGTTTTCCACAATTTCTCCACATACTTCTGCACAGTTATTCCACAGAAATAGGCTGAAATGGGCTTATTTATCCACAGAATAAACCACACCAGTGTTTGTGTTCATTATGTCCTTAGTAGATGCTACAAATAAGTTTCTAGAGATTTATTGCTAAAGAGAGTCCTAATGTCTATCGCACCAACCGGTAAAGCTTTCAGATCAGAAGATCGTTTGCTGCCGCATGACCTTGTCGCTGAACAAAGCACCTTGGGTGGAATGCTACTTTCTGCTGATGTTACTCACCTAATTCTTTCTGACGGCAAACTGCAAGATCGTGACTTCTATGCTCCTAAGCACGAGATTATTTTTTCTGCGATAAAAACTTTAGCTAATCACGGTGAACCAACAGACGTAGTAACACTGAGTGCTGAGTTAGTGAAGATTGGAAAGTTGGCAACCGTTGGTGGAGCTGAGTATCTCCATGAGTTAACTGCAATTGTTCCAACTGCTGCTAGTGCACAGTTCTATTCGAACATAGTTAGAGAAAAAGCAATTCTTCGTAGATTGATTGAAGCTGGAACAAGAATTGCACAACGTGGTTATGACGGTGAAGGTGAAGTTGAAGATTTAGTTAACACAGCACAGCAAGAAATTTATGCTGTTGCAGATGATTCAACTGGATCAGATTATTCATTGCTTGGTAAAGCACTTCAAAAAGCTGCAGATGAAATTGAAATGGTTCAAAAGAATCAAGGTGCTGCTGGAGTGCCAACAGGTTTCACGCAACTCGATAAAGATACCAACGGTTTGCATCCAGGTCAGCTAGTGATTATTGCTGCACGTCCAAGTTTGGGTAAATCTACTTTGGCTTTAGACATTGCAAGACATGCAGCTATTGAAAAGAAAATGGCAACAGCAATTTTCTCTCTTGAAATGAGTGAAACAGAAATTGCTATGAGATTGCTTTCAGCGGAGACCGGCATCTATCTCAATAGCATGCGTGGTGGTGGTGTTACTGATAACGAATGGTCGATTATCGCTGAACGAAGAAGCGCTATATCGAGTGCGCCACTGATTATCGATGACAGCCCCAATTTGAACATTGTCGAGATTAGAGCTAAGTGTCGTCGAATGCTCAAGGAATATGATTTGAAGTTGGTAATCATCGACTACATTCAGTTGATGACTTCAGGTAAGAAAGTTGAGAATCGTCAGCAAGAGGTTTCTGAGTTTTCTCGGTCGTTAAAGTTACTAGCTAAAGAATTAAAGGTTCCTGTTGTTGCACTTTCACAGTTAAACAGAAAGTCAGAAGAAGGATCTAATAAGCGACCTGAGTTGTCTCAGCTTCGTGAATCTGGATCGCTAGAACAGGATGCTGACGTAGTTGTCTTAATCCACCGTGAGTTCAATCCTCAAGAGAACACTAGGGCTGGAGAAGCAGAGCTAATCTTGGCTAAGCAGCGTAACGGACCTACTGGAAGCTCAAGTGTTTTGTTCCAGGGCCAGTACTCACGATTTGTAAACCCTAAGGAGTAATTGTGGCTGTAGCCAATTTATTGCGAGCGATAGTTTTTTCTATCACAGCCGGTTACATCATCTTCAATCAAGATCATGGATACACAACAGCAGGTAACGCTGTTGAATATGCCGGTGCAGCGATAACCTTGGCTGGTGGTGCAGCGATGTTTATCCCAGACGTTAAAGTGCCTTATCGAATACTGGCAGTTCCAGTAGCGGTGAGTTTCTTCTGTGCATACTTTGTATTCCTGGTCGGAGAGTTCGGCGGTGACTCGACTAGTTCGTATCGTGAGACACTCCCTAGAGTAATCATCGGAATTTTCATCGCGGGTAGTGCTGTTACTGAGTTCGGGCTTTGCTTTGATAAAACAATTTCCGATCGCACAGAAATGCGTATTTCAGCTGGTCTAGGAATGGCGGCAACATTCCTCTTTTTGCTAGCTCCACTAGACATCGCTAATACCGTTGGTTTCTTCAGCGCTTATTTAGCAATAAGTGCTGTTCAAAGAGCAGTTTGGGTGTTTAGCCCTAAGAAAGAAAAAAGTAATGGCTAAGGTTTCTAAAGCTAGCCTGCGCAGCATCTTTTTAGTCTCTTTGACTGCCAGTATCTTTGCTGGCTTGATTGCATATGGTGGTATGCGAGATGTCAGCAGGGCTTTTATCGCAGCGGTTATTGCGTTCGGGGTGTTTTTTCTTGGAGCGCTTTTGCTAACTATCTTTAGTAAAGCCGATGAAGACGTTAAGCCAGGTAAGCCAAGGCTTAGCTAGAAATTATCTGAACTAGTTTCGCGGCTATACCTGTGTAAGTATTTGGTTTTAAAGCAATCAAGCGCTCTTTAGCTTCATTTGAAATATCTAAGTTGGCTATGAAACTAGCCAGATCCTCTTTGTTTACTCTTTTGCCTCTGGTTAGTTCTTTCAGCAAAGAGTATGGATCTTCTATCTGGCTATTGCCTCTGGCTATCTCCGCTCTGATCACTGTTTGAACGGCTTCAGCTAAAACTTCCCAGTTTTCTAATAAGTCTGCTTCGAGAACTACTGGGTTAATCTCAATTTCATTTAGGCCCTTAGTTGCATTGTCTATCGCCAGTAGCGAATGACCTAAGCCAAGGCCAATGTTGCGTTGTGAGCTTGAATCAGTTAAGTCTCTTTGCATTCTTGAGGTTACTAAGGTTGACGAAAGTGAATCCAGAATTGCATTAGAGAGCTCCAGATTAGATTCAGCATTCTCAAAACGGATTGGATTTACTTTGTGTGGCATGGTTGAAGAACCTGTTGCACCTTCAACCGGAACCTGCTTGAAGTAATTAAGTGATATGTATGTCCAGATGTCTGTGCAGAGGTTATGCAGAATGCGATTAAACAAAGTTATTGCAGAGTAAAGCTCTGCTTGCCAATCATGTGATTCTATTTGCGTGGTCAGTGGATTAAAAACCAACCCAAGACTTTCAACGAAACTCTTAGATTCTTTTAGCCAATCAACTTCTGCATCGACCACAACTTGAGCCGACCAGGTTCCAGTTGCTCCAGAGAATTTGCCAAGATACTTTGTGTTACTGATTCGATCTAGTTGTCGATTAAGTCTGTGAACGAAAACAGCAAGTTCCTTACCCATGGTGCTAGGTGTTGCTGGTTGTCCGTGCGTCCTAGAGAGCATGGGAACTTCAGCATATTTATTTGCCAGTTCAGAGATTTTCCCAACCAATAGTTGAGATCTAGGTACCCAAACATCTGTGATTGCATCGTGAATAGTTATGGCGTAAGACAAGTTGTTGATGTCTTCACTGGTACAACCAAAGTGCACTAGTTCAACTAGGTCTGCCCTACCTAGCTCGCTAAGTTTTGATCGTAGAAAATACTCGATGGCCTTAACGTCATGCTTAGTTTTAGCTTCTATCTCGGCTAAGGCCTTGATGCTTGAAGAATCGAAGTCTTCAATTATCTTCCTAAGTGAAGCCTTGAGCACTGAATCTATATCCGAGTTCGTTTTCAGTAGGTTATTTTCTGCAAGGTAGATAAGCCATTCCACTTCAACGGCTAACCGAGCTCGATTCAACCCGGCTTCGCTCATGTGTTCGCCAAGCCCCGCAACTGCGCTCTGGTAGCGAGAATCAAGCGGGCTTAGTGGTTGAAATCCGAGTTTGCTCACATATCTATATTGCCCTGCTTTATCCACATTTTCTTTAGATATCGGCTTTCACTTGTGCTCTCTAAT
>JBEGRI010000078.1:0-4334 GCA_041180525.1 Actinomycetota bacterium | reverse complement strand
CACCAGCTGGCCGCTGTCTTTACTTCTCGAATTTGAGGAGTAAAAGGCCATTCTTAGGAAGAAATCAGCCAAAATACCAACAGCGCTTACTAGACCGAATACTATGGTTGAAACTCTAATGTCGTAGTTCTTGACATGGCTCATCTCATGAGCCATGACACCTTCAAGCTCGTTATCATCCATGATGGCTAACAAGCCCGTTGTTGCAGCCACTACGGCATGCTTGGGGTCTCTACCGGAGGCAAAGGCGTTAGGTGCTTCATCTTTGATGATGTATACCTTAGGCATCGGCATGCCTTCAGTTATAGCCAGGTTCTCAACTATCTTCCAAAGTCTGGGGTTATCTTGCTTAGAAATCTCAACCGCTCCAGAGGCAGCGACAGCGAAGGTTCCTGCCATGTAGTACTGGATCAAAGCGTAAATCCCAACAAAGCCAATAATCCAAAAAGCTGAAGAACCATAGCCCGTTAGATAACCGGCATAGGTTGCTAAGCCACCAATCAGAATGACGAAGAAAAGAATAATGAAAACAGTGTTTCTTTTATTCGCAGCTATAGCTGAATACATAAACCGCTTAGAACTTTACGTTAGGAGCATCCGAGATAGCTGCTAGATCAGCAACTTCATAGAATGGACGCTCGGCGAAACCTAAACCTTTAGCAAAGAAAGAGTTAGGCCAAATCTTGATCTTGGTGTTCAGTTCACGAACCCCACCGTTATAGAAACGACGAGCAGCCATAATCTTGTCTTCAGTGTCAGATAGCTCTGACTGTAATCCTAGGAAGTTCTGTGACGCTTGCAATTGAGGATAGGCTTCAGCGACAGCAAACAATGATTTCATCGCAGCTTGGAAATCACCTTCAGCTTTAGCCGCCTTTGTTGGATCGGTTAGAGCAGCTCCTGCAATAGTTGCCGCTCTTGCCTTGGTAACGTTCTCGAAGACAGCAGACTCATGCTTGGCATAACCTTTGACTGTCTCAATAAGGTTAGGAATAAGGTCAGCTCTTCTTTTTAGTTGAACTGTGATATCAGACCAAGCCTCATCAACACGAACATTCAGTCTGACTAGAGAGTTTCTCATGCCAACGAACCAGATAACTAGAACCAAAAGCACTAGTCCAGCAATCACAATAAAAGCACTAGAGGAAAGCATGCTTGCAAAATCCATCTCGGTTAATTCCTAACTTGTTGGGGACGAGTTAAGCCTAAGCAATCAAAAGAGCACTTAGAGCAAATCCTCAGGAAACTTTCAGTTGGTGCCCCCAGTGGGACTCGAACCCACACTGGAACGATTTTAAGTCGTCTGCCTCTGCCATTGGGCTATGGGGGCGTTACCTCACTCGGCCTTCGGTCTCGAAGCCCAAGTCTCAAAAGCCTTCCTAGGGCTCTTGGTTGCTGAAATACCAACTATGTCACGCTTTAGGAAGAAGTTAGCTAACCAACCTAAACCAACCCTGATCTTGCGCTCCCAGGTAGGCATAGCAAGACCGTGGTAACCACGGTGAGCGCACCAAGCCAAGAAACCTTTGAGCACAATCTTTCCTGACTGGAAAACACCGTTATAAAGACCAAGACCAGCAACAGCACCTAGGTTCTTGTGTTTGTATTCAACAACACCTTCACCACGAATAATCGCAGTTAGGTTTTTGGCTAAAAGCTTTCCTTGGCGAACCGCGTGCTGAGCGTTAGGAACACAGAAACCACCAACACCGCCACCGGTTAAATCTGGAACAGCAGAAACATCTCCAGCGGTCCAAGCTCCTTCAATCGCAGCCCCTTCTTTAGCTACCTGCAAGGTAGCTAAAGCAGTGATGCGTCCACGCTCATCCAAAGGAAGATCTGTGTTTTTTACAAACGGTGAAGCCATAACACCAGCAGTCCAAACAATAACATCGCTAGCAAACTTCTCTCCAGTGGAAAGTTCAACAATTCCATCTACGGCAGAAGCAAGCTGAGTGTTTAGGTGAACTTTAGCTCCCCTAGATTCAAGATCTCTAACGACCCACTCTGATGTTTCTAATGAAACCTCAGGCATGATTCTTCCCATAGCTTCAATCAAATGGAACTTAACATCATCGAAGCTAATGGTTGGATAGTAACGAAGTAGGTATGAAGCTAGGTTACGCATTTCAGCGTAAACCTCAATACCAGCAAAACCTCCACCAACTACGACGAAAGTCAACAATCTCTCACGCTCAGGTCCAGCCTCAATACTTGCTGCCATATCAAAGTTAGAAAGAATGCGGTTACGTATTTCTAGCGCTTCTTCAACAGTTTTCAAACCGATAGCGTTATCAGCAACGCCAGGTATCGGGAAAGTTCTTGAAACGGCACCAGCAGTCATAACAACATGGTCGTAGCTATATTTGGTCTCACCTTTACCAGCGACATCAACATAAGCAGTCTTAGTTGCGTGATCAATCTTGGTCATCTTGCCAACAACTAGGTTGGTCTTTGGTAGGTGTCTTCTGTGTGAGACAACGACATGTCTGGCCTCAATTGCACCAGCTACCACCTCTGGTAGGAACGGCTGGTAAGTCATGTAAGGTAGTGGGTCAACTAACGTAACCTCGGCTTCACCTTCAGCTAAATACTTTTCCAGTTTGAAAGCGGTATAAAAACCAGAGTAACCGCCACCGATGATCAAGATTTTCTGCATGCTGTTAGTGTTTCCTAGGCTAGGGGTGGGTCAAAAAATAAGGCGCTTTTAGCGCTCAAGAAGATATTACCCCTTTGCATAGGCAGGCTTTAGCGTCAAAGCCAATCTCAGTTAGAGCAATATCCCCAATTGGATTAACCCCTGGCCCTTTAGCCAAAGAGTGAGCGGCTAGGGCGTGTAAGCACTTTACGCGGGTTGGCATACCCCCAGCGCTGATACCTTTGATTTCCTCCACCGGCATAATGGCTTCTCGCTCAGCTAAATAACTTTCATGAGCCAGCAAATACTTCTTAGACAGTTCGAGTTCATTCGCTAAGTGCTCTTGCAAAGTTGCCATAAAACCAGCCCCCTCCAAAGTAGATAGCGCTGAGGTGAGGGCTGGATGGGTGAGGTAGTAAAAGGTAGGGAAAGGCTCCCCTGAAGACAATCTAGGCTTGGTTTGAACCACCAGAGGCCTATTACAAACACATCTAGCTGCTACCCCCAAAACATCCCGCATTGGCCGTCCCAGCTGCTCTTGCATTACAAGAAGATCTTGCTCGGTTGCTGGGGTGATTGGCATTAGTTGGTTTTACTTGGCTTATCTAAACCAGCTTGCAAGACAGACTGCAGCAAAGCCTTAGCCCAGTCCTTTTTAGTAGTTGCAATTGATTGCGAAATATTGCTGGTGTTCTTTTGTTTAGCCAGCATGTCTCCAACAGTTCCAGAGGTGTCAGATAGGTTAAGCCCGTTTGCGTCTAACACTAAGTAACTAATCTCACCTGGAACAACATAGAACAATCTGTTTCTAGCTTGAGATCTAATAAAGACTGGGTCATCCCAACGCTTCTTCTCTTCGCTCAAATTGACCAGATCTTGCTTAGCTTTATCATTACTGGCTTTTAGCTGAGCTATCTGCGTTTGCATAGCAAAGTAATCTCCCACCTTTGGACCAATCAAAATGGTTCCAAAGACCAAAATCAAAACGGTAACCATGGTTGAAGGTGTCCAGTTGAAGGACACTTTGACTCTTGGCTGTTTAGCCTTAAGACCTTTAGATCTCATTACTTCTTATATCTAGGGAATGCACTAGCACCTGGGTAGTATGCAGCATCGGCTAGCTCTTCTTCGATGCGCAGCAACTGGTTGTATTTAGCAACACGTTCACTTCTTGCTGGTGCACCAGTTTTGATTTGCCCTGCATTGGTAGCAACAGCAAGATCAGCAATGAAAGTATCTTCAGTTTCACCGGAACGATGCGAGATGATGGCTTTCATACCTGAACGTTGAGCCAAAGCAACAGCATCAAGAGTTTCGGTCAGAGTTCCGATTTGGTTGACCTTAACCAAAATGGCATTACCAGCTCTAAGGTCAATTCCTTTTTGCAATCTAGTTGGGTTAGTGACATACAGGTCATCCCCAACTAATTGCACCTTCTCACCAAGGTCAGCAGTTATTTGAGTCCAACCAGCCCAGTCATCTTCAGCTAAAGGATCTTCAATAGAAACTAATGGGAAGTCTTTAACTAATGTTTCGTAGTAAGAAATCATCTCTTGAGATGAAAGCTCTTTACCTTCAAATTTGTATTTACCGCTCTTCTCATCGAAGAACTCAGTTGCAGCAACATCCAGTGCTAAAGC
The DNA here is from genome assembly GCA_041180525.1 of Actinomycetota bacterium. Classification (GTDB taxonomy): domain Bacteria; phylum Actinomycetota; class Actinomycetes; order Actinomycetales; family Microbacteriaceae; genus Rhodoluna. The sequence continues at coordinate 56 of JBEGRI010000078.1, read as the reverse complement.
AAAGTGTTTACCAATCTCATAGCCTGCATTAGTGACAGCAGTTGAGATCAGTTCTA
>JBEGRI010000077.1:0-7622 GCA_041180525.1 Actinomycetota bacterium | reverse complement strand
GGTGTCAAGGTTTACGGAAGGTTGCGATTTACGTTCAGCTATAGTTTGACGACGTTGAGCTTCCTTAGAAGATTTTGCTACTTTACCGTCAGAGACTGTGTCCGCAACTCTAAACTGCGCTCTACCCATGTAACCGAATTGCTTGGCTTCACGAATTTCCAGACCGCTGAACTTACCTCCGTTAGCAAAATAGTTGGTCTGAGCAAGTAGTTGGAAGACTGGGTGGGTGAAAAGCCAAACCACAGCAAGGTCAATCAAAGTGGTTAGCCCGAGTGTGAAGGCAAAACCTCGAACGTTTCCGACGGTCAATACATAAAGCGTTCCAGCAGCCAAGAGGCTAACTGCGTCTGATACCAAAATGGTTCGCTTTGCTCTGTTCCATCCAGCTTCAACAGCGACAGCAAGCGACTTACCTTCACGTAACTCATCCCTAACACGTTCAAAGTAAACGATGAAAGAGTCAGCTGTAATACCAATGGCTACGATCAAACCTGCGATACCGGAAAGGGACAGGCGGTAGTCCATGCGCCAAGTAAGCAAAGCAATCGCTAGATAAGTAATTATCGACGCTATTGTCAGAGATCCAACTGTAAGAAGAGCAAGGGCGCGATACTGGAAAACCGAATAACAGACGACAAGGATAAGCCCGATTAATCCAGCGAGGAGGCCTGCCTGAAGTTGTGAAGTACCTAATGTTGCCGAGATGTTCTCTTGAGATTGAACCGCAAAAGATATTGGAAGCGAACCATACTTTAGCTGGTTGGCTAGAGTAGTTGATGAAGCTTGATCAAAATTACCTGTTATCTGTGCAGTTCCGCCAGTAATGACAGCCTTTGTTGCAGGTGCCGTGATTACATAACCATCGATGGTGACCGCGAATCTGTTTCGTGGATCAGTTAGCCCGAAAAGACGTTGCGTGATTTTTCCGAACTTGTCACCACCTGCCGAAGTGAACTTTAAATCAACAGCCCACTCGTTAGTAACAGCTCCATTTTGTCCGGTGACTGGTCCTGACTGAGCATTAGAAAGATCAGTACCGTTCATTTCAACTGGACCAAGAATGTATTTCTCGTATCCTCCCCTATTACAAGTCACTAGAGGCTTATCTGCCGGGTCAACTTGGCCGGATTTACGGAAGTTTTTAGAACAATCAAGGTTTTCATACTGCTTCTGAATTTCTTTGGAAACGTAGTTCACATCCGAAGGATCAGTTGGTTTTGCAGTTGAAGTTTTAATTGGTGTACTGCCGGTTTTGCCTACCTGAGTTTTAGTACCAGCGGATGCCACCAGAACTGGACGGAATTCTAACTTTGCAGAAGATTTTATAAGTGTCAGGGTATTCGCATCAGGTCTACCCGGAATAGAAACAACGATATTATTTCCAGATGTGTTGATTTGTGATTCACTCACACCGGTTGAGTCAACACGTTGGCGGATAACTTCAACAGCTTGCTTCAATTGCTCTTCAAGAACTGTTTTACCCTCTTCAACAACTGGAGTAAGAATAATTTGCGTACCACCTGAAAGATCTAGTGCCAGGTTTGGTACGAAAGTTGCCTTAGGCTGCTTTGCCAACATACCAGCGCCGATTATCGCTGGAATCCCAAAAATAAGAACTAGTAACCAAACTAGAGCTCTGCGCGTAGATGCATTAACTTTGCTTTTCGATGCCATGGAAACCTAATTCTTACTTTGTGCTTTTCTTCGCCGGACTCTTTTTAGCTGCGGCAGCTGGAGTGGACTTTGCTGTTGCGGTGACGCTCTTTTTTGGCTTAGGTTCTGGCTTGTCATCCAGGCTCGGTTGCACTATGTTTCGAACCGCTGCCTTTAGAAATTCGATGCGAGTTCCAGGAGTGCTTTCGATAACAACACTGTCATCTGAAATGGAAACAACCTTTCCAGTAACTCCGCCGAGCATCACAACCTTGACGCCAACTTTGACGCCCTCGTTTAGGGCCTGAGCCTGCGCGCGTCTTTTACGATTGCTAAAGATAACCATCACTAGGAAAATCCCAGCTGTTAGGAGTAGAACCAGTTCCATTTCAGTCCAATCTGCCAGAATTTTCAGGCAACTAGGCGATTATAGCCGACCTTAGTCGAATAAATCGTGGCTGGATGGGCCATTACCGAGGCCAAGGTGCCTGTAGGCAAGGTCAGTTGGCACTCTTCCCCTATTGGTTCTGGCTATGAGCCCTTTACGTAACAGGAATGGTTCCACTACTGCCTCAAGGGTATCTTGTTCCTCGCCGATTGCCAGAGCAAGAGTGTTCAAGCCGACTGGTTTGCCGGCAAATTTTGTAACCAGCGTCTCAAGTACTGCTCTGTCTAATCGGTCTAGACCAAGCTGATCGACCTCGTAAAGTTCCAGAGCTAATTCGACGCTTGATGGGTCAATCCTTCCGTTGTTGTGAACCAGAGCATAATCCCTAACTCGGCGTAGAAGTCGGTTGGCTATTCGTGGAGTTCCACGGGATCTTCTACCTATGGTTTCAACTGAGTCAGGGTCGATCTCGATTTGCATGATTCTGGCAGCACGGGAAATGACTTCATTGAGTTCCTCGTCGCTATAGAAATCGAGATTAGCAGTGAAGCCGAATCTGTCCCTGAGTGGATTTGGTAATAGTCCGCTTCTAGTCGTGGCACCAACTAAAGTGAAAGGCTCAAGTTCAAGCGAAATACTGTTCGCGCCAGCCCCTTTACCGACCATCACATCAACCCTGAAGTCTTCCATCGCCAAATAAAGTAATTCCTCGGCGGCTCTGGACATACGGTGGATTTCGTCGATAAACATAATCTCGCCGGTAGCAAGGGATGAAAGAATCGAGGCTAGATCACCAGCATGCTGAATTGCTGGGCCGCTTGTTATTCGGATTGGACGATTCGACTCCTTTGCAACGATAAGAGCCAAGGTGGTCTTGCCTAATCCTGGCGGACCGGCAAGAAGAATATGATCTGGTGTTCGAGATTGCAAGGCAGCAGCATCTATCAGCAACTGAATTTGTCCACGAACCTTGTTTTGACCTACGAACTCGTCAAGTTGTTGTGGTCTGATGGCACTCTCAAACGCGAGGTCATTGCTATTGGATTTTGCAGCTAGTAACTCATCCGACATCAATTTAGACCTTTAGCTTTTGATAATTTCGCCAAAGCTGACTTCAAAAGCAATGCTTCATCATCAGACTTAACTTCAATACCAGCGACTGTTTCTTTAGCCACTCTCTCTGAGTAACCTAAACCGATCAGAGCCTTAATAACATTTTGCTGGATGGGTTGATAAGCGTGGGTATCGCTAGTTATCAACTTTCCAGTTAGCGCGAGGATGATAAGTTTTGCTGTCTTAGGTCCAACACCGGAAACACTCTTAAACAGCTGATCATCCGCCTCAGCAACAGCCTTCTGAACTCCGTTGACACCTAGCGAACTTAGAATGGCCAAGGCCATTTTTGGGCCAACCCCTGAAACAGAACAAAGCAGGTGAAATAGACCCAACTCCTGATCAGTGATAAAACCATAAAGGTTTTGGGAGTCCTCTCGAATAACTTGAGCGGTCTGGAGAGTAACCTCTTCACCGATATGCAATCCATGTAATGTGTTCTCGTCTACGAAAACCTCATAGCCAATACCGCCAACATCAATGACTATTGAAGATTGACGTTTTTGGGCTAGGCGGCCTCTAATGAAGGAAATCACCAGACAAGACTAACCTCTTACCGCCTTTTTCCTTGCTTGCTCCTCTGCGGTTCGCCAGGCTTTCTGCGCTTTGGTTTCTGAACTGCTGGCTAAAGATTTAGACCCACGCCAAACCGAAGTTATTGCTATCGCTAGTGCGTCAGCCGCGTCAGCTGGTCTAGGAATCTCTTCGAGTTTCAGAATTTGAACCACCATGTTACCGATTTGTTCCTTTTTAGCTTTACCGCTACCAGTGACAGCTGCCTTAACCTCGGTTGGAGTGTAGAACGAAACAGGGATGTTCATACTTTGGCAAAGGTAAATAATCGATCCGCTGACTTGAGCGACACTTATGACAGAATTTAGGTTTTGCTGCGAAAAGACTTTTTCTATCGCAACAACAGTTGGCTTATGCAGTTTGAGTAACTTATGAACCTCGTCTGCTATTTGCTTGATACGGACAGCTACATCCAAATTCTTATCGGATTGAAAGACCCCAACGTCAATAAACTAGCATCAATAAGGCTTATTACCTTCCTTGCAGTCTCTAGGTCAACCTGAACTGGCATAGATGAGATGAATTCAACGTCTGCACTTTCATAATCAATACCAGCAGCCTGCAGCGCGGAACGAACCTTGACCATTTCACTAGGTTCTGTCGTTACTACTAATTGGTCACCACGATCTAAAACATCTTCAACACCCAAATCTAAAACTGCCTCAAGTACTTTGTCCTCGGTGACTTTATCTACCTTGTCGACCAAGATCACACCTTTGCGGCTGAATTGATATGAAACTGAACCTGGGTCGGCCATTGTTCCACCATTACGAGTGACCGCAAGACGAACATCAGCAGCTGCACGATTCTTGTTATCAGTAAGACATTCAATAAGGAGTGCTACTCCATTAGGTCCGTAACCTTCATACATAATCGTTTGATAGTCAACACCGCCCCCATCGAGTCCCGCACCACGTTTAATTGCTCGATCGATGTTGTCGTTAGGAAGAGAAGACTTCCTGCCTTTCTGGACAGCGTCGTAGAGGGTAGGGTTGCCATCAAGATCAGGGCCACCGATACGAGCAGCTACCTCAATGTTCTTGATAAGTTTTGCAAAAAGCTTGGCGCGACGGCTATCAATAACAGCTTTTTTATGTTTAGTGGTTGCCCATTTGGAATGGCCAGACATAACTCTCCTACTAGATCATTCCAAGTTTAGTTTGTTGCCATGAATTCTGCATTTTTACACAGGCCTGCGAAGTATTCATGAACTCTTGTTTCCGCAACAATTTCTGGATGAAAGCTTATGCCTAGCAAATTTCCTTGCTTGACAGCTACGATTTCACCACTGGAAAGTTCTGCCAAAATCTCAACATTCTCTCCAACACTGGTGATGATTGGAGCTCTTATGAATGCGCATTTCTTCGCACCGTTACATCAAGCCCACCAAAGGTTTGCTGAGTTGCGGTGCCGTCCTGCAGTTTATTGGCTAACATGATTAGCCCTGCGCAAGTACCAAACACAGGTAGACCCTGATTAATTTTCGTTATTAGTGGCTCGCGTATTGCAAAGATTTTAGAAAGCTTGTCTAAAACTGTGCTCTCTCCACCGGGAATGATAAGACCAGAGATGCCGTCAAGATCGGCGGCTTTACGAACTTTAGTGTTTGCGATGTTTAATTGATCCAGTATTTGGATGTGCTCCCTGATATCACCTTGGAGAGCTAAAACTCCAATTGGAAGCAATTAGTTACCAACCGCGCTCAGCCAAACGATGTGGCGCAGGTAGGTCATTAACATTGATACCTACCATTGCTTCACCTAGTCCTCGGCTAACTTGTGCCAGAACATCCGGGTCATCGTAACTAGTTGTCGCCTTGACTATGGCAGCGGCCCTGGCAGCAGGGTTTCCAGATTTGAAAATACCGCTACCAACGAAAACACCGTCTGCCCCAAGCTGCATCATCATTGCAGCATCTGCTGGTGTAGCAACACCACCTGCGGTAAATAACACCACGGGTAGCTTTCCAGTTTTGGCAACTTCCCTTACTAGATCATAGGGAGCTTGCAATTCCTTGGCTGCAACGTAGAGCTCGTCTTCACTTAGCGAACTCAAATGACGGATAGCACCCAACTGAGTGCTTCACCAAGGTTTGTGGCACCACAAACAAAAGGAACATCAAAATTCCACTTGTCAATGTGATTGACGTAATCTGCAGGAGAAAGAACCTCTGATTCGTCGATGTAATCAACTTTTAATGACTCTAAGATTTGTGCCTCAACGAAATGCCCAATTCTGGCTTTAGCCATCACTGGAATTGAAACTGCATTGATGATGCCATCTATTAAATCTGGATCGCTCATTCGGGCAACACCGCCTTGAGCTCGGATGTCAGCAGGAACACGTTCCAAAGCCATTACTGCGACAGCTCCAGCATCTTCGGCTATCTTTGCCTGATCGGCAGTTACGACGTCCATAATTACGCCGCCTTTTAGCATTTCCGCTAACCCGCGTTTAACTCTTGGTGTTGATACTTCTCTGTTTTCAGCCATGCCCCCATCTTAGCCGATGCTGAAAAAGTAGGCAGAAGCTAAATCTGAACTCTAGCCTGAATATCCTGAAGAATCCGCTTAGTCGCGTCAGCTTTGCTAACCCCGTTAAGCTGCGAGCCGTCCCTAAAACGAAATGAAACTGCATTGTTGGCAACGTCTTCAGCGCCAGCGATCAACAGGTAAGGAACTTTTGCCAGGGTGTGATTTCGGATTTTCTTCTGCATTCTTTCATCGCTGTCATCGACCTGGATTCGAACTCCACTAGTTCTTAGTTCTTTTGCGTATTCGTGAAGGTATTCAGATTGCGCGTCAGATATCGGGATTGCCACCACTTGAACAGGAGCTAGCCAGGGTGGAAAATGTCCGGCATAGTGTTCGGTTAGAACTCCAAAGAAGCGCTCTATAGAGCCGAAGAGTGCTCGGTGAATCATTACTGGTCGCTGCTTTGAGCCATCCTTGGCAGTGTATTCAAGTTCAAAGCGCTCTGGAAGGTTGAAGTCCAACTGAATTGTCGACATTTGCCAGCTACGACCAATGGCGTCTTTTGCCTGAACAGATATTTTAGGTCCGTAAAAAGCGGCACCACCAGGATCAGGAATCAAAGTCAAGCCAGATGCAATGGCAACCTCTTCTAAGGTCTGTGTAGCTTCCGCCCAAATCTCATCTGATCCAACAAACTTAGGGTTGCCTTCTTCCTTCGTTGACAACTCAAGATAGAAATCTGTTAGGCCATAATCCCTAAGCAGGTCTAGCACGAAATTTAGAACGTTTGTTAGTTCTGACTTGATGCTTTCACGAGCAACGTAAAGGTGTGCGTCGTCTTGGGTAAAACCTCTAGCTCTGGTGATGCCATGTAATACCCCAGATTTTTCATATCGATAAACAGTGCCGAATTCGAAAAGCCTCATTGGTAAATCGCGATATGAGCGTGCTTGTGATTTATAGATGAGGCAGTGGAACGGACAGTTCATAGGCTTCAGATAATAATCCTGCCCTTGCTTTCTCAGAATTCCTTGCTCGTCTCTTTCTTCATCCAATTGCATTGGTGGGAACATTCCCTCGGCGTACCACTCGAGATGTCCTGAAGTTGTAAAGAGATTGGATTTAGTTATGTGTGGTGAGTAAACAAATTCATAACCACTCTCGGTATGTCTCAACCTTGAGTAGTCCTCCATGACTTTACGAATGACACCACCTTTGGGGTGGAAGACGGCTAAACCACTGCCTATCTCTTCAGGGAAAGAGAAAAGGTCAAGTTCGGCTCCTAGCTTGCGATGATCTCTACGTGCCGCTTGCTCTAGTTGTTCTTGATGTGCGAGTAACTCATCTTTAGAGGGCCAAGCAGTTCCATAGATTCTCTGCAGTTGCTTGTTATTTTCATTGCCTCGCCAATATGCTGCGGC
>JBEGRI010000076.1:0-4416 GCA_041180525.1 Actinomycetota bacterium | reverse complement strand
TTCAGCTCAGGTAAAACTAGCCCGATAGCTTTAGCAGCTCCAGTTGTTGACGGGACGATGTTAATTGCAGCCGCTCTGGCTCTTCTGAGGTCGCTGTGTGGGCCATCTTGAAGATTTTGATCAGCAGTGTATGCGTGCACAGTGGTCATCAAACCGTTTACAATCCCAAAAGTGTCATTGTAAACCTTAGCTAGAGGAGCTAAACAGTTGGTCGTGCATGAAGCGTTAGAGATGATGTGATGTTTATCAGGATCATAACCATCTTCGTTCACGCCGATAACAAAAGTTGCATCCTCGCCAGTTGCTGGAGCGGAGATAATAACCTTCTTTGCTCCCGCCTGAATATGCTTCTTGGCATCCTCAGCATTCGTAAATCGTCCAGTTGATTCAATTACGATATCAACTCCAAGATCTCCCCAGGCCAGAGCAGCTGGGTCGCGCTCGGCAAGAACTTTAATAACTGTTCCGTCGACAATGATGTTTTGTCCATCAACCGTTACTTCGCGGTCCAACCTTCCAGTTACCGAGTCATACTTTAGTAAGTGTGCTAAACCCTTAGGGTCGCTTAGATCGTTAACTGCGACGATTTCAAGGTCTGTTCCTTTGGCAATTTCTGCCCGAAGGAAATTGCGTCCAATACGTCCGAAACCGTTGATTCCAACGCGTGTGGTCATTTAGTGACTCCAACTTTCTTAACGCCAAGGCGTTCTTAGGGTTTTATGGGGATTGTCTTCCACCATGGAAGCATTTTTAGGGTAGCAGAAGCGTGCCTGTATTCTTGCTAGCTTCTAGGAATCTAGCCTGAACGTCTGCCCAATTTACGATGTTCCAGAAAGCCTTGACATACTCTGGCTTGACATTCTGGTAATCCAAGTAAAAAGCGTGTTCCCACATATCCAACATCAACAAAGGTATTGAGCCCACTGCCAAGTTTCCCTGGTGATCGTATAACTGCTCGATGATTAGTTTTTGACCCAAAATGTCCCAGACCAGAATTGCCCAACCAGACCCCTGAATACCGAGAGCAGATGCTGTGAAGTGTGCCCGAAATGCATCGAAGGAACCGAAGAACTCATCTATGGCAGCTGCTAGCTCACCAAATGGTTTGTCTCCCCCTTCTGGCGACATGTTCTTCCAGAAGACTGTGTGGTTGACGTGACCAGCTAGGTTGAAGGCTAGATCTTTCTGGAATTTGTTAACCATAGCCAAATCATTTTTATCTCTCGCTTCAGCAAGAGCATCAAGCGCGCTGTTAGCACCATTGACATAAGCAAGGTGATGCTTATCGTGGTGCAGTTCCATAATGCGACCCGAGATGTTTGGCTCGAGCGCCCCGTAGTCGTAGGTTAGATCTGGTAGGACATACTTGCTCATTTAATTTCCTATTCTTCTGTTTCTGGTAACTCGGTGCCTGGGATGCCTCGTTCAGCAGCAACTTTGTCGGCTAATGCCAGCAACCTTCTAATTCTGCCAGCAATTGCATCTTTAGTTAGCGGTGGCACGGCTAAACGGCCTAAATCATCCAAACTTGCATCGCGATGCTTCATTCTTAGCTCGCCCGCCATTTTCAAGTGCTCGGGAACTTCATCGCCTAAAATCGCCATGGCCCTTCGAACTCGTTGGCCGGAAGCAACCGCCGCGGCTGCTGAACGCATTAGGTTGGCGTTGTCAAAATTGGCGAGACGATTAATCTGGCCACGAACTTCTCTTCTTACTTGAAGTTCTATGTACTTCAAAACAATTGAGTGAGCACCGACGTGCTTGAGGATTTCGACTATCGATTCACGTTCTCTGACAACAACTCGGTAAACCCCTCGAGCTTCGCGAACTTTAGCAACAACACCAAATCTTCTGGCTATACCAACTAGGGCCATCGCAGATTCGTTACCTGGTGCGCTTATCTCAAGTGTTGCAGATCTGCCTGGATCGGTGAGTGATCCATGAGCCAAAATCGCTCCACGCCAAATTGCTTCTGCCTCAGCCTTACCACCTGAGACTAAGGCAGCAGGCAAACCTCTTACCGGTCTGTTGCGAGCATCGATTAATCCAGTCTGTTTGGCGAGAATCTCAGCATTCTTGCTCACTCTCACTTGATATTTAGCGCTCTTGCGGATACCGCCAGCTGCAATCATGGCAAGCTCTGAATCAACGCCATAAACATCATTGAGGTCTTTGCTTACTCGCCTAGCAATCTGAGCAGTATCAACTTCAATTTCAATCACGATTTTTCCACCAACTAGGTGTAGACCACCACAAAATCGCAAGATAGTTGAAAGTTCCGCCGCTCTGACCGAGCTCTTGGAAACTTCAACTCTGGCCAATTCATCTTTTAGTTCGGCTGTCAATGCCATAATGCTATTCCTTACCCAAATCTCTATGTTTTACTCGAATTTCTATTCCCTCTATCTGTGAAAGTCTTTTAGCTAATTCAATAGCTGTAGCTACGCTTCGGTGCTTGCCACCGGTGCAACCGATTGCTATGGCTGCATGCCTTCGATTTTCCTTGAGATAACCAGCAAGAACAGGCTTCAAAGCTAAAACATAATTACTAATAAACTCTTCCGCTTCGGGTTGACCCAGAACATAATCTGAAACTCTCTTATCTTCACCTGTAAAAGGTCGTAGTTGCTCATCCCAGAATGGGTTTGGTAAGAAACGCATGTCTGCAATAAGGTCGCTATCACTGGGGGCACCATACTTAAAGCCAAAACTTTGAATAAGTAAATGTAATTTGGCTGAACTATCAGTTCCAAAAATCTCAGAAATTTTACTGGCCAACTGATGGACATTTAACTCACTGCTATCAATGACATAATCCGCTTTTGCACGAAGTGGGAGTAGTCTGGCTCGTTCAGCGTGAATACCATCCGTGATAGTTCCATCGTTTTGAAGTGGATGTGGCCTTCTAACTTGCTCGTAGCGTTTTACCAGGGTTGCATCGTTAGCTTCCAGAAAGAGAACCTCGACGTTAATGTTGGTGCCTTTAAGCAGTTCCAAGTGTTCGTGCAGATCTTCGAAGAGTTCACCACCACGTGCGTCAATAACAATCGCTAGAGGTGGTTTATCTTCTTTTGCCTGAGAGAACAACTCCGCCATGGGTTTGATTAACTGTGGTGGAAGGTTGTCTACGACATACCAGTTCATGTCCTCGAGAGCCTTACCCACGGTTGACCTGCCAGCTCCAGACATGCCGGTAACTATAAGCAGTTCGTAGGATTTGGCTGTATTCAATCTCGGACCTTTCTAGTGATAACTCTAGCCATTTTGCGACACGCCCGAGTTGCAAATTTAAGATTCGTTTGTGAGCCGATCTTTGATGGTTTGGGCCAAAATAGGGCCTATTCCAGCCACATCGCCGATTTCCTCCACGCTAGCCATTCTGAGCCGTTTAGCCGAGCCAAAGCGCTTCAGTAGGGCTGTTATCCGTTTATCGCCGAGCCCTTCAATCTCATTCAATTCACTGGTTATGGCTGATTTACGTTGTTTTCTTTGCGCGGTGATGGCAAACCTGTGTGCCTCATCTCGTATTCTCTGCATCAAGAAAAGAGCTTCAGTACCCCTGGCCAGAATGATTGGGAATGGATCGTTAGGTAGCCATATTTCTTCCAGTCGTTTTGCCAATCCAACGACCTTAATGTCAGCTATTCCCGCGTCCTGCAAAGCTCTAGCTGCTGCATTAACTTGAGGAGCACCGCCATCTACGACCAGCAACGATGGTCGATAGCTAAATTTCCCATCATTGTCTATTGCCCCGTTTGCGATGTATTTCAGTCTTCTAGAGAGAACCTGGTAAATCGAATCTGTATCATCCTGTGAAGTTTCGATGTTGAATTTCCGATACTGATTCTTCTTAGCCAAACCATCCTCGAATACAACCATAGATCCAACGATGCCAGTACCAGCTAGATGCGAAATGTCGAAGCACTCGATTCGAAGCGGTGCTTCATCAAGATTCAACGCCTTCTGCAATTCAGCTAATGCTTCACTTCGAGCAGTAAAATCACTGGTTCGCTTCAGTTTATAAAGTCCAAGAGCGTGCCTAGCATTTGTCAAAGCTGTTTCAGCCAAAGCACGTTTATCGCCGCGTTGCGGAACACGCAAGTCAACTTTCGCACCACGAATTTCGCTTAGCCACTGTGAAACAGATTCCGCTTCTTGAGGTAGCACCGGCACTAGCACCTCTTTAGGGACATCTACTGAATTTACTCCGTTTTGACCGTATACATTTTGTATTAGATACTCAACTAGTTCTTCTGTACTACGTTCGATCTCCTTATCAACAACCCAGCCTCGAACTCCTCGAATACGACCGCCTCGAACCTTAAACAAACTTATTGCTGCTGTTAGTTCGTCATCCGCGACGCCGAACAGATCAGCATCAGTTTGATCGGTGAAAACAACAGTGCTTTTCTCAAG
>JBEGRI010000075.1:0-4484 GCA_041180525.1 Actinomycetota bacterium | reverse complement strand
CGATACCCACGGTTCTCAAGGTAACTGTGGTGTAAAGAGAGTCTGTTACCAGCGAAACGACGTTGTCGATGTTCCACTCAATCTTGGTATTTCAGGTGAACTCGTCTACCGTCCAAAAGGCAGTAATCAGCAGCATCAGTAGTGCTGCGATGTAGACGAGGCCGAGCCAAAATACTGGGGCTGCGATGAGCAGGCGCAGTCTTACCTTGCTGTGCTGATAGAGGTAGCTAGAAATTCGGCGTGCGGCAGTACCCGAAGCGGATACTGCCGCAATCGCCGAACCCTTAGCCATTTTTGGAACTAGCCCTTGATCTCTTGCCAGGCCTTGGTCCAGTCAGCGTAGTCGGTGCACTTAACATCGGTGCGGCCATCTAGACATTTCTCGGTTGGAGTAGTCCAGTACCAGAGCTTAGATTCGAACTCTGTGTCACCTGCGTTATAAGTTGCACAGAATCCATCCGAACCAAACTCACAGGCCTTTGGCGTTGCTGGGGCTTCACCGAAGTATTCGGTAGCAGCAGCGTTAGCCTCAGGGCTGTCGATGTAGTTCAACCACATGTATGCACAGTTAGGGCTCTTAGCCTTAGATGAAACCATCCAAGAGTCAGACCATCCAGTTGCACCTTCTTCTGGAAGCACTACTGCTGCTTTAGTATCTGCAGCCAAATAGTTCTTGATTACCTGCCAAGTAGTTCCAACCACAGTGTCACCCGTGTCGAAAGCAGAAATGGCTTTTAGATAATCGCTCCAGTATTCACCGATGTTAGCTCGTTGAGCTTTCAAAAGTTCAACCGCTGCAGCCAACTGAGTCTCATCCAACGCGTAAGGGTTGGTGATGTTTAGCTCAGGCTTGTGAGCCATTAGGTATAACGCTGCGTCAGCGATGTAAATCGGTGAGTCGTAAGCGGTAACCTTGCCCTTGTATTTGGCTGCGTCATCGAAGACAACGCTCCAAGAAGTAGGTGCAGGCTTTACTACATCAGTGTTATACATCAGCAAGTTAGCGCCGTAACCGTGTGGAACACCGTAGGTTTTTCCATCAACAGTGTTGAAATCACGGTTCTTTAGGAACGGATAAACATCTGCGTAGTTCGGGATCAAACTGGTGTTCAAAGGCTGAACATAACCAGCTGCGATTAGACGTAAGGTGGCATCTCCTGATGCAGCAATTGCATCGTAGTCACCGGTTTTGAACAGGCTAATAGCCTCATCGCTGGTTCCATATGACTTGAAGGTCACATCACAACCAGTATCTTTTTCGAATGGGGTTACCCAGTCATATGCAGGATCAGTTGAACCGTCTTCTGCATAACCTGGCCAACCTAGCAGTGAAACAGTCTTCTCCGGATCGCCAAGCTTATCCATCATCTGACCACCATTGCTTGAGGAACTACAACCGCTAAGTGCTAGCACTGCTGCTGCACCTACGGCTAGCAACTTGAAGGTTGCTGTCTTTCTCATTGGTTTCTCCTTATTTTTTCAAAGCGCAACCAAGTCGGTTTCGCTCATTTTTATTTGCACCGTCTGATCACGGTGAAAATCTCCATCTGTAACAGTGGCCTTTATCTGTATTCCAGCAACATCAAGAATCAATCTAGTAAAGCCACCAAGATAGATAACTTCGGTTACTTTAGCGGCAACACCTGACTTACCTACCTGAACTTTTTCTGGCCTTAGTGAGCATTTGGCTTTCTTGCCAAAAAGTTTCTCTGCCTGTTCGGCACTGAAAAGATTAGAAGTTCCAACAAACCCAGCAACAAATTCACTGGTTGGTTTTTCGTATAACTCTTGCGGAGTTCCAAGCTGTTCAATCTTTCCGTTATTGAACACCGCGATACGATCTGAAAGAGTCAGAGCTTCTTCTTGGTCATGGGTAACAAAAACAAAGGTGATGCCTAATTGGCGTTGCAACTGTTTGAGTTCAATTTGCATTTGCTCACGAAGTTTTAGATCTAAAGCTCCTAGTGGTTCATCTAAAAGCAAAACCTTCGGCTTGACGACAATTGCTCTGGCTAAAGCGATTCTTTGTCTTTGACCACCAGAAAGCTGCATTGGTTTTCTATCGCCATAGTCCGCTAACCTCACCGTCTCTAGAGCTTCAGCAACTCTTCTCTTGCGCTCATCTTTAGCAACTTTTCTTACCTTTAGGCCATATTCAACATTCTCGTAAACGTTCATGTGGTTGAACAAGGCGTAATCCTGAAACACAGTGTTCACGTCTCTATCGAATGGAGCTAAGTTGGTGACATCTTTACCATCCAGATAAACCTGGCCTGAGCTTGGCGATTCGAAACCTGCAATCATTCGTAAAACAGTTGTTTTACCTGAACCAGATGGGCCCAGCATGGAGAAAAACTCCCCTTGGGCTATCTCTAGGTTCAAGTTGGCAACAGCCTTGACCTGAGAAAAGTCCTTGGTAAGGTTTCTAAGCGCTATAGCGGGCGTTTTTGAAGCCATTTATGTCCTCACTGGTATCTTTCAAGTCTAGAAAAGAAACTGGGGCTAACCCGCCATTTAGACTTGAACCATGAACTCAACCGGTATGAATGTTTCCCTAGAAATCTGGCTAATTACGGCTGTTGTCTTAGTTTCCATAATTGTTATAGATCTGTTGGTTCAGGTTAAGCGCAAAAGTGAACCAGGGTTCAAAGAATCTGCAATTCTGACCACGCTCTTTCTAGGCTTATCTCTTGGCTTTGTCCCTTTGGTGGCTAAGGTTTGGGGTGGAGAGTATGGCGAAGAGTATCTAGCTGGGTTTATTACCGAATACAGCCTGTCGATAGACAACCTGTTTGTTTTTCTGATTATTTTCACCAAACTTGCCGTTCCACCTAAAGCGAGAAGACAGGCTCTAACTGTTGGAATCCTTATTGCTTTAGCACTGAGGTTTGTATTTATAGCTATTGGTGCCGCAGCGATAAGTGCCTTCTCTTGGGTGTTTTACATCTTCGGTGCGTTCTTGCTTTACACGGCCTTCACCTTGGTCAAGGACCACTTCAGTAAATCAGATCACGAAGAAGCTCCTGGCGGAAAAGTAATCGACTTCATTAAAAGACGCGTAAACGTAGTTGATGAATATCACGGTCCTAAGGTTTCCATCAAGAAAGATGGTAAGCGCTATTACACTCCACTGCTTTTCGCCATGATTGCTATCGGTAGTGCTGATCTCTTGTTTGCTTTGGACTCCATCCCAGCGGTATTTGGTTTAACCAAAGAACCGTACATCGTCTTCACAGCTAACGCTTTTGCTCTATTGGGTCTACGGCAGCTTTATTTCTTGCTAGCTGGATTACTATCGAGACTGAAGTACTTAGGTCTTGGTCTTTCAGTAATTCTGGGTTGGATTGGTATCAAGCTTTTCATCCACGCCTTACACAAAAACGAACTACCGTTCATCAACGGTGGTGAGCATGTCCATGGATTACCAGAAATCACCACCGATGTTTCACTTGGCGTGATTCTGGGAACCATTGCAATTGCAACTATTGCCTCACTAATCTCAACTAGAAAGAAATAGATGATCAAACTTAATCAAACTGACCTGAGCGTTTCAAACCTCTGTTTCGGCGGAAATGTCTTTGGTTGGACTGCAGATAAAGACCAATCTTTCGAGTTATTACATAGGTTCACCGAGCTTGGCGGTAACTTCATTGACACAGCAGATGTTTATTCAGCGTGGAAAGAAGGTAACCAAGGCGGTGAATCGGAGAGCATTATTGGTCAATACACCAAACAAAAAGGCAACCGAGACCAGCTAGTTATAGCTACCAAGGTGGCCATGCTGGAATCAAGGAAAGGGCTATCCTCTAAAAACATCATTGCAGCTTGCGATGAGAGCCTAAAGAGATTGCAAACCGATTACATAGACATTTACTACGCACACAGCGATGATCTAGAGAATGACCTTGAAGACACTTTGTTCGGATTTAATGAACTTGTAAAAGCCGGTAAAGTCCGTTACATCGCAGCATCTAACTACACTTACGACCGATTAAAGCTAGCCCTAGAGATTTCAGAGAAAAACAACTTTGCTAAATACATCGCCCTACAAAATCGATACAGCTTAGTTGCCAGAGAACCTTACGAATCTGATGGTGCAAAATCAGTTCAAACATTCAACATTTCTGGTCTGCCATACTCAACGCTCGGTAGCGGTTTCCTCTCTGGTAAATACCAAGCCGGCATGGATGTCGACTCTCAGCGTGCAGCCGGAGTAAACAACATGTATGCAACTGCAGAGAACTTCAAACTACTTGAACGCTTAGCTAAGGTCGCTCAAGATCACAACGCTTCATACACCGCAATTGCTCTAGCTTGGCTAAGAATGCAGCCTGGTGTGACAGTGCCGCTAGCTTCCGGTAGGACTATAGAACAGCTAAACGCTTTGATGCAGGAAGTTAGTATTAGCAGCGATGAAGCAGCTTTTATAGCTGGCTAATAAAATCTTCGACTGCGGCTAAAAACTGCTTAGGTGTCTCTTCGTG
>JBEGRI010000074.1:0-4598 GCA_041180525.1 Actinomycetota bacterium | reverse complement strand
TTGGAAGCAAACTTATCGAAGTAACATCACCAAAATAATTACTGCGAGCACTAAATCAGGTGCATATGTATTATGGGTTGGCTTACCAATAATGAAACCTTATAACTATGCAAAAGGTGAAACTCTTATTGATCAGCAGTTTGCCTTGACGGTTCCTAAATCGCCTGGTGCGACCTATCTCCCCACTAGAGCTTACACAGCTGATGCGGCTGGAAACTATCGTCGTGATGCATACGTCAATGGAGTCTTAAGCCAAATTAGGGGAGAAGATGGCATTCACTTCACAAGTTTGGGTCAATCAGTTATTGCAACCTATGTAATAAATGCAATGGTTCGAACCTATAAAGTTGAAATTGTGCCCAAAGGCGCTAAATACATTACAAAATAGTTTTTAAATATAGGTTTTCAATAATCTCAATTACTAGCCATGATGTTAGTAAACAAATTAAGGCGAGAGATAAAGCTGAATAACCATCAGCTTTAAGCGAAACTGATTTATGGATCGGTCTTTCATAGAAGTGGTAGGTCAGAACAGCACAAATCACAGCACCTAGAAGAAAAGCCCAAGAATAATCCGTTATCGGGTTTTCAATTTGGGTAGGTAGCACTAACCAGATGAAGTGCCACAAATATAAAGAATAAGAAATGTCTCCGATGTATCTCAGTGGAGTGATCGCCAAAAAATGAAGTGGAAAAAGCAGTAGTAAGCCTGTTCCTATGGCCGGAAGCCAAGCTAAGTAACCTGGGTACTGGCTAGTCGGCCCCAATATAAACATCGAGACAACCAGAATAACCAAACCGAGCCAAGCCAAGAACTTGATCGGTTTTATAGTAAAGGTTGCCAGTAAGGCACCAAAGGCTAATTCCCAGAACCTGGTGAACGGTGAATAGTAGGAGGCAACCGGGTCTAACTGGGTTTGAATGATGCTAAATACGCTCGATCCCATTACTAGAGCGATGAGAACCACTCTCAGCACCAGCAGCCTAGCTCGCACTAGGGCCATGACTGAAAAGACTAGTAGCGGATAGATTAGGTAAAATTGTTGTTCCAGCGCTAAAGCCCAATAGTGCGTTAGCAGCGATTGGTCTAAGCCGGCGATGAAATAGTTAGAACCAGTGAAGATTAACCTGAAGTTGCTGGCATAGAAGGTAGCCCAGCGAGCATCGTCTAGTAGATCTGGATTGAACGCTTTACCGGAAAGAAAGAAAGCTGCTACTACTGTTATGCAGATCACTAGGGCTGCTGCAGGAAAAATCCGTATGAACCTTGATTTCCAGAAGTTACCTAGGTTTCTAAAAAAAGTTTGTTCTATCTTTTTCAGCATGGAAAGCGTTATTACATAGCCACTAACTACAAAGAAGATGTCAACACCGATGAAACCAGCTGAGAATCCAGCCAAGTTCATGTGTAATGCGATAACCAGAATTATCGCTATCGCTCGAAGACCTTGTATGTCTGCCCGGAAAGTTGAAGATCTAGCCGAGACGGGAATTAGATTGCTTGCACTCATTGGGTTGAGCCGATCGTAGTGGTTATGTAATCTGAGACATCTTTCATTACTCTTTGGTCGACCGAATGCGCTAGGTTGTCATAGGCCTTAGTCAGTGCCTTGGTGTGATGCTGTAGCCAAAGATTTGTTCTAGCAATTGATTCTTGACTAATTAGTGGATCTTGAATTCCACGACAGTAAATCACTTTAGGTTTAATTCGTTTAAGTTCTTCATCCGCAGATTGCATTGCGTTCAGAATGAAGCCAGACAGTATGACAGTTCCCATAACTCGATTAGGCCGGGTTCTAAGTAACTGAGTAGCCATGAGGGCACCTTGGGAGAAGCCAATTACAATCAAGGGGTTTTTTGGGATGTATTCGTCAACCCAATGCCAAAGAGCGTTTGTTGCCTCTTCAACTAGTTGTTGATCTGGATTGTTTGGGTCGGAAAGTTTGAACCAGGAATAACCTCCATAAGGGGATTCTTCTGGAGCTCTTACGGAGAACCAAGGAAGTTTTGGAAGCTGCTCCGTAAGATCTACTAAATCTCGTTCATTTGCTCCATAACCGTGCAAAAAAAGTATTACTGGAGCGGAATCCTGCAACAGTTCTTGATTACCTGAAACAAAAACACCAATGGTTTGCATTATCAGTTAGTCGATTCAGGGTCGTAGATCATCTCTCTTACCTCTTGAGGGCAACGACAGCCCTTGGCAATCTTTGCTGCCCAAAAGTAAGCTTCCTGTTCATCTTTGACTTCAAGAACAGAAAAGCCACCTAGCCGGACATCACTTGGTGCTAAAGGCCCATCAGTCATCGAACCGTCTTCGGTTATGACCACTGGCTTATCCTCAAAAAAGCCACCACCAAAAATCCACACTCCAGCGGCCTTGGCTTCTCGGACTACTTTATGGGAATCTTCAGCCACCTGAGGAAGTTCTGATTGGGGAAATTTCATGTCACCGTCATTGAAGGAAATAATAAACCTGCGCATGGCTCAAGCGTAATGGTTTAGTGGCTTGCATCTGAGTGGATAGACAGAGAATAAACTTTTGCTGGAGAGGGATTTTGTGAAGTTAACCTTCTGGATCTTGATAGTTATTTTTATACTCAGTGGAATACTTCATTTAGTAAACCCTCAGGCATTTATGTGGCTAATGCCCCCTTGGTTACCCGAGCAGACTCTACTTATTTATGTAAGTGGTGTCTTGGAGCTTGTTTGCGCCGTGGGCTTATTGCTAAAGCAGAGATGGGCAGGCTGGCTTTCAGCCTTGGTTTTATTGGGGATTTGGCCAGCCAATATTTGGTTTGCCTTTGACAGCGTTTCTAGCGAAAACATGGGATTGATTATTGCGGCTTGGTTGAGGCTACCTTTGCAGATACCTCTTATTTGGGCATCAATAAAATTTGCTCAATTAAAGCAACGCTAAAGCCAAAAAGATAAAAATGGCTATGAAGATAGCTGGCGTCACATACTTCGCAACATAGAGCCACACCGAGTTTCTAATAATGTTCTTAGATAATCTACTTTGCTTATCTAGCTTGGCTAGATCCCGGGCAACTGACTGAGCTTCGTGTGCTGAAGCGAATTCAACTAAAGCACCTAGAATCCCTGAAGCCAGCAAGATACCTAAAGTTGCCCAGATCACATACTCTCCAGCTGCCTTGATTTGCGGCACTAAACCAACTGTTGTAATAAGTAAGAATGTGGGAGCCAGTTGGGCAAAAATTAGTTGATTCCTAAGTTTGAACCAGGAATCTAGAAGTTGTTTCTCAGTCATGGTTAGATTCTAAACTCAACTAATACCTGCGTGAGTTAGGCTACATTCATGACTAATTTAGAGCGTCCCGAAATTGAACCCATGATGGAGCCAGCACCAACTGTGTTGACTCTGAAAGACCTAGTTGTTGGAACTGGCGCAGAAGCGCCAGTTGGAGCTGAAGTTGAAGTTCACTACCTAGGTGTTGACTACGTGACCGGTGAAGAGTTTGACTCTTCTTGGTCTCGGGGAGAATCCATAGAGTTTCCGTTGAATCGTTTGATCAAAGGATGGCAAGAAGGTATTCCTGGTATGAAAGTTGGCGGCAGAAGAATGCTTATCTGTCCACCTGAATTTGCCTACGGTCCAGCTGGTGGCGGTCATGCCCTATCAGGTAAAACACTGGTCTTTGTTATTGACCTACTTGGGGTTAAGTAACCTAGGCTCAGCCTGTTTTCATCTGCTGGCATCTATTTGATGGCCTAGATTACAGAAAGAAATTTACAAAACTTTGAAAATAATAGAGCATTTATGCTCTAGAGCATTTATGCTCTAATTGTGGGAAGACAACCTAAGCAGCCAAAAGATGCTCTAGAAAACTACGTTGAAGAGTTTCGAACTAAACGGGGTTTGAGTAGACAAGAACTAGCAGATCTAGTTGGGGTTCACTATCAAACCATGAGCTACATCGAGCGCGGGGAATATGATCCCAGCCTGGCTTTAGCCCTTCAACTTGCAGAGGTTTTGAATTGCAAGGTCGAGCAATTATTCAAAAGGAAAGCAAAAAAGTAATGCAACGAATATCAAAATTATTTTCTACTTGGCGAAACGCTCGGATAGAGAGAATTCTCAGCCATCCAGCTCGAGGCTTCATCATCAAACCAAGATTTCGCAGATTCCTCTGTGTGATGGCAGTCCTCTTTAGCTACATCTACCTTGCTTTCTTGATAATCCCTAGGCAGGATTGCTTAACTTCCTCCTGCACCCCAGTGGAAAATCCCACCACGCAACAGTGGGCTTTATTGATTGTGGTCATGATTTTCTATACTCTTGCTTTTTATGCCCCTGCGGTGATGCTGGCTTCATTCCTTCTCCTTAGAAGATCCATGAGCAGAGTCACTTCGCTACCAGATGAATATCTAGATGAAAGAGAAATCGCGAATAGAGATTGGGCCTTTAAGACAGGTTACCTAGTAGTTCGTCGAGTTGGATTAGCTCTTGCACTGTTGTTCCTAGTTCTTAGGATTATTGGCTATGCCCCGGGCTACGGGCAGTTTGTAAAGGACAGCGACACTGTTTTGTTCGTCAAGCAGTTCAATAATTACTTACTGTCTCTAACTGGTAATCA
>JBEGRI010000073.1:0-7449 GCA_041180525.1 Actinomycetota bacterium | reverse complement strand
TACAGCCACTACCAAACCCCAAGTAGCTAAATTGCTCAGCACTGAAGTTATGGTCTTGGTGCGTTGCAGTAATCGAGCTTGAGCTAAAGGTGAATTGCCGTTTTCAATTTTCTTGACTGACTTTGAAACACCTTTGACGATTCTTCTAATCATGAACTGCAATATTGCTCTGATGAGCAAAGCTGCCAGGATGGTCAAGAAAAACCTGATGGCTGGACCCCAGTCAGCATAAATGCTAACCAGCCATTCAGGAAATGCGTAAGACATTATTAGTTATCCTTTGCCTGAACTTTCAAAGCACGATCGATTGGATCTAGGTTTTCAACCAAAAGTCTTCTTAGCGCTGGAATTGCAACAATTTCAGGGGTGTCCAAGAATGACCTGGTTTTCTCAGCTAGCTCTTTTGAAGCTAAAGTCATCGGGAAGAGATTAACCACAGCGTACTCGGCCATCTTGAAAGTCTTCTCAGTCCACATCTTCATAACATCTTCAAAATATTTCTCAATGTATGGTGTCAGAAGTTCGTCGGTAGCTCCACGCTGGAAACCGAGAGTTGAATATTGCAGGATGGTGTTTGACCACTCGTTGGTGTTCACTGCAGTATGCCAGACGGCTGCTTTCGCTTCAGCGGTTGGTATTGCACCCTTAGCTAAAGCAGCAGCCTTTTGACCATTAGCAGTATTATCGGTTGCCAACATCGCATCAATTTCAGTTGCATCAGCACTACCAGCAGCTACTAGACCAGTTAGCAGATCCCATTTCAAGTCAGTATCAATTTCACGCCCAGCAAGTTTCTCTGCACCGGTTAGCAATGCACGAAGCGCTGCGATGTGTTCTTCGGTAATTGCAAAACGGGGGAAGAACTTGAGGAACTGTAGTTGGGCTTCGGAACCGGCAGCGGCTGAACGGGCCATAGCAAGAAGAGCATCACCAATCTTGGTTTTGTATTCCTTGCGGTTTTCAGGCTTCAAATACATACTCGAAACTGTTACCAACTGGTTCAACAAAGTCATCATCGCGGTTGCATTAGATTCGGTAGCAATGTTTTTCAGCACTAGGTTGATGAAGTCTTTTGGATCTGCTTCAGCATCTCTAGTTGAATCCCAGGCCGCACCCCAAAGCAGTGCTCTTGGTAGAGAATCTTCGATGTCGGCTAGATGATCCAAGGTGGTCTGCCAAGACCGCTCATCTAGACGCAACTTGGCATAGGCGTAGTCACCATCGTTTAGCAGGATTAGGTCTGGTCTTTCAGTACCAACCAGTTCAGCCACCTCGGTGCTGGCTCCATCGACGTCAACATCTACGCGGTGGGTTCTGATTAGTTTGCCGTCTTTTAGGTTGTAATAACCGATACCTAGGCGGTGTGGTCTTAGGGTCGGATAATCAGGGTGGTATGACTGCTTGACGGTGAACTTAGTTATTTTGCCGTCAGCCTCTTCGAGTTCTGGGCGAAGGGTATTCACCCCAGAGGTTTCTAGCCAAAGTTTTGACCATTCACGTAGTTCACGTCCAGAGGTTAGCTCCAGTTCAGTAAGCAGGTCTACTAGTTCTGCGTTCTGGAATTCATACTTCTTGAAATATGAGGCGAGACCTTTCATGAAGTTCTCTTGACCAACCCAGGCAACAAGTTGTCTCAGTACTGAACCACCCTTTGCATAGGTGATGGCATCGAAGTTGACCTGAACATCTTCTAGGTCACGGATGTTGGCAACAACTGGGTGAGTTGAAGGCATTTGGTCTTCACGATAACCCCAACTCTTTTCGTGTGAAGCGAAAGTGGTCCAAGCATCTTTATATTCAGTTGCTTCTGCGGTTGCAAGGTATGAAGCGTACTCAGCGAAAGATTCGTTTAGCCAAAGATCATTCCACCAACGCATGGTCACCAAGTCACCGAACCACATGTGTGCTAGTTCGTGCAAGACGGTTATGATTCTTCTTTCCTTGATGAAGCCGTTAACCGCTCCACGGAAAACATAGCTCTCCACGATAGTAACCGCTCCTGCGTTCTCCATAGCACCAGCATTGAAATCTGGAACAAAGAGTTGGTCATACTTCTCAAACGGATAAGGGTAGTCGAATTGTTCCTCGAAGAAAACGAAACCTTCTTTGGTTTTTTCAAAGATGTAATCAGCATCAATGTATTGTGCTAGCGATGAACGTCCATAGACACCTAACGGAATCTTTCTACCGTCAGAACTAGTGAGCTCATCGCGCCATTCGGAGTATGGACCGGCGATTAGAGCAGTGATGTATGAGGAGATTCTTGGTGTTGGAGCGAAAACCCAGATAGCAGTTCCATCGCCACGATCAACCGGAGAAGGGGTAGGTGAGTTAGAGATGACTTTCCAGTAGCTAGGTGCGCTAACAGTGAATTGGAAAGTTGCCTTTAGATCTGGCTGCTCAAAGACCGCAAACATTCTTCTAGAATCTGGAACCTCAAACTGGGTGTATAGATAGACCTCATTGTCTACTGGGTCAACGAAACGGTGTAAACCTTCACCGGTGTGCATGTATGGGTTGTCGGAGACTACAACTAGCTCATTCTCAGCTTGCAAATCATCCAGCTGGATTCGAACACCATCGGAAACCTTTGTCACATCGAGGTCTTTGCCGTTTAGGGTGACTCGATGGACAGTTTTGGTGATGGCATCGATAAAAGTTGATGAACCAATCATGCTTGATGCGAATTTGACGGTGGTTGTAGCGCCGAAAACCTCTTCGCCTTTGAGAAGGTCAAGTTCGACGGTGTAAGACTGAACCTCAATCAGCTCGGCACGCTCGGCGGCTTCGATTCTGGTTAGGTTTTCTCCTGGCATTTTTACTCCAATAGTTTTGATTTAGACAACAGCAACTAGCCTAGTATTGTCTCGAAGAGAGGTAGGCATAATGCGTATCCACATCGCCACAGATCACGCTGGTTTAGAGGTCAGCCACTACTTAATTGCCGAATTAACGGCCTTGGGCCACGAGGTTTTTGACCACGGCCCAAAAGAATACGACCCGTTGGATGATTACCCCGCTTTCTGTATCAACGCAGCTGTCGCTGTGATGGAGGATGAGCAGGCTGGGGTAAAGGCACTGGGAGTAGTTTTGGGCGGTTCTGGAAACGGTGAGCAGATGGCGGCTAACAAGGTTAGCGGTATTCGAGCTGCTCTAGTTTGGAACATCGATACTGCCAAACTAGCTAAATCTCATAATGATGCCAATGTTGTTGCGGTTGGGGCTAGGCAACATAGTAAAGAAGAAGTTTTAAGCTTGGTGACTACTTTTATTGATGAGCCTTTCAGTAATGACGAACGTCACGTTAGACGTATCGGCAAGATTTCTCACTACGAGCAAACCGGAGAAATTCTCTAGTCATGCCTGAAGGGCACAGCGTTCAAAGAACCGCCAATTGGTTCAATAAGACTTTTAAGGGTCAAAAAATCAAAATTGATTCACCGCAGGGTCGATTTAGTGCTGAAGCAAAACTAGTCAGCAATCGAAGACTGGTTAGGGCTCGAGCCATCGGAAAACAACTGTTTTTAGATTTTGATAACGATCTAACTATTAGGGTGCACTTGGGTATCTATGGCAAATGGCGTTACTACCAAGCTCCGCAAAAAGAAGTTATTGGTCAAGTTAGAGCAAGATTTTATAACTCATCGGCCATGGCTGATCTTCGGGGTCCGACATATTGCGAAGTGATAAGTAGTTCTGAAGTGAAGAACCATGAAAAGAGATTAGGTCCAGATCCAACCAACCCTGATCCTCGCAAATCTAATCAAGCACGGTTCGTCGATCGAGTAACCAAATCGAAATCAGCCATTGGTTTACTGCTGATGAATCAAAGTGTGATTAGCGGAGTAGGGAATGTCTATCGGGCAGAGCTACTTTTCAGAGCAAAAATAGACCCTCATCGGCAAGGCAGTTCACTAACCGTGAAACAAGCAGAGTTGATATGGCAAGATGCCGTGGAACTTATGAAAATTGGCGTGGCCAAAGGGTATATGGTTACTCGCCAAGAACAGCTGAAGGCTAAGGGCATTTCTGATGAAAGGAACTATGTCTATAAACGTGAGGGCCTTAGCTGCTTTAGATGCAGGGGGAGCGTAGTTTTGGAGGTTATGGCTTCAAGGAAACTGTATTGGTGTCCTGGCTGCCAGAAATAGTTGGAGCGGATGACGGGAATCGAACCCGCACCATCAGTTTGGAAGACTGAGGCTCTACCATTGAGCTACATCCGCAAAAGCATTAGTGCTAATACATTCTATGGGCTAAGATTGGTCAAGTTGTTAGGTTCTCTAGAGGCCTGACATCGGGGTGTAGCGTAGTGGCTAGCGCGCCTGCTTTGGGAGCAGGATATCGCAGGTTCGAGTCCTGTCACCCCGACCACTTTCTTTTTATCAAACGGCTTAAACCTTGAGCCCAACTAAACGGAGATAAGTTGATTACCACTAAAGAGCGCCTAGCCCCAACTCGGGTCAAGCTAACCATTGAGGTTACCCCGGAAGAATTCAAGCTAGCATCCCAGGTTTCCGTAAAGGCAAAATACCAGCAGCAATTATCGACCAACGTGTTGGCCGAGGAGCTGTTTTGGCTCACGCTATCAACGATGGCCTCGATGGTATTTATAGAAATGCTGTTGAAGCAGAGAAATTACGCCCGCTTGGATCTCCTAAAGCAGATATCAAGCAAACCCCAGATGAGAAAACTTTCGCTGGAAATCTCATAGTTGAGATTGAGGTTGAAGTTAGACCAGAGATCAAGTTACCTGACTACCGTGGACTAAAAGTTACAGTGGACGCTATTGAAGTTTCAGAAGAAGAAGTTAAGGAAGAAATTAACCGTCTTCGTGCCCGTTTTGCTGCTAAAGGTGATTTCACTTCGATTGACTTGGTAGCAACTCTTGACGGTGAACAAATTGACCAAGCTCAGAACATTTCTTATGAGATTGGTTCTGACTCGTTGCTTGACGGTATTGATGAGGCTTTGATTACGCTAACTGCAGGGGAGACCACAACGTTCAAGTCGAAGTTAGTCGGTGGAGACAAAGCCGGTGAAGAAGCGGAAATTACTGTCACGCTAAACGCAGTTAAGGAACGTGAATTACCTGAACTAGATGATGCTTGGGCTGCTATGGCATCACAGTTTGACACTCTTGCTGAACTTGAGAAAGACACAGCGGATCAGATCAGAAGAAGCAAGAGTTACTCACAAGGAATTCAAGCAAGAGATATTCTTACCGAATCATTATTGGAATTAGTTGATGTTCCAGTTTCAACTGAACTGGTTGAGGCAGATGTGAAGCGTCACCTTGAAGGCGAAAACAAGACTATGGATGACCCACACGCAGTTGAGGTTCGTGAAGAGTCAACTAAAGGCTTCCAAGTTCAAATGTTGCTTGATGCCATTGCTGAGGCCGAAGAGGTTCGAGTCAACGAAGGTGAATTGCTCCAGTATTTGATTCAGTCTTCACAGTCCTATGGCATGGAACCAAATGAGTTCGTCAAGATGGTTGATGAGCAGGGGCAGATTCCAGCTTTTGTGGCCGAGGTAGCCAGACGTAAGGCTTTGAGCATCGTCCTAGAAGCAGCGCAAGTCAGCGATAGTGAAGGCAACAAGATTGATCTTGCCGAGTTCACTAAGACCGATACTGAGGCTGCTGAGCAAGCAGAGTCTGAGCCAGAGACCGAGCAGGCCTCGGAATAACACGCTTAGCCGATGGCGAACAGCGGAATGTTTTAGCCTCAATCTCGGTTATCTTGATTAGGCAAAGCAATTTGCGAATAAAGAGGAGATAAAGATGGCTGAATCCGCCACTATGAACAACGTCTTTGAACGTTTATTGAAGGACCGCATCATCTGGCTTGGTGATGAGGTTAGAGACGACAACGCAAATGAAATTTGCGCCAAGATGTTGCTCTTGGCTGCCGAGGATTCAACCAAAGACATCTTCCTATACATCAACTCACCTGGTGGATCGATTACTGCAGGTATGGCCATTTATGACACCATGCAATATGTTCCAAATGATGTTGTCACTGTTGGTATCGGAATGTGTGCTTCGATGGGACAGTTCCTACTGACAGCTGGAACCAAGGGCAAGCGTTTCCTAACTCCGAATACCAGAGTTTTATTACACCAGCCTCTAGGTGGTTTTGGTGGAACCGCTGCTGACATTCAAACACAGGCTTTTCTGATTAACGATATGAAGAAGCAACTTGCCGCAATTACGGCAAAACAAACTGGTAAAACTGTTGAGCAGGTTATGGCTGATGGGGATCGTGACCGTTGGTTTAACGCTCAAGAAGCTTTAGATTACGGTTTTGTTGATCACATTCAAGAGTTCGCCGCAGTGAGCACAGGAGTTGGAAAGAAGAAAAATGACTAAGAAGAATATGCCTGAAGCTCGTTACATTCTGCCTTCCTTCGAGGAAAGAACTCCTTACGGTTATCGTCACCTCGACCCATACACCAAGCTTTTTGAAGACCGCATTGTTTTCTTAGGCGCTCAAGTTGACGACGTGACCGCCGATGACATCATGGCGCAACTATTAGTTCTGGAAAGCCAAGATCCAGATCGTGACATCACCATGTATATCAACTCACCTGGTGGATCTTTTACAGCTTTGACTGCAATCTACGACACCATGCAATACATCAAACCGCAAATTCAAACTGTCTGTTTAGGTCAAGCCGCCTCTGCTGCTGCGGTATTGCTAGCTGGTGGAACTGCCGGAAAGCGTCTAGCGCTACCTAACTCAACTATTTTGATTCACCAGCCAGCTTCTGGTGGTGGTGGTCGTGGTCAGGCATCCGACATTGAGATTCAGGCTGCCGAGATTATGCGTATGCGCGTCTGGCTTGAGGAGACTTTGGCTAAGCACTCGAATAAGTCCAAAGAAGAGGTCTCTAAAGACATTGAGCGTGACAAGATTTTGACTGCTCAGGCGGCTTTGGAATATGGCCTAATCGACCAAGTGCTTACTACCCGCAAAGCATAAATCAAGCGGTTTGTTATCTAAGGTTGTCCTTGCCTAAAGGTAAACTCTAGTTATGACTCGACTAAGTGACCCAGGGGATATGATCCGCTGTAATTTCTGCTCTAAATCGCAGAAGCAGGTCATCAAACTCATAGCTGGACCAGGGGTCTATATCTGTAATGAGTGTGTTGCTTTAAGCGTTGAGATCATTGATGAAGAAGTTGCTAAAAAAGCCAAGCCGGTTGAGAGCTTCTCACTGCCTAAACCTAAAGAAATCTTTGCTTTCCTAGACGAATACGTGATTGGTCAAACTCAGGCCAAAAAAGCCCTATCGGTTGCCGTCTATAACCATTACAAGCGCATCCGCTCTAGAGGCACCTTAACTGCCAAGGGTAAAGAGCACGATGCTATTGAGATTGCCAAGTCAAACATTCTTTTGGTTGGCCCTACCGGTTGCGGTAAAACCTATCTAGCACAGACTTTA
>JBEGRI010000072.1:0-4669 GCA_041180525.1 Actinomycetota bacterium | reverse complement strand
CCAAGTTCAACTAAAGTATCAGCAACCGAGAAACCACTTACCCCAAGCCCGAAAACTAAGCCCTTGGCCTGTGACCAATCAT
Organism: Actinomycetota bacterium; assembly: GCA_041180525.1. Classification (GTDB taxonomy): domain Bacteria; phylum Actinomycetota; class Actinomycetes; order Actinomycetales; family Microbacteriaceae; genus Rhodoluna. The sequence continues at coordinate 4,587 of JBEGRI010000072.1, read as the reverse complement.
CATGCCAACTATTAAGTGCTAGCAAATCTTTCATGCCAGAGAACCATAAATCCACTCAACGTAGAACAGACCTATGCCGGCTAGAACCAATAAACCACAGATGATCCAGAAGCGAACTACGACAGTTACCTCGTTCCAGCCCTTTTCTTCAAAGTGGTGATGCAGTGGACTCATCAAAATTATTCTTCTGGGTTTACCCGTGGTCCATTTAGTTAATTTATAAACACCACGTTGCAAAATGACTGACCCTGCTTCGATAGCGTAAAGTCCACCAACAAGCACAAGAAGAATTTCTGTTCGTGAAAGAATTGCTAGTGCAGCTAAGGCTCCACCTAATCCAAGCGAACCGCTATCTCCCATGAAAATTTGAGCTGGATTAGTGTTAAACCAAAGGAACCCAATTAGAGCACCAACAATGCCGGCAGCAATAACAGCCAGATCAAGTGGATCTCTAGTTTCATAACAATTGGCAGTTAAGTTCATCGCATCACACGCTTGGTTAAATTTCCAAAATCCTATGACTGCATAAGCACCGAAAGACATAATTAAAGCTCCGGTGGCTAGGCCATCAAGTCCATCAGTCAAATTGACGCCGTTAGAAGTGCTAGTAACTATCAAGAAAATCCAAAGCAAGAACAATCCGATACCAAACCATACGGCAATCTGCCCCCAGTTCTCTGGAACAATTTTTAGCAAATCAAAACCGGTGTCCCTAAAAACTGAAACCTCAGTGGATGCCGGTGCTAAAAGCCCGTCTGGCGATCTAATGGCAAGAAGAGCAAAAACAGTTCCAATAATGAGCTGACCCAAAATCTTTAAAATCCCAGGTAAGCCAGCACTATTTTGACGACTTACCTTCAAATAATCATCCAAAAAGCCAACGATGCCTAGCCCAACCATAATGAGCATCACGAGCAAAGCTGAATAGGTTGGCGCTTCACCATTAACCGCTTTGGCGATGAAGTATCCAGCAATAGCTGAAACAACTATGGCAATGCCACCAGAGGTTGGTCTGCCGCGCTTAGTTAAATGGGTGTTCGGTCCATCAACTCGAATTACTTGGCCCCAACCAAGTTTCTTGAACAACCAAATTAGGGTCGGAGTCAAAACCAAAACAAAGACGAGGCCGAGAAAGCCGGCTAACAGTAACGCTCTCATGCCTGATCCTCCGCAAGTTCATCACCTAGATAACGAAGGTTCGCACTCTTCGATGACTTCACTAAGACAATTTCATCTCCCTTAAGCATTCCACGCAGGTATGCTGTTGCCTCGGAGGCTTCCTCAAAAAACTGCGATTCGCCATCCCAAGAGCCCTCGAGGCAGGCCGCCATGTGAATTAGCTTGGCTGAGTTACCAACCACCACTAACTGATCGATGTTCAAGCGGACAACTAGACGTCCAATGGCATCGTGCTCATCAGCCTCAAACTGGCCTAATTCAGCCATGTGACCCAATACAGCAACCGTCTTACGGCCAGTCTGTCTACCTAATTCAGCCAGCGTATAAAGGGCAGCTTTCATTGAATCTGGGCTTGCGTTATAAGCATCGTTGATCAAAGCAAGACCATCGGCACGAGTGAGTAACTGCATACGCCAGCGCTCAGCTAACTGCATTTCTTCCACAGCCTTGATTGCCACTTTGAGCTCTAGACCAAGCTGGTCAGCAGCGCCTAATGCTGCTAAGGCGTTGTAAACGTGATGCTCGCCGAGAATGTTTAGTTTCACCTGATGTGAGCCGTTGGGTGTATTTAAGATGAAACTTGTTCCAGTAATACTGAGCTTTACCTCAGTTGCTCTGTAATCAGAGTTCGCTGCGACTGAAAATCCAACAATCTTCGCCTTTGTTGAATCTTTCATCGCTAAACACCGAGTATCATCGAAATTCAGCAAAGCTACATCTGACTCATCTAAAGCTTGAACTAGTTCTGCTTTAATCTTCTGGGTATTTTCTATGCCACCGAATTCACCAGCGTGAGCCAAACCAACTTTTAGTTCAATTGCTAGATCTGGTTTACAAAAGTCAGTCAAATATTTAATACTGCCTAGACCAGCTGCCCCATATTCAACAACTAAATATCTAGTCGATTCATCAATTTTCAACATCGAATAGGGGGCACCAACTTCATTGTTGAAAGATTCTTCCGGAGCAACTGTTGGTCCGAATTTACTTAGAATTTCACGAAGCATATTCTTCGTAGTGGTTTTCCCATTCGATCCGGTAACCCCAACAATCTGTAATAAGCCTTTGGATCTAACTTCAGCAATAACAAACTTAGCTAGCAGACCTAAAGCTTTAACTGAGTCAGAGACAATCAGTTGAACTATAGGAACTTCAACTTGGTGCTCAACAATGGCAATTACCGCACCCTTATCCCAAGCCGCAGCAACAAATAAATGCCCGTCGGTTACCTCGCCTGGTTTAGCCACGAAAATTCCTCCAGCGCTAATCAGTCTTGAATCCGTTTCAACCGAACCGGTAGCGATAACTGACGCATCACCAACTAACTGCGCATCGATAATCTGAGCTACTTCACCAGCCGAAAGCTTAATCATTAGTAGCCCTGCTCTTTCAGTGCTGCTCTTGCTTCAGCCCTAGCACTGTAAGGGGTTCTAACTCCTTGAATGTCTCGGTAATCTTGGTGACCTGGACCTGCCCAAAGAATTGCATCGCCGGGTTTAACTAAAGACACAGCCAGACGTATCGCTGCTTCTGGCGGTGAAACTTCATGGATCTCAAGATCTGGTCTGAAGGCTTTGGCACTTTCAATCAAAGTTTTTCTGATACTGGCAGGGTCTTCAAATCTTGGGTGATGATCAGTAATGACTAAAATGTCACAACCAGCTGCCGCTACCCTAGCCATTTCCGGACGCTTCGATGCATCGCGATCTCCATCAGCTCCAAAAAGCATCAAAACTTTTCCAGTAGTTACCTTTCTCACAGCAGCTAAGGTGTTGAGGAAAGCATCTGGTGAGTGTCCAAAGTCAACATATACACTCGGAGCACCTTTAGGTGAAACGAGTTCAGTTCGACCTGGTAAATAAGCTTCTATGCCGTTAGCTATTGCCTTTTTGATCTCCTCAAACAGATATCCTGCCTCAACTAGCATGACGATTGCTAAACCCGCGTTAGAAGCCATGTGTGAACCAAGCAGCGGAACACTGCTGGTTAGTTGCTGATTATCTGGTCCAATAAGTTCGAATTCTGTTCTACCTGGCAATTCATTAGTGATGGTGATGTTCCAGTCTGCTTTGTGCATTGGGTTAGCTGAAGTTGTAACAACTGGCACTTCACTCAACTGTTGGATACGTTGACCATAATCGCTATCTAAACAAACCACAGCACGTTTAGCTTTTGCTCTAGTGAAAAGCTTTGCCTTTGCTGATAAATACTCCTCAAAACCTGAGTAGTCATCAAAGTGATCATGACTTAGGTTGGTAAAACCTGCAACGTCAAAATTAAAGCCATCAACGCGCAGTTGTGTTAGGGCTTGAGCTGACACTTCTAAGACGATGTCACTTACGTTTTTCTCGCGCATTCTGGCAATAAGTGCATGCATTTCAGTTGACTCAGGTGTTGTCAGTCTGGAAACAATGACTTCTTCACCAATATGTCTTTCGGCTGTGGTGCTTAAGCCAGTGACTCTGCCTAACTGCCGCAGTATGCCTTCAAGCAAATAACTGGTAGAGGTTTTACCGTTAGTTCCAGTTACACCAAAAAGTTTTGGCATGTTGCCTAAAGTATTACCGTAAACAAAGGCAGCCAAGTCTCCTAGTTGAGATCTTGGAAACTCCAGTAAAACAGTTGGAAAATCTGTTTGACCGATTATCTGAATACCTTCGCTATCGGTAACTACAGCTGTGGCACCTAGTTCTATAGCTTTAGCAAGGTGCTTGGCACCATGTGTTTTAGCTCCAGGCATTGCAACAAAAAGATCTCCTTTACGAAGATCATTGGTGTTCATGCTTATTCCAGTCAGTTCAACATCCTTGCCAGATACCGTCAAACCGAAGTGTTTTGCCAGCTTGTGAAGCGAAACTGGGGCAACATGATCCGGTCGCAGGATGGGTGGTATTGACTGCTTTATTTCCATCTTTACCACTTCACCGGAATGTTCTTGGACTTAGTTGTCGATGGTGGAACTTTAAAAGTTTTTAGAACCTGCTTCATCACGGCAACGAAACCTGGTGTTGCTCCAAGCGAGTTAGAAATGGTTCTTGACTTGTATGCAGTCACCGCAACCACATACTGAGGATCATCGGCTGGTGCCATGCCTACGAATGAAACCGCGTGCAATCTTCCATACCCTCGGCCTTCTGCAATCTGCGCAGTTCCGGTTTTACCAGCTACTCGGTAACCTGCGATTCTGGCGGTCTTACCGATAGGTCCCTTCTCAACAACTTTTTCCAGCATGTCGATGGTATCGGCGGAAGTTCTCTCGCTAATTACCCTAACTGGCTCTGGAACTTGAGTTTGGATGAAAGTTCCATCCGCTTTCCTGCAGCCCTCAACCAATAGCGGTGATAAACGAACACCTTTATTAGCAATCGCCTGATAGATCATGGCGGTTTGAATAGGGGTTAGCGAAAC
>JBEGRI010000071.1:0-4714 GCA_041180525.1 Actinomycetota bacterium | reverse complement strand
ATCAGCAACGAACATACCAATCCATGCTGCAGAAAGAACTAATACTAAACCGAGCAAGCTGCTTAGATAATCTGTCATCTGGTTTGTTGGTTGGTAGCTGATCAAAATACTCGACAACGTAATCAAGACAAGGCTCAAGGGGAAAGCAGCACCGAATTTGGCTATACGAGTCAAGGACATCATTTCGAGCACTGAAGTTCTTATCTGCAAGGCCGCAAAGTAAACAATAAAACTAACTATTGAAATGAGTGCTGTTATCTGAGCAATACTTGGCATAAATGAAACAATTCCAAGCAAGGAGTCATTGCCCCAACTAACTTGCCTGTTAAACCACAGCAAAGCATAAAGAGCAAACAACGCTGGGATAATCGTGTGAACCAGTAATGAGACCAGAAGCAAGTTATAGCCACGAACTCTCATAGGTATTGCACTTGAAAGATTCGGTGCGACAGCGACAAAACTGAGCGTTACAACTGCAAAGACAATAGCTAGGCCGGCTAAGGATTCTCTGGAGACGAATCCGATTGAGCCAGGCGAAACAAAGGTAAGAGAGCCAAACGTGGTGCCCAGAACTAGCGTGATTACTGTTGCAAGGAAACTTACTGAGCTAAGGATAATGAAAATAATTCTGGTGACATTTGCTCTAAAAAACGCCGCGAAACCAGCTACCAGAAGTAGTGCAACTGCGATTGCAACACCGCCAGATATCTTCAGGCCTGATGACTGAACAAGCACCTGATCGAAGGCTGGAATCCTAGAATCAAAGCCACTTGAAACGAAAAGTATTGAACTAAAAAGCGTCGCAACAAGGACAACTCTGGTTATAGCTAAAACTGATAGCGGAACTGAGTTGCCCCAAACACCGAAAACAGCGCGCGAAATGGTTGCTGTTGACAAACCACTGCGTTTTCCAGCTAGAGCCGACATGGCTGTTACAGCACCAGCTAATAAATACCCGATCCCTAAATCGATGGCAATTGTAGTAGTTGACAGACCCAAATGAATTAGGAACCAGCTAAGCATTAGCGGAATTACTGTTGCACTAGCTCCAAGCCATAGCCAAATCTGTCCAATAGGTTTTTGATTGCGGTCGGAATCAGTTGGCACGATTAGATTTGGCGAAAGGGTTTCTTCTTTGACTTTAATTTGATCTAGTGCCGTAAGCTCTTCCTCGGCTGAAGCTGCTGAAAGTAAATGTTCAAAATCTTCAATAGTCTCAGTGCCAACTGGGCTATGAACCTCGGCAACTTCAATAACTTCTTCAACAACAACTTCTATTGAATCTTCGCTAGCAACAGCTTCTGGTTCTTCGACGGTCTTCGTGAACCAACTGAATGGTTGTTCAAGCGGTTCCTCGGCTTTTGCTTCCGCAACAGTTTCTAATCCAGGCTCATCGCTTGGCGTTGTAACTATGGGTTCGACTACAGGTTCCTCGGGAAGATCAACCCCACGGAATTTGGCTAGCGCTTGCCTTGCTTGAGGTGAATCCTCATCTTCCATTCGCTTAACCCAGGCATCAATTTCTGCATTCTCTTGGGCTCTGAGGCTCTCCTGAGCAACCAACAACTCCATCAAGGCTTCAATGCCGGAATGTGTACTGGTGGCTAATTTGACTCTTGCATCAAGCTCTTCATCACTTAGCGAACGCCTGACTGGTGGTTGATATGCGCTGGACTCCATAGCGAAATTCTACCCTTACCGGAATATTTTGAGTCCGAAATCTTAGATTAGAAAAAGTGGGCCCTACCGGGCTCGAACCGATGACATCCACGGTGTAAACGTGGCGCTCTACCAACTGAGCTAAAGGCCCTCTTCTTCGATGTTGCCTGAGGCAACTAGAAAACTATACCAAACCTAGACGTTTAGTGAAGCCAGAGCCCTGTCATACTCATCGAGACTTCTTGCTTGTCCGACAGCTGTAACGAACTTGGCAACCAACAAGCCATCCTTGCCTATGACAAAAGTGGCTCGGTTGGCAACACCAAGATCTTCTAGGAATACTTCATAGTCTTTGGCAACTTGGCCATGTGGCCAGAAATCAGCCAAGACCGAGAACTTATACCCTTCGTGTTCCGCAAACACTTTCTGGACGAATTTGCTATCTACTGAGATGGCCAACAGTTCCACGTCGGAGCGCTCAAACTTGTCAAAATTGTCCCGAATCTCACATAGTTCACCAGTACAGATACCTGAAAATGACAGCGGATAAAAGACTAGAACGACAGGTTTTACACCTCGGAATGAGGACAGCGTGACACTTTCGCCATACTGGTTGGTTAAAGAGAAATCTGGGGCTAAATCGCCGATAATTAGGGACATTTTGGGCTCCTTTGCTATGTCGCTAACAAGCCTACTGGCTCGAATAAGACTCTAAACTTACTTAGTGGCCTAAATCTGGCCAAATTCAGTATTTGCTCAGCGCCTTATTTGGCGAGACCGAAAGAGGAAACGTTGTCGGTGACCAACTCTTCAGATAACTTCATCCCCCAGGACCGCGATCCAGAGGAAACAAGAGAATGGATTGAATCTTTAGAAGCACTCACCCGAGTTCATGGGGTGGAACGAGCTAAAGAGATCATGCTCAGCTTGATCAAGCGCTCAACTGAATTAAAGATTTCACTTCCAACGACACTTACCACTGATTACATAAACACCATTCCAACTTCCGCAGAGCCGATCTTCCCAGGCGATGAAACGATTGAAAGAACTTACCGTGCTTGGATTCGTTGGAACGCTGCGGTAATGGTTCACAAAGGACAACGCCCTGGCATTGGTGTTGGTGGACACATTTCAACTTTCGCATCTTCGGCTTCATTGTATGAAGTTGGTTTCAACCACTTCTTCAAAGGTCAAGATCACCCAACCGGTGGTGATCAAATTTTCATTCAAGGTCACGCTTCACCGGGTCCATATGCTAGAGCTTTCCTTGAGGGAAGACTAAGCGAAGCGCAGTTAGATGGTTTCCGTCAAGAGAAATCACACCCAAGTGGTGGAGTCTCTTCTTACCCACACCCAAGATTGATGCCTGAGTTCTGGCAATTTCCTACTGTTTCTATGGGTATTGGTCCAATCAACGCAATTTACCAAGCTCAGTTCAACCGCTACCTTGAAGGAAGAGGTATTAGAAGTACTCAAGGGCAACATGTTTGGGCCTTCCTCGGTGATGGTGAATTGGATGAAGTTGAATCGCGTGGTGCATTACAACTTGCTGCCAACGATGGTTTAGACAACCTAACTTTCGTCGTCAACTGTAATCTGCAAAGACTCGATGGTCCGGTTCGTGGTAACGGAAAGATTATTCAAGAGCTTGAAGCCTTCTTCAAAGGCGCAGGTTGGAACGTCATCAAACTTATTTGGGGCCGTGAGTGGGATGCACTACTAGCTAAGGACAGCGATGGTTCATTGGTCAATCTAATGAATCAAACCCCCGATGGTGATTACCAGACTTATAAAACCATGGACGGCAAATACATCAGAGAGAACTTCTTCGCTCGAAATCCAAAAACTTTATCGTTGGTCGAAAACATGACCGATGATGAAATCTGGGGTCTAAAGCGTGGTGGCCACGATTACAAAAAGATTTTTGCAGCCTACCAGGCAGCCATGAACCACAAGGGGCAACCCACCGTTATCTTGGCTAAAACCATCAAGGGTTACGGACTAGGTAAAGCATTCGAAGGTAGGAACGCCACCCACCAGATGAAGAAGTTGACTCTGGAAAATCTAAAGTCTTTCAGAGATGATTTGCGCATTCCGATCAGTGATGCTCAATTAGAAGCAGATCCATATCAGCCTCCTTATTACAAACCAGCTGCCGGTTCAATCGAACTTGATTACCTGCATGAGCGTCGTAAGGCTCTAGGTGGATACCTGCCTGAACGCAGGAGCAAGTATGTTTCCTTCGAACTTCCTGACGAGAAAACTTATGAAGTTGCAAAGCAGGGTTCAGGCAATCAAGAAGTAGCCACAACCATGGCCTTTGTCAGGTTATTGAAAGATCTACTAAAAACTCCTGGACTTGGTCCAAGAATTGTTCCAATCATTCCTGATGAGGCAAGAACTTTTGGAATGGATGCCTTCTTCCCCACTGCCAAAATCTATAACCCGAAAGGTCAGCATTACACTTCGGTAGACCGAGAGTTACTCCTTTCATACAAAGAATCAGAAGCAGGGCAAATCCTTCATACCGGAATCAACGAAGCTGGCTCGGTAGCTGCATTCACAGCAGCAGCTAGTTCATATGCAACTCAGGGTCAGCCAATGATTCCGTTCTATGTGTTTTATTCGATGTTTGGTTTCCAAAGAACGGCAGACTCAATCTGGGCTGCAACAGACCAGCTTTCAAGAGGCTTCCTAATTGGAGCCACCGCAGGTAGAACAACGCTTACCGGTGAGGGCTTGCAACATGCCGATGGCCACTCACCAATCATCGCTGCCACTAATACCGGAGTAATCACATACGATCCCGCATACGGTTATGAAATAGGACACATCATCAGATCAGGTTTGGAGCGCATGTATGGGGGTAACCATCCTGACCCGAACGTAATTTACTATCTGACTGTTTATAACGAGCCAATCCTGCAGCCAGCCGAACCGGAGAATGTTGATGTTGATGGAATCATTAACGGAATTCATCGAGTAAGCGTAGGAGCAGCTTCCTCTAAGAAATCTCAAATTCTTGCTTCAGGGGTTGCTCTGCCGTGGGCTTTCG
>JBEGRI010000070.1:0-4961 GCA_041180525.1 Actinomycetota bacterium | reverse complement strand
GCTAGCTGGAGTAAGCATTGTTGATCCGAACACTACATACATCGACATCACCGCTGTCTTAGGCGAGGATGTCACATTGCTTCCATCAACTTATCTCAGAGGTATCACCAGTATTGGCAAGGGCTCTACTATCGGGCCTGAAGTAACCATCCACGATTCGGTAATTGGAGAAAACTGCGTTATCAAAAAAGCAGACATCAACGGATCTGTGGTTGAAGCCGAGGCAACCGTGGGTCCATTTAGCTATCTAAGACCTGGAACGCATCTAGGCATTGGTGGCAAGATAGGTACCTTTGTTGAAACCAAGAATGCAGTGATCGGTGCAGGAAGCAAGATACCGCACCTAAGCTATGTTGGCGATGCCACCATCGGTGAACACACCAACATCGGAGCAGGAACTATCTTCGCGAACTACGATGGTGTGAACAAACATCACACCACGGTAGGCTCGCATGTTAAGTCTGGAGCACACAACGTTTTCGTAGCTCCAGTCAGCATTGAAGATGGTGCATACACTGCCGCTGGTACTGTTGTTCGCAACGATGTGTCGGCAGGAGATTTAGCCATGAATGTTAGCCCCCAACGTAACCTGGCTGGTTGGGTTTTAGCCAAACGGGCTGAAACCGATTCTGCTAAGGCTGCCAAGAAAGCAAAGGAATAGATCAGTGCAGATCAAGACAACTGGACAAAAGCGTTTAGTGCTAGCCACCGGAAGAGCTCATCCGGAATTAGCTAACGAAGTTGCCAAACTGCTGGAAACCGAGATAGTCCCTTCAACTTCATACAATTTTGCCAACGGTGAAATTTTTGTAAGGTTTGATGAATCAGTTCGTGGGGTAGATGCCTTCGTAATTCAATCTCATTCAGCACCAATCAATGACCAGTTGATGGAGCAGTTAATCATGATTGATGCGCTTAAGCGTGCCAGCGCTAAGCGCATAACCGTTGTCTCACCGTTCTTCCCTTATGCCAGACAAGATAAGAAGCATAAAGGTCGTGAACCAATTTCAGCTCGTCTAGTTGCTGACCTATACAAGGCTGCTGGAGCTGACAGGTTGATGTCAGTTGATTTACACTCACCGCAGATTCAAGGTTTCTTCGATGGCCCGGTAGATCACCTCTGGGCATTACCGTTATTAGCTGATTACGTAAAGCAAACCTTCGGCAGTGAAAACCTAACTGTTGTTTCACCAGATTCTGGACGAGTTCGTGTAGCAGATATTTGGGCTGACCGACTAGGTGCCCCTTTGGCTATCATTCACAAGCGTCGCGATCCAAGTAAACCGAACCAAGTGCAAGTTAACGAACTTGTTGGTGAAGTTGAAGGGCGGGTCTGTGTTCTGGTTGATGACATGATCGACACCGCTGGCACAATCGTTGCTGCAGCTAAAGCTCTGCGCGATAACGGAGCCGGTCGAATAATTGTTGCAGCCACTCACGCGGTTTTTAGTGACCCAGCGGTGGAAAGACTTTCCTCTGGTGAGGTTGACAATGTAATTGTCACGAACACGCTGCCTATCCCAGAATCTAAACAGTTTGAGAAGCTGACTGTCTTGTCTATCGCGCCGTTGATTGCTAGAGCCATTAGCTCAGTCTTCAACGATGACAGCGTTACCATCCTGTTTGATGGCCACGTCTAAACCCCAACAGTTATCTTTACTGGGGGCTGTCGCCATCGGCATGGCCTCCATGCTAGGTGCCGGGGTCTTCTTTGTTTGGTCTACCGCTTGGGATAAATCACATGACCAAATATTCATTGCACTATTTTTGGCTGGCTTGGTTGCCTCGCTGAATGCAGCTTCGGTATATCAATTAGCCAGCCATGTCTCCAGAGCAGGCGGGGTCTATGCATATGCAAGGGAGTATCTGCCAACAGGTTTTAGTTTTATAGCAGGCTTTGCCTTCGTCTTTGGCAAGATAGCATCGATCGCAGCCATAGCTATCATCATTGAAACTTATTTGCTACCTGGATATCATTTGGCAGCGCTAGTAGTTATTGTGATGACATGCCTGAATCTGCATGGTATCAATAGAACCGCTCAAATGGCAGCTGGATTAGCAATAATTACTGCTTCGTTCTTAATTTTTTCTGTTGTTTCAGGATTCAGTTTTGGTTTTGAATCAACTGCTTTCACTTCACACATGTTAATACCAAGTCTTTCCGAATCAACTCTGTCTTCAGCATCGATTATCTTCTTTGCCTTTGCCGGATATGCCAGAGTTGCTACCTTAGGTGATGAAGTAAGAGATCCTAAGAAAAACATTCCTAGAGCAATAGCCATTTCTCTAGCGCTAGTTTTGTTTCTGTATTTGCTGATAACTGTTGTTGTAGTGGGGGTATTGCATCCTGAAAATGAATCAATGCCTAGTGCAGTCTTTGAAGCCTTGTTGGCTAGAAGTGCTAGTTGGTTTAATCCAGCCATCATAGATTTTGTCGTGGTTGCTGCCAGCTTAGGTTCTATCCTTGCTCTTTTGGCTGGTGTCTCCAGAACCGCTGCCACTATGGCTGAGGATAGGGAGCTACCAAGACTCTTTGCTGCTAGGAATCGATTCGGCGCACCTTGGTTAGCTGAATTCTTAATTGCAATTGGTTCGGTGATTCTGATTGAGACTCGTCAATACACCCAGTGGGTTATCGCCTTTAGCAGCTTCAGTGTGCTGCTCTACTATGCAATCGGACATCTAAGTGTCCTAAGGCAATCCAGAGCAGAGCAGAAGCAGCCAAGAATTGTTGCGATTATTGGCTTCTTGCTCTGCTTTCTGCTGCTGATCAATGTTCCAGGGCCTGCGCTTTGGGTAAGCACGCTAATTTTGGCAGTTGCGCTGGTTGTCAGGGCTGCCTTGCGCGGCCTGCGTGTTGCCAAGTAGACTTGCCTAGAAACAACGGCGAGGGTTAGCAATAACCGTAATCGACGGGGTGCTTTTAGTTCCTCGCGTGAACACGCTTGAGTTGAACAAACATAAGGATAAGAAATGTCAGAAAACAAACTTGTTGGCCAGATGCGCACCAGCTTTGGTAAAGGCGCTGCTCGTAAGGCTCGTGCTGCTGGAAGAACCCCTGCAGTTATTTATGGTCACGGATCTAAGCCTCGACACATCACTTTGCCAGCTCACGAAGTTGCGCTCGTGCTACGTCACAAGAACGCCATCATCGAGCTAACTTTGGATGGCAAGACGGAGACTGTTCTAGTAAAGAGCGCTTCAAAAGATGTTGTCACTCAGGTGATTGAACACATCGACCTAGTTGAGATTGTCAAGGGTGAGCGCGTTCACGTTGAAGTTCCACTACACATCGTTGGCGAGTCAATGTCGGGTACTGTAATCGATCTAGAGCACAAGACGCTAAAGATTGAGGCAGATGCAACTGCTATTCCAGAGTATCTAGAGGTTGTCTTCAACAAGGAAGGCATGGGCCACCACGTAACCGCTGGAGACATCAAACTTCCTGCTGGAGTCAAGCTTGATCTAGATGACCATGAATTGGTTGCCTCGGTTGTTGGTACCGGTGCCGGTGCAAGCGAAGAAGCTGAAGTTCCTGCCGCAGCTGCAGCAGAAGCTGCCCCTGCTAAAGCTGAGTAATTGAGCAGTAACACTTTTCTAATAGTCGGGCTCGGTAATCCTGGGCCCGACTATTCGAACACTCGGCATAATGTCGGCCAAATGGTGCTCGATGTTTTAGCCAACCGAATCAACGAGAAGTTCAAATCGCATAAAGCAGGAGCTTTCGTTGCCGAAGGTAAAGTTCACGGCAACAAAATCATCTTGGCAAAATCTACCGGATATATGAACACCTCAGGTCAACCGGTAGCGGCTTTACTTAAGTTTTATAATTTACCTCCAGAACAACTAATCGTTATTCATGACGAGTTAGATCTTGATTTCGGTCAAATCAAAATCAAATACTCTGGTGGACATGCTGGACACAATGGTTTAAGAAGCATTATCGCTTCAAGCGGTAATGACTTTATCCGCATCCGTTTTGGTATTGGTAGACCTCAGGGAAGCCAAGATCCAGCAGATTTTGTTCTAAAAAGCTTTTCCACTAATGAGAAAACTGAGTTACCAGTTTTGCTAGAGCTAGCAGCAGATATGGTTGAAACCATCGTCGTCGAAGGTCTGCAGGCTGCTCAGCAGAAGCATCACTGAAGATTACTTTTAGTTCAGAACCTCAAAGACCTCTAGACTTAACACATGAACGTGCACGACGGATCTGAGGGGTTGTCGCGCCTTGTCGCACGTATCGCATCAAGTTCTGCCTTTTCTGGCTTAGTCGAACAGCTCAAATCAAGCAAAGTTGAAGTTATTGCTCCTGCTGGGGCTCAAGCCTGGACGCTAGCGGCTATAAGCCACATGGAGAAAAATAACTCCAGTTTGGTAGTTGTTAGTAGCGGTAAAGAAGCAGAGGAACTTGCTAGTTTTCTAAAAATCACCTTTCCGGAGATTGAGGTTTTAGAGTTTGTTTCTTGGGAGACCTTACCGCACGAAAGGCTTAGCCCTTCAGCTGAAACGGTTGGAAAGCGGCTTGCAACATTACATCGCTTAGCCGAGCTCAGTAAAACTAAGCAGAAGTTTTTTGTGATCTGTTCAATCAGAGCAGCACTGCAACCGGTAATTCTCGGTTTAGATAAATATCCACCTTTGGAATTCGAGACAGGTAAAGATTTACTTCCAGAAATAACTCTCAAGCTAATTGAATTGGCATACCAGAGAGTTGACATGGTTACTAGAAGAGGAGAGTTTGCCGTTCGAGGTGGAATTCTTGATATCTTTCCAACCGATGCTAGACATCCTGTTCGTTTAGAGTTCTTCGGTGATGAATTAGAGCAAATGCGTGAATTTTCGGTTGCCGATCAAAGATCTTTAGATACCAAACCGACAAACTTACGTCTTTACGCAGCTCGTGAAATCATCATCACTCCCGATGTTGCCATGCGAGCAAGAGAGATGGAGCACGAGTTTCC
>JBEGRI010000069.1:0-4793 GCA_041180525.1 Actinomycetota bacterium | reverse complement strand
CAGTTTCTAAAGCAGTTATGTCATCACGTAGCTTGGCTGCCAACTCGTATTGTTGATTATCTGAAGCCCGATTCATCTGTTCCCGTAAGTTGTCGATGTATTTATCGTCCCCAGATTGCATAAATTCGCCAAAATTCTTGGCTAAACGCTTATGTTCGTCAATGTCGATGCGTCCAACACAGGGAGCGGAACATTTGGCAATATCGGCTAACAAGCATGGCCGATTAGTTTGCTGAGCGCGCTTAAACACTCCTGCCGAACAGGACCGCACCGGATAGACCTTCAGCAATGTATCTACGGTTTCCCTAACTGCCCAGGAGTTGGTGTATGGGCCAAAATACTTGGAACCTTTTACGTCTCTATTTCTGGTAACTAAAACCCTAGGTATTTCTTCACCCATGGTGATAGCCAGATATGGGTAGCTCTTATCATCTTTGAAGCGAACGTTAAAAGGCGGATCGTATTCCTTGATCCAGGTGAACTCGAGTTGTAGTGCCTCAAACTCAGACTTCACTATGGTCCAATTCACATCAGCGGCCGATTGGACCATTCTTCTTGTCTTCTCTTGAAGGGTCTTCAGCGGCGCAAAGTAAGAGCTCAGTCTTGCTCTTAAATTCTTTGCTTTGCCAACGTAAAGAACTCTTCCGTGGCTATCGAGAAAGCGATAAACACCTGGGTTAGTTGGGATGTCCCCAGTTTTTGGGCGAAAGCTAACTTCGTTAGCCATTGCTATCCAAGTATTTCTTTCAGGAATTTGCCAGTATGTGACTTTGTGCTCTTGGCAACCTGCTCAGGTGTTCCGGTGGCAACAATCTCTCCACCTTTAGCACCACCTTCAGGCCCGATGTCGATAATCCAGTCTGCGCTTTTGATTACATCTAGGTTATGTTCAATCACAATCACAGTATTGCCTTTATCAACCAAACCATTTAGCACTAGCAGTAGTTTTCTGACGTCCTCGAAATGTAATCCAGTTGTTGGTTCATCTAGAACATAGATTGTTCTACCGTTGCTTCGCTTTTGCAATTCGGCAGCTAACTTAACTCTTTGCGCCTCACCACCAGATAATGTGGTTGCACTTTGCCCTAACCGAACATAACCAAGGCCAACCTCAACCAAAGTGTTCAGGTACCTACTGATCGCCCCAATTGCTTCAAAGAACTCAGCCGCTTCGGCGATTGGCATTTCTAGAACTTCAGCAATTGACTTTCCTTTGTATTTCACCTGCAGGGTCTCGCGGTTGTATCTAGCACCGTGACATACCTCACACAACACATAGACGTCAGGTAGAAAGTTCATCTCAATTTTGAGCGTTCCATCACCACTACAGGCCTCGCACCTACCACCCTTTACATTGAAAGAGAATCGGCCCTGTTGGTAGCCTCTAGCTTTAGATTCACTTGTCTCCGAGAAAAGTTTTCTGATGTGATCAAATACACCGGTGTATGTAGCAGGGTTAGATCTGGGCGTACGTCCAATTGGGTTTTGGTCGACGTGAACTACTTTATCTAGGTGCTCTAAACCTTCAACTCTGGTGTGTTTACCAGCGACTGTTTTAGCACCATTGAGCTTATTCGCTAAGACTTCGTAGAGAACATCATTAACCAGCGAAGATTTTCCAGAACCTGAAACACCGGTTACGGAGATGAATGTGCCCAGTGGGAACGTAGCATCAATGTTCTTAAGATTGTTCTCCCTCGCTCCAACAACTTTAACTTGCCTTGATGGATCAGATTTTCTTCTAGTATTTGGGGTTTCGATAACTATTCGGTCACTCAAATAATCGCCAGTTATAGATTCTTTGTTGCTCAAAATTGACTTATATGTACCACTGTGAACTACTTCACCACCGTGAACACCAGCACCTGGACCTATATCGACTAGCCAGTCTGCAGCTCTAATAGTGTCTTCATCATGTTCGACCACGATAAGTGTGTTACCTAGGTCCCTGAGTTTAATTAGGGTGTCAATTAGTCTTCGGTTATCCCTCTGGTGTAGACCAATGCTTGGTTCGTCCAAAACATAGAGCACTCCAGTTAAACCTGCACCAATCTGGGTAGCTAAGCGTATGCGCTGGGCTTCACCACCGGAGAGCGTAGCTGCTGCTCTCTCCAGTGATAGATAATCGAGGCCAACGGCAATAAGGAACTCTAACCTTGCTCTGATCTCACGAAGCACCTGAGCTGCTATTTTCTCGTCTCGTTTATCTAGCTTCATCTTGTTGAAAAATTCCATTGCTTCACCAAGTGAAATACGGCAAACATCGGCTATCGATGCATTAGAAACCTTGATTGCCAAAACCTCTGGTCTTAGTCTTGCTCCATTACAGTCTGGGCAAGGTGTTTCTCTGAGGTATTCAGCCCATCTACCTCTGCCCCAGTCACTATCGGCCTCGATATATTTTCGTTCGATGTAATTAAGTGCGCCTTCGAAGCCCGTGGTGTATCGAAGTTCACGTCCATAACGGTTCTTCCACTTCATTTGGACATCAAAGTTATTTCCGTATAGAACAGCCTCTTGAATCTCAGTGGGTAAATCTTGCCAAGGTGTATCTAAAGAGAAATCAAGATCTTTAGCAAGCCCAGTTAGCAATCTGGTGTAGTAACTGAACAGACCCTTACCTTGAGTTGACCAAGGTCGAATAACTCCACCACGAATCGATTCTGCTGGGTCACCGATTACAAGTTCACGATCGACGGCCATTTTGGTACCTAAACCCGAACACGCATTGCAAGCACCGAAGGGAGCGTTAAATGAAAAAGTCCTAGGTTCAATTTCAGTTATAGCCAGCGGATGTTCGTTGGGACAAGACATTTTCTCACTGAAGTTGCGATACTTCTTATCCCCCTTCTCATCTACCAAGTCGATTGTCACACGTCCATTAGTTAGCTTCAGTGCCGTCTCAACCGAATCGGTTAGACGCTGAGTGATTCCTGACTTGGCAACTAGACGGTCAATAACAACGGAAATGTCATGCTTGAAGGTTTTCTTTAAGGGTTTGGCTTCGGCTAAGGTAATCACTTCGCCGTCGACTACGGCTCTGGCAAAACCCTGTGAAATTAATTCCCTGAATAAGTCAACAAATTCACCTTTTTTCTGGTCAACTACCTGCGCTAGTACCTGATACTTGGTTCCTTCAGGTAACTGAAGTATCTGATCAACAATTTGTTGCGTAGTCTGCTTAGTGATTTTCTCACCGCAGACGAAGCAGTGTGGAATACCTATCCTGGCCCAAAGCAATCTTAGGTAGTCATGAATCTCAGTAATAGTTCCAACAGTTGATCTCGGGTTTCTATTGGTTGACTTCTGGTCAATCGAGACAGCAGGTGAAAGCCCCTCAATAAAATCGACATCAGGCCGATCAACCTGGCCTAAAAACTGCCTTGCATAAGCGCTGAGAGATTCAACATACCGCCTTTGACCCTCGGCGAAGATCGTGTCGAAGGCAAGAGAAGACTTGCCAGAACCGCTTAAACCGGTAAAAACAACCATGGCATTACGAGGAATCTCGAGGGTTAAGTTCTTTAGGTTGTGAACACGAGCACCTTTGATAACAAGCTTGTCTTTAGTAGGAATTTGGATTACCGGCATAGGACCTAGTTTAACTTGCTAAATCTTATCTATCTGCCGAATCGTGTATTTGAGTTCGCTAATCTCATCTCTCAGCCTGGCCGCTAACTCAAAGTTCAACTCGGCCGCCGCGGATTTCATCTGATCTTCGAGTTCAACCACCAAGTCAATTAGCTCGTTATAGCTAGCATTCTTATCTGGTCGCTTGCGAAGTGGCATTACTGCCTTACCGTCTCTAGGTCTTTTCTTTCCTTGCTCAATCATTTCAGCAGTCTCTTTTTCGAGGCTGAGGATGCTGTCAGTAATGTCCGATATTTTCTTTCGCAATGGTTGTGGGTCGATGCCTTTTTCCTTGTTGAAGGCAACCTGCTTTTCTCTTCTGCGGTTAGTTTCTTCTATGGCTCTGGTCATCGAGTCTGTCATCTTGTCGGCATACATGTGTACTTCACCGGAAACGTTTCTAGCCGCACGTCCGATAGTTTGAATCAGTGAAGTTGTTGAGCGCAGGAAACCTTCCTTATCGGCATCAAGTATGCTCACCAGAGATACTTCAGGTAAATCCAAACCTTCACGCAGCAAATTGATTCCAACTAGGACATCGAAAATTCCTGTTCTAAGTTCACGTAGCAGCTCAACCCTTCGCAGTGTGTCAACGTCGCTGTGTAAATAGCGCACCCTGATTCCGGCTTCGGTTAGATAATCTGTTAGTTCTTCTGCCATTTTCTTAGTCAGTGTGGTTACTAATACCCGCTCGTCGCGTTCAGTTCTAAGCTTGATTTCCTCTAGGAGATCATCTATTTGTCCCTTAGTTGGCTTAACCACAACCTTGGGATCGACAAGTCCTGTGGGTCGAATAATCTGTTCAACGACGCCATCGGAGACCCCAAGTTCATACTTACCAGGGGTAGCTGAGAGATAAACAGTTTGTCCAACACGCTCCAAGAATTCTTGCCACTTCAATGGTCGGTTATCCATAGCTGAAGGCAACCTGAAACCATATTCAACTAAAGTCCTTTTACGTGAAGCATCACCTTCATACATTGCACCTATCTGTGGAACAGTCACGTGAGATTCATCTATCACTGTAAGGAAATCCTCTGGAAAATAATCCAAAAGACATGAAGGTGCAGACCCAGGTTTTCTGCCATCAAGGTGTCTCGAGTAATTCTCAATACCTGAGCAAAAGCCCAGTTCCCTAATCATCTCCAGGTCAAATGTGGTTC
>JBEGRI010000068.1:0-4822 GCA_041180525.1 Actinomycetota bacterium | reverse complement strand
GCTGCAGCTTTCTCATGTTTAGGTGACTTATCTGTCATCCTCACACGATGAGGTTCGATACCCGGATCTTTAACCGCATCAGCTTTGATAACTGCTAGTCCGGTTTGTTCCTGTTCTTTCTCGCTCAATTACTTTCTTTCTTTCTTAATTCGATTTTGCGCCGAGCCAAATAGTGATTGCGATGATTAAACCTAAGACACCGAGCCAAACTAGTAGTCCTTCAGTGACCGGACCAAGGCCACCCAACTCATCTCCACCAACTGATCCACTGTTCTGCAAGTAAACCAAGTAGCTGATGATGTCTTTTTTCTCCTCAGGAGTTATGTTGGCGTCGTTGAACACTGGCATGTTTTGCGGTCCAGAAACCATAGCTTCATAAATGGTTTTTGGACTAGAACCCATCAGGCTCGGAGCATACTTACCTTGAGTCAGAGCTCCACCTTTACCACCAGCGTTGTGACACATCGCACAGTTGATTCTGAAGAGCTCACCACCTTTGTTTAGATCTCCATTTGTTTGAAGATATGAAGCATCTGGAATCTTTGGGCCAGTTCCTAGCGAACCGACGTATGCAGCTAGTGCAGCAATTTCCTCTTCTGTGAACTGAACGGGCTTAACTTGTAGTTGAGGACCTGAAGCCTGACCAGGCATACGACCAGTAGAAACCTGGAAGTCGACGGCAGCTTCACCAACGCCAATCAAACTCGGTGCAATAGTAGTTCTACCTTCGGCATTACGACCGTGGCAGGAAGCACAGTTAGCTAAGAACAACTTCTTGCCATACTCGAGCTGGTTTTCGCTCTTAACAACCTGTGTCTTTGAAGCTACCGCAGCATTCACAGCTGTGTAACCAGAGCCAACCACAAATAAAGCCACCAGCATCACTATGAAAAGTGATCTTGGGCTTCTTCTAAGTCCGTTCAGTTTGATTTTGAATCTAGCCATAACTCTTTCAGTCTCTTATTTCAAAACATAAATAATCAGGAACAAAGCAATCCAAACCACATCAACGAAGTGCCAGTAGTAAGAGACAACAATGGCGCTAGTTGCTTCTTTTTGACCAAATTTCTTAGCAGCGAAAGTTCTACCAATCACAAATAAGAAGGCGATTAGTCCACCGGTTACGTGCAGTGCGTGGAAACCGGTTGTGAAGTAGAACGAAGATCCGTAAGTATTTGAAGATAAAGTCACACCTTCACTGATGAGGTTGGCATATTCCCATACCTGACCTGAAACGAAGACTGCACCCATGAAATAGCTGATTATGAACCACTCGACCATGCCCCATTTCATAGGGGAGAGGCCAGTTGCACGTGGTTGCATGCGCTCAGCGGCGAAGACACCAAATTGAGCGGTAAAAGATGAAGCAACAAGGATCAGGGTGTTAATCAATGCGAAAGTAAATTGGAGCTTTTCTGTTTCCGTTGCCCAAATGTTATTTGAGTTGCCGCGAAGGCTGAAATAAACCGCAAAAAGAGCGGCAAAAAACATCACTTCACTGCCTAGCCAGACAATTGTTCCCACCGAAGTTGAGCTTGGACGATGGATTTGGCCATGGGAAATAGAAGCACTTGACATGCTTTTATTCTAGCCTGAGAGGTGCGGCGAATACGGCTAAAACCCTTATTCTGTAGGGGATTTTCCTAAAAATCCTGATTAGGATTGAGCCATGGATGCGAAACTGAACTGGGTAAATATTCTTGAGAAACTAGAGAATAATCTCAGCTTGACCAGATTGGAAGCCAACTGGGTCATGGCAGAAATGATGTCGGGGGAGGCGAAGAAGGAAACGGTAGTCGACCTACTTTTAAAGTTAAGAGCCAAGGGAGAAAGCGAACAAGAGATCGCTGGATTCGTCGATGTGATGTTGGAAAAGTCGGTAAAGATTCCCGTCAGCCAGGATGCCATCGACATAGTAGGTACAGGGGGAGATCAACTCGGCACCGTAAACATTTCCACAATGGCTGCAATTGTTATAGCGGCTAGTGGATACCCAGTTTTGAAACATGGATCAAGATCAGCTTCTGGGAAAACAGGCTCATCTGAGATGTTGGAGGCTTTGGGAGTAAAACTTGATTTGAGTCCAGAGCAGTTGGCTGAAGTTTTTAATGAGATTGGTATTACTTTTTTCTTTGCCCCACTTTTTCACCCAGCGCTAAAACATGTTGCTCCAATCCGCAAGGAGATGGGGGTCCCCACAACGTTCAACTTCCTAGGGCCTTTAGCCAACCCTGTTCAACCCATTGCAACAGCCCTAGGCGTGGCAAAAAGTGAAATTTTGCCTCTAATTGCCGGAGAAATGGCTCAAAGGGGTCGCTCAGCAATCATTTTCAGGGGTGCTGATGGCCTTGATGAACTAACCACAACCTCAAATAGTTATGTCAACCTGGTCAAAAATGGCACAATTACAAGCTTGGACTTCAATCCTGCCTCGCTTGGATTTCAGAAGGCCCAGGTCTCAGATCTGGTCGGGGCTGATGCCCAATTCAACGCTCAAGTGGCTAGAGAGCTGTTTGCCGGCCAAATAGAGCTAGGTAGCCCAATTGGGGAGATTGTGGCTTTGAATGCAGCAGTTGGAATATCTGCCTATGAGCTAGCGAAAACCACCGAGGATTTCAGTTTCTTGGATTCAATGCAAAAGAACTACCAAATAGCTCAGGAGGCCATTGCATCAGGCAAAGCTCTAGCGAAAGTTCAAAGTTGGATCAACCTAAGCCAAAGTTTTGGGGAGTAGTGCTTCTTAGCCAGATAAACATTACTTGACATAATGTTCATTATCGGTTATTAATAAAGCGGCTTGCCAGGTACTTCTTCAATTCGTGTGGTCCAATTGACTCACCGCTGGCGATCAGCTCTGCAACGTTCCACCAGCGATATTCAAGAACATCTCGCAATTCATCTTGAGTAAAACCTTGGGTATTCAACTCAAATTTAGCAGTCTGGTGCTCAAAGATGATGTCTGTGTAGGTGTGGTAGCTAACCCCATCTCCCCAGTCCCAGCGACCTGAAGTTGACATAACTATTGGCCCTAGGTTATCAACAGTTATTTTGAGGCCGGTTTCCTCGAATAGTTCCCTAACTGCTGCTTTTTCTGCAGTTTCTCCCTCATCTATTCCACCTCCAGGAATAAGCCACCTGGGCGGTAGTTGAACCTCTGGGTCAAAGTGTGTTTTCAGTAGTAATACCTCGTTTTCAGGCGTATAAACCAGTACACGAGCTGTGTCGCGGTGTTTTACATGGATTTTCTCGCTCATTCGGGGCTGTGAGCCTCACTTTTTCCAATACTTGGATCAAAGCCGAAGATTCTCATTGAATGCTGCAACAAAAAGCCAATTCCAATGGCAAATAGAGCGGTTCCCAGCCCTACAGTCCCTCCAAGAAAAAAGCCAGTAGTCAAAACCGTCGCCTCGCCTATGGTCCTAACAACCCAGAAGGGCCAACCGGTTACCCTAGTTAGACCAACCATCAGACCATCTCTCGGCCCTCCACCTAGGTGAGCGGAAATGTATAGACCAGATCCGATGGCAATCACAACAAGTCCAACGATTAGGAAAATGGCATTCGCCCAAAAACCCTCAAGGTTTGGCATTAGCGGTTTACTCCAGTCAGCAAATGGTCCAATCGAAACTCCGTTGATTAGGGTTCCAATTCCGGGTTTTTGCTTGATAGGAATCCACATCAGCAGCACAACAACGCTGACCACAGTCGCCGCTATTCCAAAACTCCAACCGGTTTGCTTCTGGATCCCTTGAGTTAATACATCCCAAGGTGGAACACCTAGCTTTGTGTGAATCATTATGGCTAGACCTAAGCCCACTAAATACAGCCCCAAAACTAGTCTTAGATAAGACTTAACCTTGAATGCTGGAGCTTTGTTCACCTGAACAGCCTACCCGCGAGAAAGGCTTGATGTGCAGGAACATCCTTACTTCAAAAAAGATAAGGTCATCATCCTTGCACATCGTGGCTCAACTCCCCCAACTGAAAATACTTTAGAAGCTTTTCAGAAAGCTATCTCGGCTGGAGTTGAGTACCTAGAAACTGACGTCAGGCTTACTCTCGATGGTCAGGCGGTGCTAGTGCACGATGAAGACCTTAATCGCATAGCTGGAGTGCACTCCAAAGTTTCAGCGCTTACTTTAGAAGAACTTCAAAGACTAGATCTACCTCAAGTCGGAAAAATAACTTCCTTGCAACAAGCGCTAAGCACTTTCCCAAAAGCAAGATTCAACATCGACATTAAAGTCCCAGAGGCAGTTTTACCAACAGTTGAAGTAATCGAGCAGCTAAAAGCACATGATCGTGTTTTGGTCTCTAGTTTTAGCAATTCGACGCGTAAACAGGCATTGTCATTTTTTTCTAGGCCAGTGGCAACCTCAGCTAGCAGCAGTCTTGTATTAAAAGCCAAACTTCTATCTTGGCTGGGATTCAATTTAGACAAGACCTTACAGGGTGTTGGAGCATTACAACTGCCTACCAAAATGTATGGCCTTAACTTTAAAGCAAAACGCTTTATCCATAAAGTTTTAGCTACTGGCACCCAATTGCATTATTGGACCATCAATGATCCAGACGAAATGCATAGATTGATAGCCTTAGGGGCTTCAGGGATTGTTACCGATAATGTCGCCATGGCTAAGAAAGTTGTCAACAGTTTGGCTAAGAATGGGAATAATTGATTTACCCTTTAGGTTAACTTTTCTCGCAAGGAGAAAATCATGGAATCAAATTCACTAAGAGGCTCTCGCCTAGGTGCGGAGTCGCACGAGAGAACAACTGGAGTTGAATTATCAGCCAGGCAAACTACAGAGTTTGTTTGTGC
>JBEGRI010000067.1:0-5211 GCA_041180525.1 Actinomycetota bacterium | reverse complement strand
TCGCCTGCCAAAACCTCGTGAAGACATACTTGCAGCTAGAGACATTGTCTGATCTATGGAGTCTTCAAGTACTGGGATGACAAGGCCTGGCAAGGTCTTTATCCCCTTGGATTGACCTCGAAGGCTTCTAGCTTTCTTAACCCGATTAAGAGAGGTGATTAACTGGGGGGCAAGATTTATCGCAATCGAAACTGCCGAAGCTATTTCGTATAACGCCCCCGGAGTTGATCTAAGTAATTTGCGTGGATTAGCCAGTGAACTTGCCATCCCAACAGCTAAGACTATGGTTGCTAAACGAAGGCCATCGGTTAGTGCAAAGATAAAGCTCTCTAGAGATATCGGACCGGACCACGGCTAAAGCCAAACGAAGGTAAAAGCCAATTGATTTAGCGTAGCTGGCGCGCTCTCTAAAAACCCAAACTAAAAGCAAGCTGAAACTTGCAACAGTAAAGAGGTAAACGGAACTGGTGCTCATCGACGCGCTAATAATTAATGCAATGGCTAGCAACCACCAGGTTAGCGGATGGGTTTTGACTGAGCTTGAGATGTTATTAATCACAGGATGTAATTACTGGCTTCGCTCTAGGGTAAGTATCTAAGCTTTCATTCGGTAGCAGATAACGCCAGCCTTCGCTGGTACCGCATTTAGTCATGTGTGAAGCTGCACCAAAAGCTGAGTATTGCCATCCAGAATCAGTGGCTATAAAGAACGCCCACGATCCATTCTTGATGCCTGGCGTATCAATACATTTCTCTGTTGCTTCGTCAGGGTAAGAGTTAATGCGACAGAGGAAACTGGATGGATATTTCTCTGTTCCTGCTACCTTTAGCCCAGCCGTAGTCAACAGCTTCCAGGAAGTTCCCTCGAAGTTGCTAACACATCTCTGAATCAGGGGAGCATCACTGTTTGAACCAAAATCAACCACCAAGCTCACACCTGCACTGGTGCAGGCACCTTCGCTCACGGTTGCTTTCTGAGCAGGCTGGGCTGCTGGCTTAGATTGCTGTAGCCAGAAGCCCACTGCTACCAGAGCAACCAAGCCAATTAGGCTCAGTCGCACAAAGCGTCTCATTTACTTAGATGCGTGTTCTAGAACATCAATGAAGCTGAGGTTATTCAAGGCCAAGATGCTCTGCGATGTTGAGAAAATGTCTGAGGCTGGTTCAGTCCAAGGTGCAACGATCCCACCATCTTTGGCGTTGATTTGTTGCTTTAACCAAGTGATGTATTCATCAGTGTTTTTCTCGAGGGCATGTAAAGCCATGCTTGCATAGGCAGTTCCGCTGATGTCAATTCCGCCATAGCCATTCCAGTGTCCATCGCTTTGAACATTCTTGGTCAGCCAGATCTTCGCTCTGCCGGTAATGAAGTTCTTAATTGATTCTTCATCACTATTACCAAAACCTTTGGTTGCTAAAACAGCAAGAATTACAAAACCGGTAACATCTGCAGCCTCTGGTGATTTTTTATCACCATAGATGTATTTGTATCCACCGGATGCTTCATTGTAATTAGTGATTTCAAGAGCAATATTGTTGGCCAGTGTTTTTTCTCCGGCGGCAGCTAAACCTAGAATCACCCAGCAGTATGAGAAAGTATTTGTATCGGCTATGACATAGTCAGGCCCAATCGCATCTTTTAATTCTTTGAGCTTTTGGGCAACCGTTGGGTGGTCTGCAAAACCTAGTGCATGTGCGGTGAAAACATATTCAGCTTTTAGACCTGGGGACTTTAGTAACTGTGTGTTTGATGTCAGCCATTCAATTGCTTTGCTGAACTTAGATTTGTCATAACCAACTGCGCTTAGCTGAACCATAGATTCCATGGTGATTCCAATGTCACCTTCAGTCTCATAAGGATCTAGATATTTACCGTCAACGAATTGACTATAAAGATAATTACTTGTTTGAGGTTCAGCATCTTTTCCATAGTTGGAGAAAGAACAAGCAGCAAGTGTGAATGTTAAAGACGCTGCAACTGTTATTGCAATAACAGTTCTTAGTTTGTTGATTGTTGACATCGCAACCCTTTCTGGTTTGCGATCTTTGTGCGATGACGAACAAGATACTTGTTCGGCTCCACCCGCAGACCACGACGGTATAAATAGGAGTAGAAAATCTGCAGGCATTCCGACTCATTGCCTAGGCAATTCACGGTTGCGGGTCAGCACCGGATTTTCACCAGTTTTCCCTGCCAAATCTTCTGCGCTCGGTTTGAGCGTTAGACCAGATTAGCAGGATTGCGAGAGATAGCCCTTGAAAACCCTTGATTTATTGGGGTTTTCAAGGGAGTAATGAAATGTAACGATTTGGGTTAAACCCCCTATCTGATGTCTGATATTCGGGGTAGAGTATCTCTACCCAAGGAACATTTGGGTCGTGGACTAGTACACGATTTTAAATGTTCCCCATTAACAAGGAGAAACAATGAATAACAAACTGGTCAAGGGCCTAGCCCTTGTCGCAGCTTCAGTTCTTGGAGTAACAGGATTATCTCTTGCTCCAGCGAACGCAACTGCGGCAAACAAGACCGTGATTGTCCAAGAGGGCAACACACTATCAGGTCTTAACACCGGTGTTAATGGTAAGAACCTAGTAACCAACGTTGACGTTCTAACGCCAACCGGTGCTGGATTCGCTTACTTTAACAACAAGGCCGTGCTTGTTCGCAACACTGCCTTCGGTACATTTAAGATCACGAACAACAACTGTAGTGCTTCTGCAACTACCCAAGCTCAGCTTGACGCTCAGTTCGGATGTTTCGCAGTTACCTACACAGTGAAGAAGGGTCTGAAGTATTCAGACGGAACTTTGATCACTGCACAGGATCTTCTACTAAGCCACGCTCTTTCAAGCTCTGATTACTCAATCAAGGCTGGTTTGGGTGACCCAATGAGCGATGCTGGTTCAGCATTCGATTCAGCAGGTTACGGTGGAGCATATGACAGTCACACTCGTGCAAACTCATTCGACATCAGTGATGACAACTTCTCATTGACTGTTAAGTACGACGCTTTCCAGCCAGACTGGCAGATCTTTGGTCCTGGACCAGGTGCTGTTCACGCTCTTGTTGCGCTAGCTAAGGGTAAGAAGACTCTTCAGTCTGTTCGTACCAACGCTACTTACAAGTCATTGTTCGAAGACACTTACTACGATGCAATGATGACTCTTCCTGCTTCAACTGATGACGACTACCAGGACGCGCTTGACGCTCGTACTTCTGCTCGTGCATTGATGACGAAGATGGCTGCTAAGTGGTCGACTGCTTGGAACATCACTACTGTTAACTCAAGCACCAACCCATTGTTGCTTATCTCTAACGGTACGTTCATGCTTCAGTCATGTGGCGCTTCATCTTGTACTTTGGTGAAGAACCCTAACGGCGCTATCGGTGGTGCACCTAAGCAGACTGGAAACCTAGATGTAATGATCTTCAAGTTCCCAGCTACTGGTACTTCATTCGTCGACTCTGCAGTTGCTCAGGCAATGATTAACGGTGAAGTTGACTTGTACTCAGGTTCAGCTACAGCTACTTTCTACTCAGCTGTATCAAGCGACCCAGGTATTACCATCAACACCGGATCTGTTGCTACCTACGAGCACCTAGATCTACGTAGCGGTCCTGCTAGTGAACAGAATGAGTTCAACAACTCATATTGTTCATCAAAGACCACTTACGATGGCCCATGGGCTGGTAACTCAACTCGTTCGAAGGAACTACGTAAGGCATTCATGCTTGTTGTTCCTCGTCAGGTTATTGCCAACACCTACATCGGTAAGGTATTCAACCCAGCGTTCACCGGAAACTCACCTGTTCTAAACAGCTTGTTCTCGTTGACCACTGAAGGTGACTACGCAAAGGTTGTAGCTGGTTCAAGCGCTTACAACTCAGACTTCATTACTAAGGATCAGGATGCTAGAAACGCACAGGCTCTTGCTCTTGTAAGGAAGTACTACCCAACTGCTGGTGATGGCACTAACACTATTCAGGTTAAGTACCTAGCTAGCACTGCAGCTCGTCGTGTAGACATTCGTACTCAGATTCAGCTACAGGCTGCGAAGATTGGTATCCAGGTAGTTCCTACCCACACCACTTCATGGCCAAACTACCTGAACTGTAACGACTACGACGTCTACGACTTCGCATGGTCGAAGAGCGCAATTAGTCAGACAGGTACTAACCCTCAATACCAAAGCACCGGTGGAAACAACGCTGCTGGTTGGAACGATCCAGCATTGGATGCAGCTCTAGCGGTATTTGAAGGTAACCTAACTGCTACACAGGTAACCTCAGCCAAGATTGCTGCTGAGAAGATCCTATGGAGCAACTACTACTCATTGCCTCTATACCAGTGGCCAGGTATGGCAGCGTGGAACAGCAACTTGAAGGGTGTCCTTCCAAGTCCGTTGAACCCTAACGTTGTCTGGAACTACTGGCAGCTTGGTTACTAATTCATAACTATCTAGTTATGGTTTAGTAAACCAAACCAAGTTTCTTGGTGGCACTCTGAATAAGGGTGCCACCAAGAACCTTTTAAGCCCTAATCCCTTTATTTATTCGTGTTTGGTCTGCCCAAATCGGCTAAACTAAATCGGTAAGTCTTCCCGCTATAACAAGGAACGGAATACAAGTGCTCGCTTACATTGGACGAAGATTATCCCTAGCCGTACTAATTTTGTTTGGATCAACTTTCCTAACATATAACCTGGCTGCAGCTTCTGGAGACCCGCTTGCTGGTCTTCGTGAATCAACAGACCCGAAGAAAGACGTATTAATTCGCGAACTAACTCGCGCATTGAACTTGGATGTTCCACCTCCAGCACGTTACTTCATCTGGCTTAAAGGCGCTCTAGGCACTTTTGTTGGTAAACCTGATTTTGGTAAAACTGCAATTCTTCGACTACCAGTAATCGATCAGATTGCTGCTGCGATCCCAATGACTATTCGTCTGGTTACTATAGCCACCTTGTTAGCTATTGTTCTTGGAATCACCTTTGGTATCTTGAGTGCTATTCGTCAGTATTCGAGGCTGGACTACTCTCTAACCTTCTTGTCGTTCTTGTTATTTTCGTTGCCAATTTTCTGGGTTGCAGTTTTGTTGAAGCAGTTCATGGCAATTGAGTTCAACGATTTTCTCGCTAGCTCAAAAATTGACATCTTATGGAACGTTGTTGCCTCTGCGATAATCGCGGTGATTTTGACCGGCTTTG
>JBEGRI010000066.1:0-6103 GCA_041180525.1 Actinomycetota bacterium | reverse complement strand
GGCTTCATTGCCGCGGTATCAAGGTTGTATTTAGCTAGGCGGACTTTCTCGGTATAGAAATCCCAGTCCCATGATTCAAGCTGGAAGGTTTCACCGCTAGCATCAATAGCTTTCTGGATATCAGCACCTTCAAGTTTTGCGTTACGAACTGCTGCTGGAGCAATCTGCTTCATCATGTTGTGAACGTTTGCTGGGTTCTGTGCATTGCGATCTTGCAAAACATATTCAGCATGAGTCTTGACACCAAACAATTCAGCGCGCTTGGCACGAAGCTTAACAATCTTTAGCAGTACTGGTCGGTTGTCGTTTTCGTTGTCACGACCACCTTTTAGCAGAGAGTTCTTCATGATGCGCTCACGTCATTCTGGCTAGCAGTGGATGTCCGGTGAAGTTAACCATGCCAACTAAATACTTTCCAGTTAGCCCTCTAGATTCAGCAGCAGCCTTACAAGCAGCAATCTCGTTTTCAGTGAGACCATCCAATTCAGCGACATCATCAACAACAACACCTAGGTCATTGGTGTCATTTAGAAGATTCTTACCAAATAGGGTTTCTAAGGTTGAAAGTTCTTCGTTGAGCTTTTTTAGCTCTTCGCGTTGTGAATCGCTTAGGTGAGCGCCAGCGTGAGTGAAGTCACGGTAGTAACGCTCTAACAGCCAAGCATCCTCTTCATTTAGCTCTAAAGAATCTCTGTTGTCATAAAGGTGCTTGATTCTTCCCCAAAGCTCTTGGTTCAGGCGAATTGTGTCCATGTGTGCGGCGAGCTTCGGAGCAATCTCTTCTTCAATTTCGTCCAGACGATCTGAAGTATCTGATGAGCTCTTGTTGAAGAACACCATCAGCATACGCATCAGGGTTTGACCGCTAAGTTCCATCTTCACGATGGTGTTATCAAAAGTGATTTCATCTTGGTAACTGTTGTTCACAGCCGGCATAGAAAGCGGGAAGATAGCTATCCTCGTTGATCCGGTTGAAATCCGGCATTTCGTATTCAAGGGTTGAGCGCAGGGCAAAAGGGTTTTCAGTTTCGAATGTCATGAGCAAAAGCCTAGCCCTAAGGGCAAAAGATTTAGCCTACGGTTAGCGAAAAGTTATTCAGCTGGAGCAAGAACTACTTGGCTTACCGCCAAGTCATCACCTGGGCTTAGCTCCAGTGATTGGATTCTTCCGGCAGCCTTTAGATCTTGGGTAATCAGGCTTAGCTTCTCCAGGCTTGCTTCAGGGGCTACCAACACTGCAGAACTAACCTCAGCTTTCATAGAGGCTTGGGCATCACTCTTGGCTTTCCGAATGCCAAATAAAGCAGTTTCGGCAAGGCCAAGTAAATCAAAGTGAGCAGAATCTAAGCCCTCAGTTAGCTCATGGCTAACCGGCCAGGAGTTGCGGTGAATCGATTCACCTTGCTGCCACCAAGACCAGACTTCATCTGTTGTGAAGGGAAGGAAAGGGGCAAACATGCGAAGCATGGTAATCAGAGCTTGTCGCAGCGCAATAATTGCTGAGTTTTGCTCTTCTGTGCTTACTCCTTGCCCGTAGGCACGTTCTTTAACTAACTCTAGATAGTTGTCAGTAAAGTTCCAGAAGAATTTCTCGGTTAGTTCTAGCGCTTTAGTGTGATCGTAGTTTTCAAAGGCATTAGTTGCCTCATCTAAAACAACAGCCAGGTTTAGTAACAGGCTCTGATCAACTGGGTTAGTTACCTTGGCATTTGAATCTGTCAGTTCAAAACTTAGAACGAACTTTGATGCATTAAGAAGCTTGATTGCCAACCTTCTGCCGATTTTCATCATGCCGGTATCAAAAGCAGCATCGGTACCAAGTCTGGCTGATGAAGCCCAGTAGCGAACAGCATCTGAAGAGTGTTCAACTAGTAAATCATTTGGTGTTACCACATTGCCTTTGGATTTAGACATCTTCTTGCGGTCAGGATCCAAAATCCAACCAGAAATAGCTGCATCGCTCCAAGGTAGTTCACCATGTTCTTGTTCGGCACGCAGAACGGTTGAGAACAACCAGGTGCGGATAATGTCTTGTCCTTGTGGTCTTAGATCATATGGGAAGACTTTGCTGAACAACTCTGGATCATCTAGCCAGCCACCACCAAGTTGTGGAGTTAATGATGATGTTGCCCAAGTATCCATGATGTCAACTTCACCGATGAAACCGCCTGGAACACCTCTTTGATCTGGGCTAAAGCCGGTAGGTGTGTCAACCGAAGGGTCAACTGGAAGTTGGTCGGAACTTGGAGTTAGAACTTTATCGAAATCAGGTTCACCCTTAGCATCGAGGGCATACCAAACTGGAATCGGAACACCGAAGAATCTCTGTCTAGAGATAAGCCAGTCGCCGGTTAGACCATTAACCCAGTTCTCATAGCGAACTCGCATAAAGTCAGGGTGGAACTTTAGTTGTTTACCGAGTTCTAGCAATCTTTCTCGAAGAGCGGCATCACGGCCACCATTACGGATATACCACTGTCTAGTTGAAACGATTTCTAATGGCTTATCGCCTTTTTCAAAGAACTTAACTGGATGAGTAATTGGTTTAGCCTCGCCAACCATATCTCCAGTTTCTTGCAGCATTTCAACGATTCGTTGCTTGGCGGAGAAAACAGTTTTACCGGCTAATTCGGCGAAGTTGGCTAAACCTTTTTCTGAACTGATGCCTTCAGGAGCTTCCTGCTGGATGCGACCATCAAAACCAATGATGGCTCTATTAGGTAGATCTAGTTCACGCCACCAGATGACGTCGGTGACGTCACCAAAGGTACAGATCATGGCGATACCTGAGCCTTTATCTATTTGAGCTAGACGGTGAGAAACGACCGGAACCTCAACATCAAATAGTGGGGTTCGAACAGTTTTGCCAAATAAAGGTTTGTATCTTTCATCATCTGGATGTGCTACCAATGCAACACAGGCAGGAATCAATTCCGGTCTAGTGGTTTCAATAAAAACTTTGCCAGCTGGGCCATCAAAACCAATGCGATGGTATGCACCTGGTTGTTCACGATCTTCCAACTCGGCTTGAGCAACGGCGGTTCTAAAAGTGACATCCCACAATGTCGGTGCCATTGATTGGTATGCCTGACCGCGGGAAAGGTTATTTAGAAAAGCTTGCTGGGAAACCTTCTGAGCTGACTTGCTGATGGTCTGGTAGGTCTGATCCCAGTCAACCGAAAGACCTAGTTGACGCCATAGCGCCTCAAACTGTTGCTCGTCTTCATGAGTTAGTTTCTCGCAGAGTTCAATGAAGTTTTTTCTGGAGATAGGAATCTGGTCGGCTGCTTTAGCTGACTTATTGTCGCCACCTTCAAAAGGCGGAACAAAATTAGGGATGTAATCCAAAGTTGGATCGCAGCGAACCCCGAAGTAGTTCTGCACACGTCTTTCAGTAGGTAAGCCATTGTCATCCCAACCCATCGGGTAGTAAACCTCTTTGCCACGCATTCTTTGGTAGCGAGCGATTAGGTCAGTGTGTGTATAGGAGAAGACGTGCCCGACGTGCAGTGAACCTGAAACGGTAGGTGGCGGGGTGTCAATCGAGTAAACCTCGGCTGAGCTATCTCTTCTAAAGCGATAGGTGCCCTGCTCTGACCAGCGCAAAGCCCACTTAGCCTCAATGCCTTCAACCCCGACGGTCTCTGGGGCGGTGGCTTTGGCTCTAAAATCTGGGCTTGGCAAGGTTCTCTCCAAATAAGTTAATGGTTGTTTAAGATTAACATTGACTAAGTAAGTTTTTATCCTTTAGCAGAGAGCCGTTATGTATCCAAAGAACGATGGAGCTTCGTTTGGCATTCCGGCCAGTCCTTCATTTCCTGCAATCGAGGAGAGAATCCTTGAGTTTTGGGCTAAAGATAAGACTTTCCAAGCATCGATAGATCAACGTAAAGCTGATAACGCCGAAGAGTTTGTCTTCTATGACGGCCCACCTTTTGCCAACGGTTTACCGCACTATGGTCACTTGCTAACTGGCTATGCCAAAGACACGGTTCCTAGGTTCAAAACAATGCAGGGTTACCGTGTTGAAAGACGTTTCGGTTGGGATACCCATGGGCTACCCGCCGAAGTTGAAGCTGAAAGGCAACTAAAGATTTCGGGTGCTCCTGAGATAGAGAAATACGGTATCGATAAGTTCAACGAATACTGCCGCACTTCTGTCTTGAAATACACCAAAGAGTGGGAAGCTTATGTGACCCGTCAAGCTCGTTGGGTTGATTTCGAGAATGATTACAAGACTTTAGATGCCCCTTACACCGAGAGTGTGCTCTGGGCTTTCAAACAATTACATAACAAAGGTCTGATTTACGAGGGCTTTAAAGTTTTGGCTTATTGCTACCGCTGTGAAACACCGTTATCTAATCATGAGCTTCGCATGGATGATGAGGTTTATCAGAACCGTCAAGATCAAACCGTTACTGTTACTTTCCCAATCACTGAAGGCAAGTATCAAGGGGTGAAAGTTTTAGCTTGGACGACAACTCCTTGGACCCTACCAACCAACTTTGCTTTAGCCGTTGGGCCTGAGATTGAGTATGCAGTAGTTAATACTTCAACCGGTAAGTATTTGCTGGCTAAATCACTTCTTGGTAATCACGTCAAAGATTTAGGTTTTGAAGATGCTGAGCGGGCTAACGCCGCTATCGAAGAAACAGTTAAGGGTAAAGATCTAGCTGGAATCAAATACGAAAGACTTTTTGATTACTACGCTGATGAAACAAAGTTTGATGTAAAGAACGCTTGGCAAATCATTCTTGGTGAGTATGTTGCTGATAACGAAGGTACCGGTATCGTGCATCAAGCTCCGGCTTATGGTGAAGATGACCAGAAGCTCTGCGAAGCTGCCGGCATTCCGGTTTATGTTTCAGTAAATGAACGTGCCGAATATGTTTCAACTATTACTGACTTTGTTGGCATGCATGTTTTTGAAGCTAATAAACCAATCACACAAAAGCTTAAAGAGATGGGAAGGCTGCTAAAGCAAGCTAGCTATGACCACCCTTATCCACACTGTTACCGATGTAAGAATCCTTTGATTTATAAAGCAGTTTCATCTTGGTTTGTTGAAACAACCAAACTAAAAGATCGCATGCTTGAACTAAACCAAGAGATTAACTGGGTGCCTGAACACACCAAAGACGGATCTTTTGGTAAGTGGCTGGAAAATGTTCGAGACTGGGCTATCTCGCGTAACCGCTTCTGGGGTGCTCCGATTCCAGTCTGGAAATCAACCGACCCTAACTATCCACGCATAGATGTCTATGGTTCGCTAGATGAGCTGGAAAGAGACTTCGGGGTTAGGGTAAGTGATTTTCACAGACCAGTTATCGATTCGCTAACCAGGGTAAACCCTGATGATCCAACCGGTAAATCAATGATGGTAAGGGTTCCAGAGGTTTTGGACTGCTGGTTTGAATCAGGTTCGATGCCTTTCGCTCAAGTTCACTATCCTTTCGAAAACAGTGACTGGTTTGAAACCCACAGCCCAGGCGATTACATCGTTGAATACTCTGGTCAAACCAGAGGCTGGTTCTATACCTTGCACGTATTATCAACAGCACTGTTTGATAGACCAGCATTCAAGACTGCCATCTCACACGGCATCGTTTTAGGTAACGACGGTCAAAAGATACCTATTCTTCGTGGTGGAACTATGAGTGTTACCGAGCAGGGTATTCGAGATGGTGTTAGACAGTTGCTGCTGCCACTATGGAACACCTATTACTTCTTCACTCTTTACGCCAACGCAGCAAACTATGAAGCTAAGTTCGATCTTTCATCTGAGGCAGTGCTAGATAGATACCTAGTTGCCAAAACCAGAGAACTAGTTGCTGGTGTTGGTGCTGACCTAAATGCCTTCGATACTTTTGGAGCTGCGGTAAGACTTCGTGACTTTGCAGATGTATTGACCAACTGGTATGTCAGACGATCTAGAAACAGATTCTGGGATGGTGAACCAACCGCTTTCAACACTTTGTTCTCTGTTCTAGAAATACTCACTAGGGTTGCAGCGCCAATGTTGCCGCTAGTTACTGAAGAGATTTATCGAGGACTCACTGGAGGCAGGTCAGTGCATCTAACTGAGTGGCCAGATCATGAAGGC
>JBEGRI010000065.1:0-4923 GCA_041180525.1 Actinomycetota bacterium | reverse complement strand
TATGGATACAACTACAAAGGCCCGACTCAGCTGGCTATTGAAAATGCTAAAGCCGCAGATGTGACAATTGTCACGGCAGCTGGAAACGATGACACAATTGCCACTGATTCCTACCCTGGTAACTGTTATGGAAACATAACTATAGGTGCCACAGATTACAACGGCTATAAAACCGTCTATAGCAATTACTCGATGTATAGCAGTCAGCAAAAGATTTACATCGGTGTTGACATTTCAGCGCCAGGTGGAGATTTTGAAAGTGGTATGGGTGAAGCTGGCGGAATATATTCAACCGTTAATGATGGAGTAACCGTTCCTGGTGATCCAAGCTATGCATACATGCAGGGGACAAGTATGGCATCCCCGGTAGCAGCGGGAGTAGTTGCCCTGATGTATTCGGTAAAACCAAACATCACTGATGATCAAGTTTGGAACATCTTGAGCACCACAGCAAAGCCTTTTGCAGCTAGCTCAGAATGTGCCCAAAAAATTAAAATTACGACTATGCAAGATGGCACCAAAGCCAAATCTGGATACTGCGGAATCGGAATTATTGATGCCGGCGCAGCCGTTGCAGCTGTCCTTAAGTTAAATAACTAAAGCCGGATAAAAATCCGGCTGAAGTTGGTGCGGAAGGTGGGACTTGAACCCACACGCCAAGGGCGCTAGAACCTAAATCTAGTGCGTCTGCCAATTTCGCCACTCCCGCGGGTCGAGGCTTTCCTATTCTAAAGCAAAATTCATGCTGGGGAAAACCCCAGCAGAGTTTTCTCAGATTTGGCAACATTTGGCCATGGATCCAATTCTGAAACTTACAGAGCGTGCTCGTGAGCTAATCACTGCCACAGGAACAGCTGTTGACAGTGCAATAACTAAAACTCTCGATGAGGCTTTTGAGGCAGAAGAGATTAAGTCATCAAGCGACCTGACTTCTGCAATAAGGGCTCAATTGACTGGATTGGGTTCACTGGAAGCCTTGGTAGCTGATGCCAGCATTGAAGAAATATGGCTTAATTCGCCAAACCAGATATTTATCTCGCGCAATTCCAAGACAGAACGACTTGCGTTGACTTTGACAGAGTTTGAGGTTCGTCAGGCAGTTGAGCGGATGCTTCGTGATACCGGTCGGCGTCTGGACAAATCTCAGCCCTTCGTAGATGCAACTTTGTCAAATGGTTCAAGATTGCATGTGGTAATCCCTGAAGTAACGAGCCAGCATTGGGCGATAAACATACGAAAATTCAATAACAATTTGCTCACCTTGCAAGACTTAACTTTTCGTGGCTCGATTAGCACCGACCTGGCAAAGTATCTGGAAAAAGCCTTTCACGCTGGCGTCAACATTCTTATCTCTGGTGCAACTCAGGCTGGGAAGACGACTTTTCTCTGCGCTTTATTGGATGTTGGCTACGATACTGAACGACTAATCAGTGTCGAAGAAACTTTTGAGATTCGTACTAGGTATTTTGATTGGGTAGCCATGCAATCTCGCCAAGCTAATTTGGAGGGCATCGGTGAAATAAATCTGCGACGTTTAGTTCGTGAGGCTTTAAGGATGCGACCTACGCGCCTGGTGATTGGAGAAGTAAGGCAGGCAGAGGCCTTAGATCTTTTGATTGCACTGAATTCAGGAATTGCTGGGCTTTGTACTATCCATGCAAATTCGGCGAGCCATGCGATAGCTAAATTGAAACTTCTTCCACTTCTAGCTGGAGAAAACATGCCAGCACACTTTATCGAGCAAACAGTTGAGCAAACAATAGGTCTAGTAGTTCACTGCGTTCAGTTGCCTGATGGGCGAAGAAAAGTGGCTGAGGTCATTGCTAAAGATGCCGAAACAGCACGATGGAAGCAGGTGAGTCTTTGATAACTGAATTCGAACTAAAGTTGCGTCAAGCAGGATTTAAGAATCTTAGCCTCAGTA
The DNA here is from genome assembly GCA_041180525.1 of Actinomycetota bacterium. GTDB lineage: Bacteria > Actinomycetota > Actinomycetes > Actinomycetales > Microbacteriaceae > Rhodoluna. Next base: position 2,999 of record JBEGRI010000065.1, on the reverse strand, counting down.
AAACTATTGCTGTTCTCCTTGGAGCTTGTCTAGCTTTCGCCTATCTTCTTTACGGTTTGACTAGATCGTGGCCCATCTCACTTAGTGTCAATCTTTGCGTATTGCTTCAGCTCGGGGATCTACTCAGGAGCAGGATCCAAAGTAACATGGCTCAACAAAATCTTGAGTGGCCCAAGTATCTTGACGCAATAAGCTCGGCAACTTGGTCTGGAACTAATTTGCAACAAGCCATTTTGGATTGTCGGAATTACTCGCCACAGATTAGCCGTTGGGCTTTTGATGAATTAGAAAGAGATCTAGCAGGAGGGATGAACTTGGACGCTGCTCTGCTGAACTTGAAAACTAGACTGCAAAGTCCTGTTGCAGATCGTTTCGTTGAACTGGCTAGGTTGGCTTCAACTTCTGGTGGCAGAGGGTTTCTCCTAGCTCTACGAAGTCAAGCAAACCAACTGCGCCTAGAGAATGCAACATGGCAAGAAATCCAAAGCAAACAGGGTTGGGTTATAGCGACAGCACGGTTAGCAGTTTTTGCACCATGGCTAGTACTTCTGTTGCTTTCCTTTCGATCTGAAACTGCAAATTCATTTGCAACCGATTCGGGCTTGGTAGTCCTGGGGGTGGGGCTGGCGGCGTCTTTGTTGGCTTTTCAACTGGTGAGATTTTTGGCGCGGTTGCCGCAACGCAAGAGAATTTTGGCCAACTCATGAATACTGTGATTCCAGCTTTGCTACTTGCAATCATCTTTGGCTTTTTGGCTATAACTCAAACTTCAATGCCACTTATTTCTCGACTGTCTCCAAGAATCTATTTAGAGAAGAAAGCTTCATACAAATCTAAATACGATTCCGTTCAAGTTCTTCTTGAGGTTCCAGACTTTACCTCAATCCTCTGGTTCGCTGTAAGTGCTGGCGAAACGTTAGAAACTTCGCTTCGGCTAGCAGTTTCTAAAAGTTCCGGATTTGTTTCGACAGAATTCAAGCAAGTATTGATAAAAGTAGACCATGGGGCCATACTGCAACACGAACTTGAATCTCTAGCGGCAGTTTCTCGAGATCCTCTAGTAAGAGAGCTGTCAACGAAGCTAGCAGTAGCACTAGCCACTGGAGGTGCTGTAGCTGACCAGCTCGGCGAATTTTTGACCTCAGCTACGACTAGCCTTCGTTCAACCATGCTAGAACTTGCTGGCAAAAGCGAAACAAAAATGATGATTCCCATGGTTTTTGTGATTCTGCCAGTAACCGTGATGTTTGCTCTCTACCCGTCTGTGGCGATTTTGCAAAACAGTTTTCTATAAAGAAGGAGAAAAGATGAAAGTAATAAAAAGATTAGCCAATGATCAAGGTGATGTTCCAGGTTGGGTTCTGGTCACTCTGATGACAGCAGGTTTAGTGGTGTTGTTATGGGCTGTCGCTGGCCCTGCGTTGAAAACTATATTCAATAATGCTGTCGCCAAAGTCGTTGTTATCTAAGAAAGCAGGTCAGCAGGGTTCGGCACCTATGGAGTTCATTATGGTTGCTCTCCCGATTGGGCTTTTGCTCTTGAGTTTGATTGGGTTTTTTAGGTTTAGTCAGGGCCTTATAGCCCAATCTCAGCAGCTATACGAGGCCGCTCGTTACATGTCTTTAGCTGATATTGATCAACAATTAGCTGAAGCAGATTTGCATCAAGCACAACCAGGTCTAATTTTCAGTCAAAAAGTTAGGTTCGGTTTGTGTATTAATCAGGCAAGCGAGCAGTTGAGTTTTGCCGGCTTATTTTCTTTCACTATAAGCAGAGAGGTTGTTTGTGAAACTGGTTAGCCGGTTAGTCAGTGAACGGGGGAATGCTTTGATTGAAGGTGTGGGTTTTGGCTTAATGGCTTTTGTTTTATTGCTTAGTTCTGGAATAAGCCTCTTCGAGCAGCAACTAAGCTATCTGGAATTACAATCCTTGGCCAGAAATGTTTTACGAGCCCACCAGATCCACCCTGAAATCAACTATTTTCAAGCCCTCTCGATATTCCAAAGTGAAAGCGAATTATTCAAAGATCAGACTCTAACTTTGAGCTATGTATGTGAACCGAACTGCGCGTCAACTACTTCAATTGTTCAATTGGTTATTACAGCTGAAAACGTGAGAGCTGAGGTTTTTGGTGTTAACAATTAGGCAGGACCGTGGTTCATCCTTAATTTGGTTCATTGGAGTAACTTCGATTACGCTCGCGTTCATCTTGGTGTTAGCCATCGCCTCATCACAATATTTGTTAGCTAGAAGTGTCAAAGATTATTCCGAACAGGTTGCTTTAGCAGGTAAGACTCTAATCTCAAGTGGTTTTAGCGTTGACACTGCAGAACGATACCTGTTGGAAAACTTGAAGCCTAAAAAGAATTATCAGATTGTTTCATTCAAATTAATTGACTCTAGAACAGTTCAGGTTCGCGTTTGCGCTCAGTGGAGTTCGCCAAGTACTGTCTTAGAAATCTCTAGAACAATATGCGAAAGTTCTTTAGCTAGGTGATTACTTGATAGTAATTTGTTCTGGCTTTGATACTGAAATTCCACCAGAGGTGTTTTTGTAGATTGCAACAAAGGTTAGTTTGTCTCCAACTTGGATTTGAGAAACCCGGTCGGTGTTGTAATCCCAGTCCATTGAGTATGTCCCGGCATCGTCTGTTCCGACTCTTTCCCAACTTCCTTCGTTGACTTTGACAGCCCAAGTCACAGTGCCTGGATCCATGCCGCGAATTGCAGCACCAAGTCGAATGGAGTTATTGCCAGTTCTGACAGTTTGGTAAACCTTAGGTGAGGTAGTTACCGTCGGCAGAGCTTTATTGGCTTTCAAAACTAAGGTGCTCTGAGCTGGGATGTTCAAGACTACCTTGCCATCTGCCGCTGAGGTAACTCTGGCTGAGCCCAGTAAGGCAGTCCAAGAAGAGCTGAGGGTGCTAGTTTGAACGGTTACTTGCTTGGCTTTATCACCACTGTTGAAAGCCACTAGGTATTCGATGCGGTTAGTGGC
>JBEGRI010000064.1:0-4927 GCA_041180525.1 Actinomycetota bacterium | reverse complement strand
TCAGCAATCTCAAAATACTTTAGGCGAGTGTCAATCGTTGGTTCGATTATTGTTGCCTATTTTCTCCTGATGTTCCTAGCTGTCTTCATCCGACCTATTGGTGAATTCCTTGCTTTTAGTGGTGCATTGTTCTACCTAATCTTTGCAGGAGTTGGCTACGCCATGTTTGTATATGTTTGGGCCTCAATCAAAACTGTTGAATTACTAAAACAAAAAGACAATGCCAAGCAATTTTCTGTTGCCAAGCTTGCAGCTTTGATTTTCTTCATACTTACTCAGATAGTTGGAGTTAGCTTGCTAGTAGCAATCTTTAACTTAAGTTCCAGTTCAGGTCAGGATAATCCCTTGATGATAATCTTTGCCTTGGGCCTACTGATGATCCCACTACAGATACTCTCGTTCGTGTTCCTGCGTCTGATGACACAACATTCAACCGAGGACAGCCAGAGTGTTGAGCAAGATAATAGCTAAAAAAGCAGCTCGCTAGTAAACCATAAACTGCTCTACTTGCAAAGTGAATTAGAAACGTAACTACCAAAGTTATTCAAATCCTTCAGCGCACCTAGAGAATAAGTCGGGTAGCTTGGGCCTGGATCTTTAACTCCCCAAATCTTCTCATCCCAAGGTAAGGCAGAAAAACACTGGTTGAAACCACCACCAGAAACTTTTACTGCGATTTTCCTAATCAGACCATCCGAGTCAATTACCGGAGTAATTTTGATTTTTGCTGAAGTTGACTCTAGGTTCGCTGCTGCCAACGAAGCAGCGTCGAACAGTGTTAGACCTTTTTTGGTTCTGTAACTTTGCAGTCCATCTAGGTAGTTAGTGACAAAGCTGTCTTGGGGGATTACTTCAAGGCCCATGTCTTGTTCGTTAGCTCCACCATCCTGGAAGTTGGTGGAAACCTGTAATAGAGGAGTTGGATCGGAGTAAAGAATGACCTTGAAAGGTTCACCCGAATTTAGTGTTCCATTCCATCTAAATCCTTGGGAATAGTCATCTAAATAATCTGCAATACAATTCACAACAGCATGACTTTCAGTAACACCACTTCTTGGGAAGAAAGTCAGTTCAGATTCACTAATGCTCTGCGCATAAGTATCAATCAGCTGGCAAGCGCTCTGCATGGAAATACTTGGATCAATATTCGCCATGAAAGACGCGTTCGGATCACCGCCGGTTTCGAAGTTATAGCTACCTTCGACAACCTCTTGAGCAGCGAAACCCGCAATAGAGAATTCATCTTTTAGGTTCTTTACCAATTCAAAGGACTTATCTTTATTTGCCGAAAATGGAGCACTGGCACAGCCAGCAAGAGTTACCAGAAGGCTAAAACCTGTTACTAAGGCAATTACTTTATTTGTTTTCATTTCCCCCACCTTTATGTTTACCTCAGTCTACATCTGCCGAGGTTAATGCAATTTGTAGGCCCCGTGGGAATCGAACCCACGACCCACGGATTAAAAGTCCGTTGCTCTAACCAACTGAGCTAGAGGCCCAAATCAACCTTCCTATTCTAACTGGCAAACTCTATTGTTGCTTGAACAGCTTTCTTCCAGAGCAAATACTGTTCATCTAGGTTGCTCTTGGGTTGGATTATTGTTTCTGGACTACTGATTTGTTTCAGATCGTCCATTGTCCATAGACCTGTTCCAAGCCCAGCAAGATATGCAGCGCCTAAAGCAGTTGACTCTAACTGGCTAGGTCGTTCAATAGGTATCTGCAGTAAATCAGCTTGGATCTGTAATAAGAGGTTATTGCTGGCTGCTCCGCCATCAACTCTCAGTGAACTGAGGCTTGCGTCCATAGCATCGAAGACATCTCTAACCTGATATGCAAGGGCTTCGAGGGTGGCCCTGGCTAAGTGGCCTCTCTCGGTTCCACGTGTAAGACCAAAGACAGATCCTCTAGCATCAGGAATCCAATAGGGAGCACCTAAACCAGTAAGTGCTGGAACAAAAATAACGCCACCATTGTCTTTTACAGTCAGAGCTAGCTCTTCAACTTCTGCAGCAGAGCTGATTATTTTCAGTTCATCTCTTAGCCATTGAACTGCAGCACCGGAAACAAACACCGAACCTTCATTAGCGTAAGTAAGTTTTCCATCTAATTGCCAGGCCACCGTGGTGATCAAACCATTGTCTTGGATAACAGCTTTGCTTCCAGTGTTCTGCAAAATGAAGGCACCGGTGCCATATGTACACTTAGCACCACCAACATCAAACTGTGCTTGACCGAATAAGGCAGCTTGCTGATCTCCAGCGACACCAGAAACTGAAACGGTTAACCCAAAAAAGTCTTTAGTCCTACCAAAGTTTCCTGAAGAGTTCATTACTTTAGCTAAAGCTGATTCTGGTATTTCAAACAGGTTTAGTAGTTCAGTGGACCAAGAACCAGTGTGTATGTCAAATAACTGTGTTCTTGAGGCATTACTAGCATCAGTGAGATGGTCCCCAGTTAGTTTGGCTATTAAAAATGTGTCAATGGTGCCAACTACGGCAGACCCGGCTAAGACTTTATCCCAAGCTTCTTTGTTGTTTAGAGCTATCCAACGAAGTTTAGATGCAGAGAAGTATGGGTCCAAAGGTAATCCAGTTGATTTAGAAACCCAATCGCCGGCATCTAGATCTTGAAGGATTTTAGTAGTCCTGCGATCTTGCCAGACGATTGCAGGTGCTAAGGGTTCAAAAGTATTTCTATCCCAGATTCCAACTGTTTCCCTCTGATTAGTGATACCTATTGCAGTTATTTCTTTAGCAAAATCAATAACTTCACTAACCGCTTTTAGAGTTGCATCCCATATTTGGTTTAGGTCATGTTCAACAAAACCTGGCTGTGGGTAGTGCTGTTGGAACTCGCTATAACCGCGCTTAGTTATTTTTCCTTGTTGGTCTACCAAAACTGCGGTAACACCGGTGGTTCCTGCATCTATAGCTAAAATCATCTTTTCCTAATGGGGTAGTGGTTCAATAATGGCATCTTCTTGAGATCCATCTTTTCTAGGCCATTCAATCAACAACATAGCCGCTAACATCAAAACTCCACCAATAATCGTCTGTAATGACAAAACCTCTTGACCAACCAAAACCGAGGTCAACGCTGCAAAGACCACCTCCATGGTCATGATTATGGCCACTCTTGAAGCATCCATTATTGATTGAGCCCAGGTTTGGAAGAAGAAGGCTAAAGCAGTAGCAAACACAGCCGTGAAGATAATCGCGAACCAAACCTGGGTATCAGCCGGCGCTTGAATACCATCTGGAACCGCACCAATCCAGCAGATAATTGCAACGGTTGCTAACTGAATACAGGTGAGGGCATAAACATCTTTGCCAGGTGACCAACGAGCAAGACCAACTATGTGTAAAGCGAAGGCAACAGCACAGACCATCGTCCATATCTGACCATAGTCAAAGCTGGCATCCTTAATGCATATAAACCCAAGTCCAGCTGTTGCCAAAAGTGCACCCCAAGCAACAATAGCTTTGGGTTTTTTCTTGAAAAACAACCAAATCAAAACTGGCGTAAGAACAACGTATAACCCAGTAATAAAACCGGTGATAGCTGCGGTTGAAAGTATTAAGCCAACTGTTTGTGTTATGTATGCGATACCGAGTAAGCCACCTAAGATCACTCCGTATTTGAGTGTTCCGCCTTTGAAAGCCGTTAGAGACTTGGGCCTGATTATGATCATTAGTGCGCTAGCGAGAGTGAAGCGAATAGCAAGAAAATCAAAAACTGGAATCTTGTTCATTGCTGGTTTCATTACAACGAATCCAGCACCCCAGAAAATCGTAACGGCTAATAAAGCTATGACCGCTAGCGTTGTTTTCTTCACTTACTAAGTCTATTTACGACGCTTAAGTTTGGTGTTGTGTGCAACATGCTTGACCATGCTAGGAAAAACCAGTCCATGCATCGGTAATACCGACCACCAATATATCTGTCCAAGTAGACCTTTAGGAACATAGATTGCTCGTTGAGTGACTTTAGTGCCTTCAGCTACTTCTTCAAGTTTGAATTCGAGCCAGGCTTTACCAGGTAACTTCATCTCTGCTCTAAGCCTGAGTAAATGTGGTCTATCGATGGCTTCAACTCTCCAGAAATCTAGGGCTTCGCCTTCGATGAGGTGGCTTGGATCTCTGCGACCCCTTCTAAGCCCAACACCACCGGTGAACCTGTCCATCAAACCTCGAAGTTCCCAGGCCCAGGTAGCAGTTGAATAACCGTTGTCGCCACCAATCGATTCAACTCTGGCCCAAACAACATCTATCGGATCTTTACTTATCTCAGTTCTGATATCTGTGTATAGCGAACCACCAGCCCACTTAGGGTCAGTGGGTAACGGTTCAGAGGGAGTACCCGGTAGCGAAGCATTGGACCATCTAGTTTCAACGTTCGCTTCTTTGATACGAGTTAGTGCTAAAGCAACTGCCTTTTTGAATGGAGTTAGCCCGCCCGGTGGATCTGGAATATATTCTTTGATGGAAGCATCTCTAGCCACCACTTCATTCTTTAGAGAATCAATCAGCCTTCTAGCTAAAGTGATTGGAACCGGAGTGACTAAGCCAACCCAACCACTTGAAAGACGAGGAGTAAGAACTGGCAGTGGAAGAATAAAACGCTTCTTCAATCCAGCAGCCTCTGCATACTGCATCATTAGGTCTTTATAGGTCAGCACCTCAGGTCCACCAATGTCAAAATCTTGGTTGACCGATAGTGGAATAGTTGCAGAGCCAATCAAATAGCGCAGCACATCCCTTACCGCTATTGGCTGAATCCGAACCGTTACCCATCTCGGGGTTACCATCACTGGCAGACGTTCGGTTAGATATCGCAACATTTCGAAGGAGGCTGAACCCGATCCAATAACAACGCCGGCTCTAAGTTCAATGGTTGGAACTCCTGAAGCTCTAAGAATCTCACC
>JBEGRI010000063.1:0-5073 GCA_041180525.1 Actinomycetota bacterium | reverse complement strand
CTCTCTGCTTCCTGCTTGATTTCTAGAAAAAACGCTTCCGCTTCAATATCGTCGAAAAGGTTATCAAGATTCATGTTGGTATTGTCTGCTTTATTCAAGCGCTAAGGCCTTTTTATCCACAACTACCCCAATGGCTGCTTATCCTGTGTAACTTTACTTTTAGCCAAGATTAGGGGGAAGGACTCTCATATGAAATCACCGGCGACTAAGACCAGAAAGCTGACCACGCAGATTGCCTCTGATGACTATTTCAGTGCCGAGATACTCTCCACGGCTGAGTTAGCAGATCCTGAACCACTTCTTGCCTTCCTCGCCCGCGCAGTAATCGAAACAATGGCGGGAATCAGAAGTGTTGAGCAGTGCGCTAGATGGCTAACCGATGGCGTTTATCAACAGCTCAAGCAAAAATCTCTCGAAGCAAGCCGAAAAAGAGCTGCCGCCCAGTCAAAAATACTGCGACCGAATCTGGTTATCGGGAAGATTTCAACTTTCAGCCCAAGAGAAGGCGTTATTGAAGCTGTAGTGATTGTCTATAACCAGGATCGGGCAAGAGCCGTTGCGATAAGACTCGAAGCATATAACAACCGGTGGCGCGCTAAAACTATTGCAGTGCTGTGATTATTTCTTAAAGAATGAAGATCCGGGTCCTTCATCTTTCTTCGGCTTTGCTTGTGGTGCTTTAATCTCAGTATCGCCAGTTTCACTTGGCGCTGAGAAGGTTAAGTTCACCGGAGTTTGGCTAACGCTTGGTTCAACTTGAACGTCAAGATTGAAGAGGAACCCGATAGATTCTTCTTTGATAGCACCCATCATCTGCGAGAACATGTTGTAACCTTCACGTTGATACTCAACCAGGGGATCACGTTGAGCCATAGCTCTAAGTCCGATACCCTCTTTTAGATAATCCATCTCGTATAAGTGATCTCGCCATTTTCTATCCAATACCGATAGCACTACCCTGCGCTCCAGCTCATGCATCGGAGCTTCCCCAACGCTAGCAACTCTTCTTGAGTATGCAATTCTGGCATCCGAAATTATCTCTTGAGTAAGCCAAGACCTGGTCAGTTTAGATCTAGATCCAGCCTCTGTTAACACTTCTTCAATTGTGATTCCGATTGGATAAAGGTTTTTTAAATCTGTCCAAAGTGATTGCAGGTCCCAATCACTGCCAGCGTTATCTGCGATATGGCCATTGACTATATCGGAAATGGCATCAACTAGGAAAGCGTCAACTCTTCCAGTTAGATCATCACCAGCAAGGATGTGTCTTCGGTCAGAGTAAATTGCCTCACGTTGTCGATTCAAGACATCGTCGTATTTCAAAACATTCTTACGAAGCTCCGCGTTACGCGCTTCGACTTGGGATTGTGCGCTGGCAATAGCCTTCGAAACAACGCCAGATTCGATTGCCATGTCATCAGGAACATTGCCGCGGTTCATCAGCGCTGCTGCTGCACCAGAATTGAACAAGCGCATCAAATCATCGGTTAGCGAAAGATAAAAGCGTGATTCACCTGGGTCACCTTGGCGACCAGAACGTCCACGTAGCTGGTTGTCGATACGTCTGGATTCGTGGCGTTCCGTACCAAGCACGTAAAGCCCTCCGACAGCGACAACCTTTTCAGCTTCCTCGGCTACCTGAACCTTAACTTCGGCATAGGTTTTAGCCCAAGCCTGCTCATACTCGTCTGGCTTCTCAACCGAGTCATAGCCCTTCTTGGCCAATAATTCATAGGCAAGATGCTCGGCGTTACCACCGAGCATGATGTCGGTTCCACGACCAGCCATATTGGTTGCCACGGTAACAGACCCTAAACGACCAGCCTGAGCAACAATGCTGGCTTCACGAGCATGGTTTTTGGCATTCAAAACTTCATGCCTGACCCCACGTTTAGCCAAAAGCTTAGATAAATACTCGCTCTTTTCAACGCTGGTAGTTCCAACCAAGATAGGTTGACCGGTTGCGTGCCTAGCCGCAATGTCTTCAACCACCATATTGAATTTGACCTGCTCGTTTTTATAAATCAGGTCTGACTGATCAATACGAATCATCGGCTTGTTGGTTGGAATCGGGACGACACCTAGTTTGTATGTTGACATAAACTCGGCAGCTTCGGTGGCCGCTGTTCCTGTCATACCGGCAAGTTTGTTATAGAGCCTGAAGTAGTTCTGCAAGGTAACGGTAGCTAAAGTTTGGTTCTCGGCTTTTACCTGAACGCCTTCCTTGGCTTCAATGGCTTGATGGACACCCTCGTTATAGCGACGGCCTTCAAGAATACGACCAGTGTGCTCATCAACAATAAGCACCTCACCATTCATCACGACATAATCTTTGTCTCGCTTGAATAGCGCTTTAGCTCGGATGGAATTATTTAGGAAAGAAATCAGCGGGGTGTTACTGGTTTCATAAAGGTTGGTAATACCAAGATAGTTTTCGACCTTAGTAATTCCAGGCTCGAGAATACCGATGGTGCGCTTTTTCTCGTCAACTTCGTAATCGATAACTGGTTGAAGTTTTTCGGCAATCTTAGCGAACTCAGCAAACCAGCGGTTGGCTTCCCCTGAAGCTGGACCAGAAATAATCAAAGGCGTTCTGGCTTCGTCAATCAAAATAGAGTCAACCTCATCGACGATGGCATAGAAATGACCTCGTTGAACCAGATCTCCTGCAGTCTGAGCCATGTTATCTCTTAGATAATCGAAACCGTATTCATTGTTTGTTCCATAAGTGATGTCAGCTAAATACTGTTCTCTTCGAACATCTGGGGTTTGCCCAGAAAGAATGATTCCAGTTGACATTCCCAAGGCGCGATAAACACGCCCCATCAATTCACCTTGATAACCAGCTAGGTAGTCGTTGGTTGTAACAATATGAACCCCGCGACCGGCAATAGCGTTTAGGTATGCCGGTAGGGTGGCCACCAAAGTCTTACCTTCACCAGTTTTCATCTCGGCGATGTTACCTAGGTGCAGCGCCGCGCCACCCATAATCTGGACGTCATAGGGTCTCTGACCTAGGGTTCGCTTAGCAGCTTCCCTAACAGCCGCGAAAGCTTCAGGCATCAACTCGTCTAAAGTCTCCCCAGCAACGAACCTTTCGCGCAACAAAGCAGTTTCGTGTAATAAATCCTGATCACTTAGGGCAGCGAAGTCTTCTTCTAACGAATTGACGGAGTTCACTACCTGGCGCAATTTGGCAAGAATCTTGCCCTCACCGGCACGAAGCAAACGATCTACTATTGACGCCAAAATGAAGCTCCAAACGCTCAAGGGGGTTATTCTCTTCAATCTTAGACTGCCTTGGCAAGCTCGCTAAAACCCTGTTTATTCGGGCTTTAGTGGCCTAACCCTAGACAAAACAACGTATCCAGCCACCTCAAAGCCAGCTAACTCGAGACTTTGCTTAGCTGCCTGCAAAGTAGCTCCAGTGGTCAAAATATCGTCAAACAGCAGTATTTTCCTGCTCACGTTAAGATTTCGAACTTGAAAGGCCCCAGCTAAATTTTTTTTACGTTGGTCAAACCCTAAGTTGCTCTGATCCAACCTTGGTTTAGCTGAAATAAGCAAATCAACCACGGTAATCCCCGGAACCGCTCTAGCGAGGGATCGAGCAAGCAGTTTGGTGTGTGAATATCCCCTCCTGAGGTTATTGGCAGGTGATGAAGGTATGGGGACTAAAACTGAGTCCCATAATTCTTCCGGCCAATGCTGGGAGATGCTTTTAGCTAAGATACCGATTGCTGAAGTGATGCCCTGATCTTTGATGCCTAAAATAACTTTCGCAAAATACTCACCATACTCTTGAAAATATATAACTGGAACTTTATCTAAGTAAGCTCTAAAAAGTTTGATTTCCATGCAAGCTAGACAATTCGAACACAATGCTTTAGGTGGTTTCGAACAAATAAGGCATAAGGTCGGTAGAAGTAAATCAAGTATCACATTCAATCTTTAGTTGAGTGAATGCTAGATAAAAAATATTTCAGAGTTATGTGGATTAGCTAAGTTTTTCAACAGCTAAAGGTAATGGTGAAACATATTCAATTACTGATTGACGTTTAGGTAAAGTCAATCTGAAACATGAACCAACCCCTGGTTCGGCATAAACCTCAAGTACGCCGCGATGAATCTTTGCATCCTCAAGGGAGATTGCAAGACCTAAGCCAGTTCCACCCATGGAGCGCTTCCGGGATGGGTCAGCTCGATAAAAGCGATCAAAAACCTGTTTAGCCTGCTCCATGGTCATACCAACACCGTTATCAATTACGCTAACGGCAACTGCATTGTCATTTTGAGCAACTTTTACTAGAACTGGCTTACCCTCGCTGTGTTCTATTGCATTAGCGAGCAGATTATTAAGAATTCGGTCAACTCTTCTTGAATCAACTTCACAGGTGACTGAACCACTGGCTACCTGGGCCTGAAGCACAACCCCTTTGCTATCTGCAAGCGGTTGTATCGCACTTAGCGCTTGACCAACTAAGCCGTTCAGGTCGTGATAGTCAAAGGACAAAGTCACGTTAGCCGCATCGTATCTTGATATTTCTAAGAGATCAGAAAGCATGCTATCTAGCCTCGAAACAGTCTCAAAAAGGATTTCCGCTGCCCGCTTAGGATCCGTTGGTAAAAGTTCCTTATTTTCCAAGATCATCTCAGATGAAAGTCTCATGGAAGTTAGCGGAGTTCTTAGTTCGTGGGAAACATCAGCAACGAAACGCTGCTGCATACGGGATAGTTCTCTCTGTTCGGTGATTTTCTCTTGCAATGAATCTGCCATGTGATTGAACGAAGCCGCCAGAATAGCCACATCATCGGTTCCTCGAACCGGCAGTCGTCGGTGAAGCTGGCCGCTAGCAATTAATTCACTGGTCTCCGCTGCAACCCGCATTGGCTTTACCAACCAACCGGTTACTAAATAAGAGAAGAATCCAATTATCATCAGGGTTGAGAAGCCACCTAGCAGCAAAATACCTTGGACAAAGAGCAAAGTTTGTTGTTCACTCTCTAGGTCGTAGATCAGAAAAAGCTTAAATACGTGATTTCCAGGCAAAGTTATTAGTTGTCCGGTTAGGA
>JBEGRI010000062.1:0-5136 GCA_041180525.1 Actinomycetota bacterium | reverse complement strand
TTCCATTGCCTTAATTAGTTCTCTGATTTCTAGAATCAAAGCAACTTTCAAGGCAGTTGGGTAAACGTCGTTGGTGGACTGTGACATGTTGACATCATTTAGCGGATGGATTTTGTCGTAGTCGCCTTTTTCAAAACCAGCTAACTCCAAAGCACGGTTAGCAATAACTTCGTTGGCATTCATGTTGGTACTTGTTCCAGCACCACCTTGAATAGCATCAACGATGAACTCTTTATCAAACTTGCCAGCAGACACTTCATGACAGGCTGCAATGATGGCATTAGCAACCTTCTCATCTAGTTCGCCAACTTCAAGATTTGCTTTAGCGGCAGCTTCTTTGACTATTGCAAGTGCCTTAATCAGTGATCGGTAGTGACCAATAGGAACACCGGTTATTGGGAAGTTCTCGGCTGCTCTGGCTGAATGCACCCCCCAATAAGCGCTAGCAGGGATTTCGTAATTACCTAAAAGGTCGTGCTCAAGCCTCATTGCTGACATGCCTCAAGTCTAAATCAGTAGTCCCAGTTAAAGCCAAAAGCCCAGGGTTTACCTGGGCTTTTGGGTGTAACCGATTAGGAGAGTACGTCTTCAGATAACTTGCCCTCGTCGTTCTTGTTGATTAATCCCCAAATGAAACCAACCGCTAGTGCAGCAAATGGCAGCAACACCAAGATCCAACCCAACGTGGTCATGGACCAAGCATTTGCTGACTCCTCCATTGATGGCGCTAAACCTGAAAGCAGGTTGAAGCGAGACATCAAAAGATACTCACCAATGCCTAGAGCCAGCACTGATAATGCTGGAGCGATAAGCGCTTTGAAGATATTGGTTCCCTTGTTGACCATGAAGTAACGAATTACAGCAACGCTAACTAACAGTTCAACCAGCATGATTGCGATAGCTGTTATAGCGCTCATCCAGAAGAACAAGTTCAAGATTGGATCTAGATTTTGAACCGCAAACAAAACGATTACTAGTAGAGCCAAAACTGAGGTTACGATAACTCCACCCTGAGGTGCACCTAACTTATTGGTGTTACCCAAAGACTTAGGTAATACTCCTGCTCTACCAAGAGCGAAGATGTAACGTGAGTTAGCGTTTTGGAAAGCAAGCAAACCAGCGAACAAACTGGATACCACTAACCATTCCATTACCTGCACTAGCCAGTGACCAACATTCGTCTCAGTCAAGGTGAACAAAACTGCAGCTGGGTTAGCTCCACCTCCGGAGAGAGTTGCAACCTGGTTAACAACATCAGCTGAACCTAAACCAGTTACCATGCTGAAAGACACAATGGTAAACAAAACAGTGATTAGACCAACAGCCCAGTATGTTGCTCGAGGAACAGCACGCTTAGGGTCTTTAGCTTCTTCACCGTAAATTGCAGTTGCTTCGAAACCAATGTATGAAGCCAAGGCAAAAGCAATAGCGATACCAGCACCACCAGCGAAGCCACCAGCAAAAATGTTTCCTGGTGAGAAAGATGCCGCAAAGTCCATGGTTCCGGAGTTTTTAGCAAGGGTTGCGAAACCAGTTATGAACAATGAAAGAACTTCAAGGACCATAAGAGTTCCAAGAACTTTTGCTCCAACATCAACACTCAATAGTGAAAGTCCGGTAACAACCACCCAGGCCAAGATCGCCCAAAGATACCAAGCCATGTCGATACCAAGTTCGGCTTTAGCTTGACCGGCCAACAATCCACCAAAGAATCCATAGATAGCTAGCTGGATAGTTACGTAACCAACAATGGAAACCATCGCTGATCCAATACCCATGTTCTTGCCTAGTCCCCGACCAACGTAGGCAAAGAATGCTCCAGCGTTGGTGACCTTGCTGGTCATCGCAGTAAAGCCAACGCTGAACAAAATTAGAACAAGACCAACCAGAAGGTATGCTCCTGGAGCTGCCGCTCCGTTACCAGCCAGAATTGCTACCGGAACCGCTCCGGTCATCCCCACAAGTGGTGCTGATGCAGCCACCACAAAAAATACAATGCCGAGAACACCTAGACGCCCTTTGCGCAAAGAATTCTCAGAGGTTTCCTTAGACATTTACTACTCCTCATTGAGTCAGGAAATCGTTCGGGTATGAACGACTTTGTTTAAGCCTTGCCGAAGGCAGGTGTTATTGCTGGCTTATTTTCAGGGCTTTTAGAGAAGGTTGCCTAATCGTTATCTTTAGGTTTTTAGCCTTTTATTCGCTTCCAAATGGTTAGGTAGTCTTATTTCATGACTGATTTACACGGCTTTATGGCTCCCAAAACCCCTACTGGTAAGAGTGCAATCATCCCAGATATGCCCTGGTACTACTCTGGAACACTGCTGACCGTTGAGTATCTAACCGATCCGGCAAACATCAGAGCCATCCTGCCTAAAGAACTTGAACTAGCCGATGAGCACCCAGGTGCAGTGGCTCTTATCTGGGCCGACTGGCAATCTTGTTCATCTTCTAAAGCTGAATTGCTAGATCCTGTTAGAAGCCAATACCTTGAAGCTTTTGTTGTAGTTCGTTGTAAATATGAAGGTAAAACTTATTCCAGATGCGTTGCTATCTGGGTCACTAAAGATTTTGCTATTGCTCGTGGCTGGTTCCAGGGCTATCCAAAGAAACTAGGCAACGTTGCTGTCACCAGGATTTTTAACCACGGTAAAGCTTCTCCAAGACTAGAAAAAGGTGCCAAGCTAGGTGCTTCGCTCGCCGCCTATGATCACCGGCTAGCTTCAGCTGTTGTTACTTTAGAAAAAGAATCTGACAGTAATGGATTTGTTAATGGCCACCCGATGCTGCACTCACGGTGGATGCCTTCAATAACTCCTGGTTTAGGTAACTCAATGGATCAATTGATTACCATGAGCGGTGTTGATGCAGATTTAGGTAAGCCTTGGGTTGGCACTGCAGAACTAGAACTATCTGATTCCCAGTGGGATGAACTAGCTTCAATACTCCCAGTAAAAGAAATACTTGGTGGTTACTACCGTGAAGTTGGTGTTACCTTCAACGGTGGAACACTGGTAGCCGATAACTCAAATCCTAAGATTTAGTAATCCTCTAAGTATTCTTTGATTTCCCAATCGGTGACATCTCTGGTTGCTGGATCTGGAACACTAGCGTTATAGCGTTCAATCTCGTCTCGCTTCATGGTCAAGAAAATACCAATCAGGCCACTAGACATGTGTTCACGCATACGCTGATTAGCTTCAAGGGCATCCAGTGCTTCAGTGAAAGTAGCTGGCAGAGTGGGCGCTGATTCATCATCGTAGGCCATACCAACAGCTGCCTTAGGTGCTTCTAGTTTTCTAACAATGCCATCTAAGGCTGCAGCCAAAATACCTGCCATAACTAGATATGGGTTAGCAGCACCATCACCAACACGAACCTCTAGTCTGGTGCCTCCGCCACGCTCTGGTGGAACACGAACCATGGTGCTGCGGTTATCATAACCCCAGTTAGCTCTGAACGGAGCAAGAGTGTCAGGTCCTAACCGCTTGAAAGCATTAACGGTTGGGTTAGTGAAAGCGGTTAGGGCATGAGCGTTCTCACACAAGCCAGCAATCATTTGTAATGCTGTTTCGGATAGCTCATCACCTGCATGCATCAGGTTCTTGCCATCCTTATCGGTTACTGAGAAATGCAAGTGGAAACCAGACCCACCCTCATCACTCCAAGGCTTACCTAGGAAGGTTGCATACTGACCAAAGCGGGCAACAATATCTTTAATTGAAGTCTTGAACATAAATGTTCGATCAGCTGCATCCATAGCTTCTGAGTGCCAAAGGTTTATTTCATACTGGCTTGGTGAAAACTCATGGTTACCTGCAAAAACGCCGATGTTGAGTTGATCGAGCATTCTAATCAAATGTAGGAAAGTTCCGTTTGGATCAACTAGAGCTCCTGTTGTATAGACTCTTCCAGTTTTGTTGATGGCTCTCTGGAAAGTTCCATCTTCGTTTTTATCTGCGATATAAAACTCAAGCTCCGGACCACAAACCGGCACTAAACCTAACTTGTTGTATTGCTCAATGACTTTTCTAAGCACTGTTCTTGGTGAAAAGAAGTTTGGTGACATGTCTGGGTTTAGTGCATCAGCAACAGCGTAAGCAACGCCTGGCTCCCATGGCATCGGATGAATGGTAGCTGGATCTAGTTGCGTGATTAGATCTTGTAATCCATCTCCAGCAATACCCTCAGCATCGAGAACTCCACCCTGGGTTGTAGTGACCCAAACTCCCTGACAGAAGGCAGGTCCGTGACCGGCAGCTTTCTCAAGTTGGGATACAAGTAAATCCTTAGAGCGAGTAATACCTAAAACATCGGCATAGATGATTCTTAGAACATCAATACCTTGCTCTTGCAGGTTCTCTCTGAGTGCGGTCAGGTTGGTCGCCACGACAACTCCTTTGTTTTCATTAGCATTCAAACGATATTTGGATAATACTTGCTAGTAGCCTTGGTTTAGAGGTGTTAGACCAAAAAGTTATCTAGGAAAGCTATGAAAGCCTTATTTATCCAACATGACCATGTCAGCCCAACCGGTTGGGTTGGTGAAGCTCTAAAACGTCACGGCTTTGAACTTATTGAAGTCTTAGTAGTCCCCGAGGCACAATTTGAAACACCTAACGTTCCATTCGAATTCCCCGACTTCAAAGACTTTGATCTATTAGTTCCACTAGGCGCTCCTTGGGGTGCTTGGGATGACAGTTGTATTGGTAACTGGCTAACCCCAGAACTGGAATGGGTTAGAAGTGCTATCGAAGCAGATAAACCAGTTCTAGGTATCTGTTTTGGTGGACAACTCATGGCTAGAGCTTTAGGTGGTTCAGTAGCTCCTGGCCCTAAAGGTGAGATTGGTTGGACCAACATCTGGTCCGAAAGGCAAGATCTGCTCTCCAACGGCCCTTGGTTCCAATTTCACTATGACCGTTGGCAAGTACCACCTGGTGGTGTTGAGATAGCTAGAAATCCAATTGCTTCACAGGCATTTATCTATGGTAGAAGCATGGGAGTTCAATTCCACCCAGAATTGAATGCAGCAGTTTTGAAAGGCTGGTTGGATTGGGGTGGCTTACGCGAAGTTGGCAACGATGGTCAAGATCCAAATATCATGATGGCTCAGACCATTGCTGAAGATCCGGC
>JBEGRI010000061.1:0-5179 GCA_041180525.1 Actinomycetota bacterium | reverse complement strand
GCACCACCAGACTTGATGGTTCCCGCTGAGGCGTCAGCTCCACGCATGAAGGAAACTGGACCTGAAGCAGAACCACCGGAAGAACGAAGCAACTCTTTGGATGAACGAATTCTGGATAGGTTTAAACCTGCACCGGAACCACCCTTGAAGATCATTCCCTCTTCGCGGTACCAATTCAAAATAGATTCCATCGAGTCATCCACCGACAAAATGAAGCAAGCAGAAACCTGCTGAGGACTTGATGTTCCTACGTTGAACCAAACTGGTGAGTTGAACGAGAACACCTGGTTCAACAGCATGAAAGTTAGTTCGTGCTCGAAAACAGTTGCATCTTCTTCAGTTGCAAAATATCCATGATCACGCCCTGCTTGAGTGTAAGTCTTTACTACACGGTCGATTAGCTGACGCAAACTGAATTCACGAGCCGCAGTTCCCATGGCACCACGGAAATATTTCGTGGTAACGATGGTTGATGCATTTACGCTCCAGAATTCTGGGAATTCACAGCCGCGCTGTTCGAAAATAGTTTCGCCAGTCTTCCAGTTTGTCTGGACGACATCGCGATACTCCCAGTTCACTTGCTCGTAAGGGTGTACTCCCTCAGTTGTATAGATGCGCTCAATCGTAAGACCCTTACGTCCTTGACTAGCGGCACCGGCGTCGGTGTAAGCCGATGTGTCTGTCATTTTGCTGCCTTTCTTTTTTTTCCTCTTTTTATTTTTTGTTCTTTATCGACTACTTGTTAGAAGCCGAAGCTTGGTTTTCTCTTTCGACTTTTAGCACTGCTATAGCAGCTTCAAAGTCTTCCAGCGATTCCCATTCCTGGTACACACTGGCAAATCTCATAAATGCAACTTCATCCAGTTTGCGAAGCGGTTCAAGGATGGCTAAACCAACCTCTTTAGCTTCGATCTGAGCAACACCGGTTGCGCGGATGGTTTCTTCAACGGTCTGCGCCAAAATGGCTAGATCGCTATCAGTCACCGGTCTACCTTGACAAGCTTTGCGAACACCAGAAACGATCTTGTCCCTGCTAAATGGTTCGGTGCTGCCACCTCGCTTCAGGACGAAAAGTCCAGCTGTTTCAGTGGTTGAGAACCTCGAACCGCATTCAGGACACTCTCTTCTGCGACGAATCGAAGATCCATCTTCAGAAGTTCTGGAGTCTACGACCCTGGAATCGGCATGACGGCAGAATGGGCAGTGCATGCTTCCTCCTTAGTTTTAAGGCCTTTTTGGGCATTTTTAGGGTCATGAGAAATCAACTATACACACAAGATGTGGTAAAAATTGCTTTCTACGCCCCTATATCTTGTGGTTTTTTGTCCCTAAATCAAAACTTCGCTGAATCTCGGCGTGTTGCCTATTGCCAAGCCATTTTTGACCTAAAAACCTTAACCTTCAACCAAAGATTTAATCTTTTTGTAACATTTCGAGAGTCAAAATCGCTTTTTTTAGGGAGTTGAGAGATCAGTAAACCAAACACCTCCGACACCAGTAAGTTAGCCTTACTTGGAACAGAAAAAGGATCAAATGGACGAGATTACGAACCCTAGTGAAGCCCTCAAAGCAGCTTTCAGACGCCATGCTTCAGGAGTTTGCATAATCACACTCAACGATGCAACCGGTCACCCAGTTGGCTTCACGGCAACAAGCGTGACATCACTTGGTTCAGAGCCTGCGTTGATAACCTTCAATGTTTCTAGAGGGGCTAAATCTTGGCCAGCACTCTCCCAAGCTGAATTCGTAGCAATCAGCATGTTGAATGAGAAAACTTTGAATGTCGCAAAAAAGCTTTCATCCGATTACACGCAGCGTTTTCTTGAAGATGACTGGTATCGAGAAGAAAAACATCAACTTCCAGTATTCAAAAATATCAATGCTGTTTTGATTTGCAAAGTTAGAAGATTTATTGAAGTTGAAGCTAACGCAGTTTTTATTGTTGACGTCGAAACAGGTTTACTGCCCGAAGAGTTCGCTGGATTGCTCTACCACCAAAGAGGATACGTCTTGCCCGGCGAAAGATTGAGTTAACTCATCTCTAACTCTTTGCTCTAACACGCCCACTCCAAAGTGCTGTTTGATTTCTGACAATAGCGCTTCGCCGACAAAAACACGATGTTTGATTTTGTATTCCTGCGCGCCAGAAGAACTTTCTAGTATTAGCTGAACTTCCGTCTGCCCTGGATACCTTGACAAAACTTTGTCTAGCTCAAGAATGTTATCTCTGGTTGATAACCGCTCAGGAATTCTTAATTTCAGTTGCCCAACGAAATTCTTTTGCTCAGCCTGAAGCAATGAAATTGAATTAACGTTTAGGGCAAAAGAATCATCCCTAGGTCTCATTTTCCCCCGCACCGCCACAATCGCGTCAACTTCAAGAATGTCTTGGAACTCTAAAAATACTTTATTGAAAATCAGCAACGAAACTTCCGAGTCGAGATCTTCCAGAGTGATGTTTGCATAAACATTGCCAGTATTTCTGGCTGTCTTAATATCAACCGTTGTTAGCAGCCCGGCAAGCGAAATGCTTTCTCCTTCATCAAACTTTGTTCGAGCATTAAATGAAGAAATAGTTTCATTCGATGCCTGCCTTAGTCTAGATTCCATACCTCTAAGTGGATGATCGCTTATATATAGACCGAGCATCTCTCGTTCTAGGCTCAAAAGTTGCTTTTGCGGCCACTCGGTCAGGTTTGCAATTTTCCTACCGATATGCTCTTGTTCAAAGTCACCGAAAAGATCCATCTCACCTGAAGATTGCGATTTCTTTACCTTCAGTTCGGCTTCTACTAATTCCTCATGAACTTCAAATAGAGCCCTGCGGCTAACCCCGAACGAGTCAAAGGCACCGGCCTTAATTAGCGATTCGATAACCTTCCTGGTACAGACACTCGCAGGAACTTTTTGGACAAAGTCCTCAAAGGAGGTAAACCTACCTTGATCTAACCTAGTTTTCACGATCTCTTGGACAACCCCTAGGCCAACATTTCTAATAGCTTCAAGGCCGAAGCGGATGTCCTCGCCGACTGCTTGGAAGTCAGCTATCGAATCGTTCACATCCGGTGGTAATACCCGTATTCCTGCTCGTCTAGCCTCACTGAGATACACACCTAAACGATCTCTGGAGTTCTTAACTGAAGTTAGCAGTGCTGCCATATACTCGGCAGGAAAATTTGCCTTCATATAGGCAGTCCAGTATGAAAGAACACCGTAGGCAGCTGAGTGGGATTTGTTGAATGCATAGTCAGCGAAAGGCAACAAAGTTCCCCAAAGTTTTTGAATTGCTTCCTCAGGATAACCGTTATCAGTCATGCCCTTGGTGAAGTTGGCTAACTGGGCATCTAGTTCTTCCTTCTTCTTTTTACCCATCGCGCGACGCAATTCATCGGCTTGAGCTAAGGAGAAGTTAGCAACGCGTTGAGCAACTTCCATCACCTGCTCTTGGTAGACAATCAACCCGTATGTTGGACCCAACACACCAGCTAGCGGTTGCTCCAAGCTTGGGTGGATTGGTGTTGCCTGTTCTTCACCGTTTTTTCTGAGCGCATAGGAGGTGTGTGAGCCCATACCCATAGGTCCCGGGCGATATAAAGCAATTGCTGCGGAAATGTGTTCAAATTTGGAGGGCTTAAGTAATCGCAGTAGTGACCTCATATTTCCACTATCCAGCTGGAATACTCCAAGGGTGTCTCCTCTAGAAATCATTTCGTAGGTTTTCTGATCGCCGTCCAAATCAAGATCCTCCAAGACGACATCAACACCTCTGTTGCTTTTGGCGTTTTCAATGGCCTTATCCAAGACTGTCAGATTACGTAGACCCAGGAAGTCCATCTTGACTAGTCCCAGTTCCTCACATGGATGCTGGGCAAAAGCAGTGATGATTGCACCATCGTCTTCCCGCTTTATGAGCGGAATAACATCAAGTAGCGGCTCAGCCGACATGATTACACCCGCTGCATGCACGCTGGTTTGACGTTTCAAACCTTCAAGACCTCTAGCCAGTTCAAAGACTTGTCTAGCCTGAGGATCTTCTTCTAGGATTTTTCTAAATTCAGCAGCTTCTTTATAGCGTGACTTTGAGTCAGTTTGAACATCAGCTGTGACTGGTTCAAATTCAATGCCTTCTTCATCAAACTCATCTTCGAATTCATCATTTGATTCCACTACTAAAGCTTTGGCTTTCGGATCGGTAACCATCTCGCTTAGAGTCATGTCCTTACCGAGTACCATGCGCGGCATTGCCTTGGTGAGCTTCTCACCAACTGCGTAATCCAAACCTAGGACTCTGGCTGCGTCTTTCAAAGACTGTTTGGCTTTGATTGTTCCGTAAGTAATAATCTGAGCAACGCGATCATCACCGTATTTCTCGGTTACATACTTGATTACTTCGCCTCTACCTTGATCATCGAAATCGACATCAATATCTGGCAGGCTGATACGACCTGGGTTTAGAAAACGTTCGAAATACAATCCATACTTGATTGGATCTAAGGCAGTGATGCCGAGAGCGTAGGCAACAATTGAACCGGCAGCCGAACCACGACCAGGACCTACCCTAATCCCCTGTCTTCTGGCCCAAGCAATAAAGTCAGCCACTACTAAAAAATAACCTGGGAAGTTCATGTTCTTAATCACTTGGACTTCGTATTCGGCTCTAGTTCGATATTCTTCAGAGATGTTTTCCCCAAACCGCTCGCGCATGCCTTTGGCAACTTCAAGTTCAAACCAGCTAGCTTCGGTGTGTCCCTCAGGAACATCGAATTTGGGCATCAAATTGCGCTTTTCAAACTTTATATCTGCTCGCTCAGCGATGAGCAAAGTGTTATCGCAAGCCTCCGGAAAGTCAGCAAAAAGCTCTCGCATGGCTTTAGCGCTTTTTAGGTAATAGCCTGAACCATCAAATTTGAATCTACGCGGGTCGTTGAGCTTCGTAGCTGTCTGAATACATAGCAGTGCTTCCTGAGCTTCAGCATGAGAGGGCAAAGTGTAGTGAGTGTCATTGGTGGCTAAAAGCGGAATGCCTAAGTCTTTTGATAGACGAATAAGTTCGCTGAAAGTTCGTCTTTCAATCGAAGCACCGTGATCCATGATTTCAACGAAGTAATTTTCTTTGCCAAAAATGTCTC
Organism: Actinomycetota bacterium; assembly: GCA_041180525.1. GTDB lineage: Bacteria > Actinomycetota > Actinomycetes > Actinomycetales > Microbacteriaceae > Rhodoluna. The sequence goes on along the minus strand of JBEGRI010000061.1, from coordinate 50 downwards.
TAAACTCTGCTGCAGTTTCTAAAGCCTTATCGTATTGCCCAAGTCTTAAC
>JBEGRI010000060.1:0-5185 GCA_041180525.1 Actinomycetota bacterium | reverse complement strand
TGAACCAACCTTGTGGTTATCTAAGACAAACTTCATCGCCGTTTACGTTGCCATAACCAGCTATGCCAAATTACTATGGCTGGATAAAGGCCTTGAACGGCAACCCCGATGCGCTCGCCTAGACCCATAATCATGCTGTGCTTATCCACCCAGAGACTTAGGAACCAGATGCTAACTAATACAAGAAACACGGTCCCCCAGATGGAGAACCTGGGTCTAAGTAGTGGCGGCACGTCTTCCCCTTTACGCATAGCGAACAACGGCCAGATGCTAAACAGCACGAAGCTCAAGATTGCAAAGATACGGTGAGGGACGGAATGGCCTTCCTGAGATGGGGTATTAAAAACAGTTAGCCCAACGGTAGCAATAGCAGCAATACCAATCAGGTATCTCGCTTTGATATCAAAGGCTTTAGCGTAATAAGCCACCACTGCATCGCATAGTGCACCGAAGAGGAACACAGAGGACATGAAAATCATCACCGGTGAATCATTAGCGGCTAGATCACTGATGGTGTGAACCATACCATCGAAACCTGGCCACATCATCGCCGCGATGGTGTAACCGAGGAAAGTTACGATTGGGCCAAGCGTGGTTGCAATCAGCGCTGGAACTTCAATTTTGCCTACCGGTTTCATTGTTACCTTTTCGGTTTAGTAAATGGCGCTCGCAAAGTTGGTTTGATGTATTTGCGATTAATCGTGAAGTAAATGATGGCTAGTAAGAAGTGAATAGCTCCTAAAACATTTCGCCAGGTGGTATCTGGAACAACGCTAACTAAGAATAGGCCAAGCATCAGAACCGATGAAGTTAATCCCCAGCGCAGAGTTAGCAAAATTGCAACACCAAGTAAAGTTTGGGCAGTGGTTAGCCAAAGTTCTTCAGCACCTCTAGGGTCAACTGGAAGTGTTGCATTAGATCCGCCACCGATGACGTATGCGATAGGCATGGAACCTGCTAGAAGAGTCCATTGGTTTAACTTGCTGGAAATCAAAATTGCTAGTGCAGCGGATTGCTTGCCTCTGGCGGCAAACAAAAAGGCAAGGGTGAATTCTGGAGCTTCAGAGGCCACCGGCGCTAACCATTGAACCAAAATGTATTGATCAACATGTAAAGAGGTTCCGGCTTGAATCAAACTGTCACCGAAGGGGTGAGCTGACAGAAAAATTACCGTCGCGGCAATGGCAAGGATAGTTAGATTGAAAATGATGCGAGCAGTTTTTGGTAAAGCTCCAACATGCGCTGCAGTTCCTTCAAGCTCTGGTTCCTCACGAGCAGAACCAGAGATGCGCCACAAATAAACACAGTAAATAATTACCATGATGATTCCAACCAACAAATGCATCGATGCGGTTAGTGGCACTACCAGCATGACGATGGATCCAAAAATTAGGAAGCCGATGTCAGCCCTGGAATCTGATTCCAACCTGATGCCAAACTCTTTTTTGTTACCGTTCTTACGAGCCTTAATAGCCTTTATGCTGAAATAGGCAATCAGGGCAACCAAAGGCCAGCCAAAACCTTGAACGATACGGTTCGCTCCAGTGAGGTTAGCTGTGGCATACTCCACCATGCTCGGATCACTTCCAGCGGCATATGAGAAGTAGATTGAAACAACATATTCAGGCAAGATAGCAACCAGTGCCAAGATACCAACTGCCAAACCGCCGGAAAGATCTAGTTCAGCAGCTTCACCTATCCAGCCAAGCATGAAAGCTGCCGCCACGATGGCTAGGCCATAAAACAATAAGCCCAGAATTGGCTCCGGGTGAGGCCCAGAACTGACTCGCAGTGTCATGGCTGGAATGCAGGCGGCAAGAGTAATTAGGAAAGGCAAGGTCAGTTTCAACCAGTATGACAAACCGCTGTTGAACTGAACTTTATCTGAAGACAATTACTTTCTCTCTACTAAATACTTGGATCTGGGATCATCACGTATTTGGTCTCTAAATACTCGTTGATACCTTCTAGACCACCTTCGCGACCCAAACCTGATTGTTTCACACCACCGAAAGGTGCTGCTGCATTAGAAACCAAACCTGTGTTCAGTCCTGTCATACCAGTATCTAGCTTTTCAACTAAACGTAAACCACGTTTCAGATCCTGGGTATAAGCATATGAGACAAGGCCATAGACGGTGTCATTTGCTAACCTGATGGCTTCATCTTCTGTTTTGAATCTAACAATTGGCGCTACAGGGCCGAAAATCTCTTCCTGCAAAATAGTTGATCCAGGCTTAACATCAACTAAAACAGTTGGTTCAAAGAAATACCCCGCACCAGCACCTGCTTTACCTCCAGTGAGGATTCCGCCACCTTCAGCAACAGTTGTATTAACCAATCTGAGCAAGTTCTCTCTTGCTTTTTCGTTAATCACAGGACCAATCTTGGTTTCAGGATCAAGTCCTCGACCGAGCGGCATCTGTTGCATCTGTTTAGCCATCTTTTGAGCAAATTCATCGGCAATACTCTCGTGAACAATAAATCTGTTAGCTGCGGTGCAAGCCTGACCGATATTGCGTAACTTGGCTAGCATTGCACCGGTAACAGCAGCATCGATGTCGGCATCTTCAAAAACTAGGAACGGTGCATTGCCACCAAGCTCCATAGAGGTTCTCAGAACTTGCTTAGCGCTTTGCTCTAATAATCTGACACCAACTTCAGTTGAACCAGTGAAAGTTATTTTTCTCAACCTTGGATCAGCAATTATTGGAGCGCTAGTAGCTTGAGAGGTTTTAGTGGTGATGATGTTAATAACACCAGCAGGCAAGCCTGCTTCTTCTAAAGTTGCGGCCAGTAAAAGCGTAGTGAGTGGAGTTAGCTCTGCTGGCTTGACCACCATGGTGCAGCCAGCAGCGATAGCAGGTCCGATTTTTCTGGTAGCCATCGCCAAAGGAAAGTTCCAAGGCGTAATAGCAAACGCTGGGCCAACCGGACGCTGAGTGATTAGCATCCTTCCAGTTCCCTCAGGTGAAACCCCATAACGACCTGAGATACGAACTGCTTCTTCTGAGAACCAACGCAAAAATTCATTACCGTAGGTGACCTCGCCTCTGGCTTCGGCTAGAGGTTTCCCCATCTCTAAAGAAATCAACATGGCAAATTCTTCAGATCTGGCCCGCACCAAATCAAAGGTTCGACGTAGAATCTCGGCACGTTCACGCGGTGCGGTGTTAGCCCAAGCCTCTTGAGCCTCACTGGCTGCGCTTAGTGCTAGCAAACCATCAACTTCGTTGGCATTAGCAATCTCGGTAATGGTTTTACCGGTAGCCGGGTCTTCCACTGAAATAAGTCCAGTTCCGTGACCGTCAACCCACTTACCGTTTATGTATAGCTTGGTTGGAACCTTCGCTACTAACTCTTGCTCGGTTAGCGACATTGCTACCTCTCTTAGTTTGTTTTCGGAGTCGTTTCGGCTGAGAGCTTATTGCCACAGCGATATATACCTGTTGCTAGATTGTCGATGGCATCTTTAGCAGTTGAATTAACATCACCAACGGCAGCAATCGAAAAGACTAATTCTGTTCCATCTTTAGCCAAGATGATTCCAGCTAAAGAATATTCGTGTCTAGTCCAGCCAGTCTTAGCCAAGATATGGCCAACCGCATCTAGATTGTCCCCAGTAAATCTTGAACTAAGTGAGCCTGATTCACCTGAAATAGGTAGCGCCTGCTTGATGACGGCGAAGTTGCCATCTTCGTTGTTTATCTTTCTTAGCAGGGAGTTTATAAAGGTTGCTGAAACTAAGTTGCTCTCATTTTCACCAGATCCATCTTTGAGAAGTAATCCGGTAACATCCAATCCAGCCCTGGTCAGTGCTGCCTTAATTGCTGCGTCAATCGAAGAAAATGAACCGTCGTAACCTAGTTGTTTTGAAACTAATCGAGCCAGGAACTCCGCTTCAGTGTTATCTGAAACTTGAAGCATATGTGTGATCCACTTGCTTATTGGTTGGGATTTCACCGATGCAATCTGCAATAAGTTCGTTCCCGCTTGAGCTCTGGTAATAGTTGCGCCACTAGCTAGCGGGCCAATGGCATTCTTTAGCGCAGTTCCAGCTCTGCCAATCGGATCTTGGCTTCTAGCCGAAGTTTCTTTCGCTGGGTTATCACGGTCTCCATCTACCTGAAGTGCTGTTACATGTGACTGGTAACCCAAAGTTCTTTCTAAATCATCTACGCCATCTTCCCAAGTGGGACCGGTGAAATAACTAGAATCTAGAACTATAGAGGTGATGGGGTTGGCTCTCGACCATTGGTTAACCTGCACGGCCAGGTCACTGATTTTAGGAGCACCCTGGTAAACACTCTCCTTACCGACAGCCACACGTGAGAGAGTCGGATCTCCAGCACCAACAACAACAATCTGGCCAGACTTATCTAAGTCAGCGTAAACCTTGGTTTCAACTCTGTAGTTTGGACCCAGTACTTGTAATGCAGCAGCAGCGGTCAGCAGTTTCATGACCGACGCGGTCTGAGTTGGAGTATCACCCAACAGGTCAAATAGCACCTCGTTGGTTGCTGGATTTATTACCTGGGCATGCAAGCCGACTAAACGTTTATCGGCAGCTAAATCGGCTATCGAACAATCTCTGCCTTCAGCAGTTGGCGAGATGGTTGGTGAATCAGTTGGAGTTTGTGACTGAGATTGTGTTGCGCCTGATCCACCGGAAGCTAAAGACAAACCACCGATAATGACAACTAGGAGAAGCAAACCAGTAGCAACACCAATACTTATCTGTCGTAAGTAGTTCACCGGTGAATTAGAGGACGGCATTGCTTATCTTCCCTATATAAGAGGTCTATCCCTCAATTTTAGACTGTTTGGAAGATTTAGACTTAGAGCATGCGTAAGTTCACAGGTTTATTGCTGGTTTTAGCCACATTCTGCCTAACTAACCCCGCTTTAGCCCATGATGAACTTATTTCAACCTCACCTTCGCCTAATGCAACTGTTTCAGCTGGTTCAATTCAAGTGAAACTGACCTTTGCTGAAAACCCAATGGACTTGCCCTTCGGACAGGGCAATCTAATCGCAGTTGCGCTAGCCGAGACTGGAGAACAGTTAGGGCCGGCTTGTGCCAGAGTAGACGGAACCTCCTTGATTACCAGCCTGAACTTAGACAGTTCTGGTGAATACAAGTTGTTGTGGCGAGTAGCCAGTGAAGATGGCCACGTTAACAGCGG
>JBEGRI010000059.1:0-5411 GCA_041180525.1 Actinomycetota bacterium | reverse complement strand
CTTCTCTTTCTTCAGAAAGCTTGTTTAGACGCTCGCGTGCATCCTTAATTGCATTCTCCGCGTAACCTTGAGCTTTACGAGAGAGCGTCTCGGCTCTGCGGCGTGATTGGTTAATCAAATCAGTCGCGCGCTTTTGTGAATCTTCAAGCATCTCATCACGGGTATTTCTAGCTTCCCTGGAAACACGTTCAGCTTCAGCTAGTATTTCAGCTGCCCTGGCTGATGATTCAGCGAGTGATCGATTAGCCTCCTCGGTAACTGCTTGAGCTTGAGCAACTGCGGCCTGATAGATTCTTAGCGCTTCTTGTTCTGATTCATCACGTTTGGCCTTTAGCTCCGCTTCAAGATCAACTCTTGCCTGAGCGCTGCGTTGGCTCAGTTCGGTTGCGTTAGCACGTGCCTCTTCAGTTTCACGATGGACTTGAGCGCGCAATTCAGCGGCATATCGTTCACCGTCAGATCTAATTGCGCTAGCTTCTCTTCTTGCAGTTTCAATTCTTTCGTTGGCCTCAGCTGAAGCTGCAGTTGCATTATTTAGCAGCTCACCGTGTTTGCGGTCTGCTTCTAGCCTTGCTTCTTCCATGCGGATTTCGGCTTCTTGAACAACACGATCTGCCTTATCCTTGGCGGTTCGTTTGAGTGAATCGGCTTCACCCTTAGCCTCTTCGCGAATTCGTAGCGCGTCTTGAGCGGCATCTGCAATCATCTTCTTAGCTTGCTCTTCAGCTAGTCGCAAGGTCTGTTCGAACTGGGCACCCAGAGCGGCATAGCCGTTGGGACCACCTTTTTTAACCTGCTCTTTGAGGTTGTCTACCTCAGCTTTTAGGGTAGCGATTTCAGCTGTGGCGTTCTGGTTGTATTCACTGAGATGCTCAATTTCTAGGCGCATTTCCTCTAGGGTCTTATCGACCTGGTCACGGTCATAACCGCGCATTACAATGTCAAAGTTTTCTTCTTCAGCCATCTCTAAATCTCCTGAAAATACCACTTGCCTAGCTATCGGGCAACTATGTAAGTTTAGTTGAGATTTAGCAACTGCGTTAGCCCAGATATACTTGTTTTAGTTGAACTAAAGGAAACCCGTGTCTCAAATAACCCCAGATTTGGTGCGCCATCTAGCTACTTTGGCCCGCATTGACCTAACCGAAGCAGAACTGGTTCGTTTCACCGAACAGTTGAGTGTAATTGTTGATTCGGTGGCCAAAATATCCAACATCATCGATGAGAACACCCCCTCAACATCCCACCCCATCCCGCTAAGTAATGTGTTTAGAGAAGATGAGGTCATCCCATCCCTGAGCCAAAGCGCAGCTCTTTCCGGCGCCCCAGAGAGCGACCAGGGTCGCTTCAAAGTAGCAGCGATCTTGGATGAGGAGTAAAAATGTCTGAACTCATCAAGAAAAATGCTTCGGAACTTATTGACCTTCTCAACAAAAAAGAAGTTTCAGCAGTTGAGGTCACTAAAGCACACCTAGACCAGATAGCTAAAGTTGATCACGCGGTTCACTCCTTCTTACACATCAGCGCTGAATCAGCGCTAGCCACAGCAGCCAAGGTAGATGAACTAAGAGCTAAAGGTGAAAACCTTCCGTTGCTTGCCGGGTTACCTATTGCCGTAAAAGATAATCTAACCACAACCGATGCACCAACCACTGCTGGTTCTAAGATCCTTGAAGGTTGGGTGCCACCATATGATGCGACCGTGGTGACTAAATTACGTAACCAAATGATGCCAATCTTAGGTAAAACCAACCTGGATGAATTCGCTATGGGGTCTTCCACCGAGTTCTCCGCATATGGTCCTTCGAAGAATCCTTGGGATTTAGAACGCATCCCTGGTGGTTCAGGTGGTGGTTCGTCCTCAGTTATCTCATCTTTTCAAGCACCTTTAGCGATAGGTTCTGATACCGGTGGCTCGATTAGATTTCCAGGTGCTGTTACTGGAACGGTTGGAACTAAACCTACCTATGGTGCAGTTTCAAGATATGGATTGATTGCACTGGCGTCCTCACTGGATCAAATTGGTCCGGTGGCTAGAAATGTTTTAGATGCTGCATACCTGCAAGACGTGATTGCTGGACATGACCCACATGATTCAACATCTTTACCTGAATCATTAGGCTCCATGGTTGAGGCAGCTAAACGCGGAGAAATTAAAGGCAAGAAGTTTGGCTTAATCAAACAGCTTTCTGGGGAAGGTTTCCAACAGGGAGTTAGAAACCGTTTTGCTGAAGCAATCAAGATCATTACCGATAACGGGGGAGAGATAGTTGAGGTTGACTGTCCAAGCTTTGAATACGCAATTGATGCCTATTACCTAATCCTTCCTGCCGAAGCTTCATCTAACCTGGCTAAATTCGATTCGGTTCGCTTCGGCATGCGAGTAACTCCTGAGGGTAACCCAACTATTGAAAAAGTTATGGCCGCTACCCGTGAAGCCGGTTTTGGTCCTGAAGTGAAAAGAAGAATTATTCTAGGAACCTATGCTCTGTCTTCGGGCTCTTATGACAAGTTTTACGGAGCAGCCCAAAAGGTTAGAACGCTGATTCAAAGAGACTTTGACAATGCCTTTAATAAAGCAGATGTACTTATTTCACCTACCGCTCCTACCACTGCATTCAAATTTGGGGAGAAGGTTTCAGATCCTTTGGCGATGTATTTGAACGATATCGCAACTATTCCGGCAAACCTAGCCGGTTCACCTGGTATCTCGGTTCCGATTGGTTTAGCAGATGAAGATAATTTGCCAGTTGGCATCCAGTTACTAGCTCCTAGTTACCAAGATGCAAGGCTTTATGAAGTTGGTGCAGCTTTAGAGAGCATTCTTGAAAGCAGCTGGGGTAAGCGCATGATTGACTTTGCTCCTGAGTTGGAGGTGAACTAATGGCTAAGGCAAATTTGATGGACTTTGATAAAGCCATAGAGCTGTTCGATGTCGTTATTGGTTTAGAAGTTCACGTTGAACTAAACACCAAAACCAAGATGTTCTGTGGTTGTAAGAATGAGTTCGGTGAGGAACCCAACACAAACGTATGTCCGGTATGTATTGGTTTGCCAGGCTCACTGCCAACAGTAAACAAGAAGGCGATTGAATCATCCATATCTATTGGTTTAGCCCTAGGCTGCTCAATTGCCCCTACAGGTCGTTTCGCTAGAAAGAACTACTTCTATCCAGATTTGGCTAAAAACTTCCAAACCTCGCAATACGATGAACCGATCGCTTTCAATGGTTCGCTAGATGTTGAGCTGGCTAGTGGCAACAAATACACCGTGAACATCGAGCGAGCACACATGGAAGAGGACGCCGGGAAGCTAACACACATCGGTGGCTCAACTGGAAGAATCCATGGTGCTGAATTCTCCCTAGTTGATTACAATCGTGCCGGTGTTCCACTGGTTGAAATCGTTACTAAACCTGTCTTTGGTGCTGGAGCCGAAGCACCCGAGCTAGCGGCAGCCTACGTCCGTTCGATTAGAGACATCGTTAAAGCACTAGGAGTTTCGGATGCCCGAATGGAGCGCGGTAACGTTCGCTGTGATGCCAACGTTTCGCTAAAACCTAAGGGGCAAGAAAAATTAGGCATCAGAACTGAAACTAAGAACGTCAACTCGCTTAGAAGCATTGAACGAGCAGTTAGATATGAGATTCAGCGCCAAGCTCACATCCTCGCTGAAGGTGGATCCATTATTCAAGAAACCAGACACTGGCATGAAGATAAGGGTGCTACCAGTGCTGGAAGACCCAAGTCTGATGCCGATGACTATCGTTACTTCCCAGAACCAGATTTAGTTCCAGTAAAACCATCAAGTGAATTGATTGAATCTCTAAGATCTAAGCTTCCCGAGAATCCTGCTGAGCGAAGAAAGCGTTTAGCCAGTGAGTGGGGCTTTGCCGAGATGGAGTTCAGAGATGTTGTTAATGCTGGATTGTTAGATTTCATTGAGGATGCAATTAAGGCTGGAGCCAAGCCTCAATCAGCTCGTAAATGGTATTCCGGTGAACTAGCGCGTATTGCTAACAGTGAAGATAAGGATGTTGCTGAATTAAACATCAGCGCAGTTCAGGTAGCGGAGCTAGCAAACCTAGTTGACGCTGGAAAAATCAATGACCGTATCGCCAGAACAGTTTTGGCAGAGGTTTTAGCTGGCAAAGGTTCACCTGCGCAGATAGTTGCAAGCCAAGGTTTAGAAGTGGTTTCTGATGATGGTGCACTCATCGCTGCCATCGATCAAGCTCTAGCGAAACAACCAGATGTGTTGCAGAAAATCAAAGAAGGTAAGGTTCAAGCAGCTGGAGCTGTTATCGGTGCGGTTATGCAGGCCATGAAAGGTCAAGCCGATGCTGCTCGTGTTCGAGAACTAGTTTTGGAAAGAGCTAACAGCCTTTAGCCGTGTAATGGTCTGACTTCGACTTTGCGATTGCAAGCTTTAGAACCAAGTTTGGCAAGAGCTAAAGCTTGCTCTTTGTCTTCAGCTTTGATGATCCAAAAACCTGAGACATAGGTGTCTTGTTTATATAGCGGTTCGTGAATCAGTTCGTTTTTGTCGGCACGGTTATCTATTTGCACTGCCTCTTCCGGAGCAGAGATACCGTTGGCGTAAACCCAATGACCGTTGTTTTGTAACATCTCGTTGAAAGCATCGATCTCGGCTATTTCATCGCCGGTAGCAGTTCCAGTGTTGCTATCTAGGACATTGATTAGAAACTGCTTCATAGCATTCTCTCTCTAAAAAACTTATGGGGTGAGTAACGGGACTTGAACCCGCGACATCCTGGACCACAACCAGGCGCTCTACCAGCTGAGCTATACCCACCATGGCTTCATCTGAAGCAGATAAAAGTTTATCAGGCTTGAGGGGTTTCCATACTTTGGATAAAAACACTCTCACGATAGTGCTTTAGTTCAGCCACCGATTCAAGTATGTCGGCTAGAGCCCGGTGGCCACCCTCTTTCTTTGGCGCTTGGAAATAAGCCCTTGGATACCAGCGTTTAGCCAGCTCCTTAATGGTGGAAACATCGATGTTTCGATAATGCAGGTGAGCATCCAATTCTGGCATGTATTTGGCAATAAACATTCGATCAGTGCCGATGGTGTTACCAGCTAACGGGGAGAGCTTTGGTGTTGGAATATATTTTTTGATGTATTCCAAGACCCTCACTTCCGCTTGGCTTACACTGATGCCATTATCAAACTCGTTAATGAGTCCAGATTCGGTATGCATGTTGCGAACGTATTCGCCCATACCCGCTAGAGCATCTGCTTCAGGTTTGATTACTAGATCTAGACCTTCGTCAACAACGTTGAGGTTGTTATCGGTAATCACTACGGCTATTTCAACTAGACAGTCTTTATCTGGGTTAAGCCCAGTCATCTCGCAGTCTATCCAGACCAAATATTCAGGGATGTTC
>JBEGRI010000058.1:0-5533 GCA_041180525.1 Actinomycetota bacterium | reverse complement strand
ACGGGGAATTCAAATAGGTCTGTATTACTCACAGTTCAAGGTTAAACCCTGGCAGAACTCCCCTAAACTTTATAGGTAAGTATTTTCTGGAGGAAGAATTGGCAAATAAGTCCAAAATAGAGGCTTCGGCTCGTAAAAGCATTAAGAGCTTTGAGGAAAAGCAGAACATCGCAGATCACAAGGCTGTTATTAGAGCGAAAGACAATCGACTTGCATTAATAATCAGCATCGGTCTCTTTGCAGCAGCTTTGCTTTCGCAGTTCGTGTATTTCTCTTTTGGTCCGGGCATTTCGCCAACAAGGTGTATTACGTTGACCCCAACTCCACAAGAAACTGGTCCTGATGGTAAACCTAAGCCGAACCTTGTCCCAGACGCCGCAATCTCGCAATGTAAAGATTGGACTGGAACAATCACCATAAATAAAAAACCACTGCAGTTCACTCTTTGGGGTGAAAAGGCACCTCAGGCGGTTGCAAACTTTATTGATTTGAGCAGTGTTGATTTCTTCACTGGTAACAATTGCCATCGCTTAGTCACTTCAGGAATCTACGTTCTACAATGTGGTGATCCAGGAGGAACTGGCACTGGAACCCCTGGATACACTTTTGGTCCAATCGAAAATGCACCGGCGGGGTCAACGCCAACCTACAAGAAAGGTTGGTTAGCAATGGCTAGGTCAGCTAACTCTGCCTCCTCTCAGGGAAGCCAGTTCTTTATTGTTTACAAAGATTCCAAGATTCCATCCGATGCAGCTGGCGGTTACACCGTTTTCGGAGAGATTACCAGTGGTTTGGATACGTTGGACAATGTGATTAAAGCTGGTGTTGTTGGTGGCGGTAGCGATGGAAAACCGAAGGTGCCAGCCGTAATTAACTCTACTAAGGTTAATTAGGACTATTTCATAGGAGATTGATTTGTCATCTGTTCAAACGAACTTCGGTCGCATAGACGACACTGGTAATGTCTACGTCTTAGACAACGGTGTTGAACGACTAATCGGTTCACAACCAAGTATGACTAATGATCAGTCTTTCGCCCTCTATGTTAAAAAATATGACGATATTCATGCATCGGTTCGTTTGTTGGAACAGCGTGTAAAGGCTAAGGCGGACACCAAGTCCATCGTTAATTCAGCTAAAAAACTTCAAGCTGAACTTATCTCACCAGCAGCAGTTGGTGACTTAGAGAACCTTAGGAAGCGTGTTAGCGCGATTTTGGATTCTCTAAGTGCTGAAATGCAAGAGCTAGAAGCTAAGCGAGAGCTTGAGATTGCTGAAGCGCTCAAGGCCCGTGAGGAAATAGCAGCAAAAGCAGAAGCAATCGCTACTAAGAGTTCTGGAAATGTCAACTTCAAGAAAGCCTCTGTTGAGATGGCAGAACTATTCGAGCAATGGCAGAAGCTTCAAAAGGACGGAATAAAGGTATCTAAGTCCAAGGCAGATCTGATTTGGAAGAGATTCTCTAAAGCCAGAAACACTTTTGAGAACAATAAGCGTGCATTTTTTGCCACTCAGGATCAGTTAGCTAAGACAAACAAGAACGCTAAATCAGAGTTGGTAGCTCAAGCTGAAGCACTAGTCGCAAAGGGTGCTGAGGCTTCTTTGGATTACAGGAAACTTCTCGATGACTGGAAGAAACTCCCTAAAACCAGGTCTAAAGCTGATGATATTCTTTGGGAGAAGTTCAAGGCTGCTGGCGATGCAATCTACGCAGCTAAGTTAGCTAAGCAAGCTGAAGATGATATCTTATTTGCTGGGAACTTAGAAATTAAGCTAGCTCTTTTGATTGAAGCTGAAGCTATCGATGTTGAAGCAGATTTAAATAAAGCAAAGGTTGCTCTAAAGTCTATTCTGGAACGTTGGGATAAAGCTGGAAAAGTACCACGGGATGCAATAAAGGCTACCGAGTCAAGACTTAAGGCTGTTCAAGAGAAAATACGCAAAGTTGAAGCAGAGCTTTGGCGCAAAAATGATCCAGCAACTATCGACCGAACAAATTCTGTTAAATCACAATTAGAGGCTGCTATTTCTAAACTTGAAGCAGAACTTGCTGAAGCAATGAAGGCAAGCGACGAGAAGAAGATTGCCAAAGCTAAAGAGGAACTCGAAACCAAGCAGGCTTGGCTTGCGATAGTTGCGAACTCCTAAGAGTTTTTTACCCTGTAAACGTCGTAAACGTTATCTATTCTTCTGACAGCGTTTAACAAAGAGTCAAGTGCAGCTGGATTTGACATTTCAAAAACAAATTTGCTTAGTGCGACTCTATCCGGTTTAGTCGAAACCGATGCCGAGAGTATGTTGACATGGTGTTCACTAAGCACTCTAGTTATTTCGCTTAGCAGACCACCACGGTCCAAGGCTTCAACCTGAATTTGAACTAGATAGGTTGATTTTGCTGTTGGCTCCCAACTAACCTCAATTAGCCTCTCTGGCTGATGCCGTAGGTCATCAGCATTTTTACAGTCAGCTCGGTGAACTGAAACCCCTGAAGCTCTTGTGATGAAGCCTAGAATTTCATCACCTGGAACAGGTGTGCAGCAGCGAGCAAGTTTGACCATGACATCGGCATCTCCCCTGACCAGAACTCCCGAGTCGCTGTTACGAACTCGGGTGAAGGCAGCTGTATTTGTCGGTAATTCAAAAACAGACTCTTCAGCATCCTCATCAGTGCTAAGGGCGTGAGACATGCGTTCCACCACAGATTGGGCAGAAATGTGGCTGTCACCAATAGCGGCGTAAAGTTCTGCCGGTTCTGAATACCTGAGATCTGATGTTATTTTGAGCAGAATGTCTGTTGCCAAGGCTCTTTGTATCGGAACATTCTGCTTGCGTAAAGCTTTGGCTAAGAGATCCTTGCCTCGATCTATGGCATCATCCTTTCGCGTTGCAGTAAACCATGCCTTGATTTTCGATTTTGCTCTTTGGCTAGTGACGAATTTGAGCCAATCTTGTGACGGTGCGGCATCTTGAGCCTTAGACGTGAGAATTTCGACAACATCGCCTGAATGCAATTGTGTCTCCAAAGGCACCAAGCGACCATTAACTTTCGCTCCGATAGTCCGGTGTCCGATTTCTGTGTGAACTGCATATGCAAAATCGACCGGTGTGGAACCCCTAGATAAGCCAATTACTTTGCCTTTTGGCGTGAATGCATAAACTTCCTTTGCGCCTATTTCAAATCTCAACGCGTCCAAGAATTCACTCGGGTCAGCAGTCTCGTGCTGCCAATCTGAAAGATGCTTAAGCCAGATTAGATCCTCTTCGCTGCTGAGAGTTTTAGTTTCTGTTCCTTCTTTGTATTTCCAGTGAGCGGCAACACCATATTCTGCTCTGTTATGCATTTCTTGAGTTCTGATTTGAATTTCAACCGGTCTACCTGTCGGTCCAATAACAGTCGTGTGAAGTGATTGATAGAGATTGAATTTCGGGATCGCGATGTAATCTTTGAATCTGCCTGGCACTGGATTCCATCTAGCGTGTATGGCCCCTAGAATCGCGTAGCAATCTCTTACCTCAGGCACGATGACTCGTATGCCGACTAAATCGTAGATGTCATCAAATTCGCGACCCCGAACAACCATTTTTTGATAGATCGAGTAATACTGTTTAGGTCTACCCGCAACCTTGCCCTTGATTTTGTTTTCTTTTAGATCATCCTCGATGCTGCCGATGACTCCTGTGATGAACTCTTCTCGTTTGGGAGATCTTTGTTTAACAAGGTTCACTATCTCGTCGTAGACCTTTGGGTAAAGAATTGAAAAAGAGATGTCCTCTAGCTCTATCTTCATGGTGCTGATACCTAAACGGTGAGCTAAGGGAGCATAAATCTCTAGGGTTTCTTGCGCCTTCTTACGTGCTTTCTCCTCTGGAACGAAGCCCCAAGTGCGCGCGTTGTGTAATCTGTCGGCAAGTTTGATTACCAAAACCCTGATGTCCTTGCTCATAGCAACAACCATCTTGCGCACTGTTTCTGCCTGGGCTGCATCACCGAATTTGACCTTGTCTAATTTGGTGACACCATCAACAAGCATGGCTATTTCCTCGCCAAAGTCTTTACGCAGTTGCTCCAGAGTGTATTGGGTATCCTCCACCGTGTCGTGAAGCAAAGCAGCTGCAAGTCCAGCTGGTCCAATACCTAGTTCGGCGAGGATCTGAGCAACGGCAACAGGGTGAGTAATGTATGGGTCGCCACTTTTGCGAGTTTGACCTTGGTGAGCATTCTCGGCAGCCTGATAAGCCTTTTCGACTATAGAAAAATCAAGTTTTGGGTGAGAGAGTTTTGCAGTCTTTAGTACCTCTGTAATGCCAGAGCCCTCAGCTGGACGGGTGAATATTCTGGGCAGGCGATTTCTAAGAGCCGCTAGGGCTCCTCCAGAAGATATGTCCGACATAAGTACCTCTTTTACCTGTATCTAAAAGGATACTCAAAAGTTGGCTGGCCTTGACTAGGCTCTTTTCGCCAGCACCTTAGCCGCTGCCTTTTTATACTTCTCTTCCCCTTCACGAAGGTGAGAATAGAAGGGAGCAGCGATAAAGATCGTTGAATAAGTTCCAACGATGATTCCGATGAATAGAGCCAAAGAGATGTCTCGAAGAGTTCCAGCGCCTAGCAAGAATGCTCCGATAAACAAGATTGCGGCCACTGGCAGAACGGCAACCACGCTTGTGTTGATTGAACGAACCAAGGTTTGATTTATCGCTAGGTTTACTCTTTCTGCAAAAGTTGCACTCTCGCTGTGCTCGACATCAGCGGTATTTTCCCGAATTTTGTCGAAAACCACCACGGTATCGTAGAGCGAATATCCAAGGATAGTAAGGAAACCAATCACAGCAGCTGGTGTTACCTCAAAACCAAATAAGCCATAGATTCCTGCTGTTAGCAATAAGTCATGCCCTAGAGAAAGCATGGCGGCGATGGACATTTTTAGGGTTCTGAAATAAAGCGCCATCAAAATAGCAGCAAGCAAGATGAACAAACCAAGTCCGTTCAGAGCCTTACTTGTGATGTCTGCTCCCCAGTTAGGACCGATAAATGAGCTAGCAACAGAGCTGTCCGGTACTTTATACGCTTTGGCTAGGGCAACACGAACCTTTTCGGATGTAACATCGCCTAATTGAGGTGTGTGTACCCTGATGGTATCTAAACCAATCTTGGTTGCAACAACTTCCTTATTCGCGACAACCGAATGGACAGCACCCTCTGCAACTATTGTCGAATCAACTTTGGATCCTGAAATTAAGTACTCAGAACCACCGACGAATTCGATACCGAACTTAAAACCTGGGTTAATTGATATTGCTCCAGCCATGAAAACCATGGCTATGGCAATTACATAAAAGATTTTGCGGCGACCAATGAAGTTGATTGAACGCTCGCCAGAGTAAAGCTGGTTACCAAAATCACTAAAGCGAGACATTAGTTTTCTCCTTCGTTGGTGTCAAGGTTTACGGAAGGTTGCGATTTACGTTCAGCTATAGTTTGACGACGTTGAGCTTCCTTAGAAGATTTTGCTACTTTACCGTCAGAGACTGT
>JBEGRI010000057.1:0-5675 GCA_041180525.1 Actinomycetota bacterium | reverse complement strand
CTTCGTCTTCGTTACCTAACCAACTCATAAAAGCTGTCCCCACAACGAAACAAACTCAGGCATAGTTTTACTCACTACATTTATGTCATTGACAGTGATGTCGGGAACCTTAAGTCCAATAATTGCTGCTGCGGTTGCCATTCTGTGATCTCCATAGCTGTCCCAACTTCCACCATGCATCACTGTGGGAGTGATTTTGATTCCATCAGCTAATTCAGTTGCTTTGCCGCCTAGGTTGTTTATCTCAGTCACTAAAGCATTAATTCGATCAGTTTCATGACCCCTAAGATGCGATATCCCAGTGATTGTTGACTCAGATTCAGCAAGCGCCGCCAAAGCAACAATGGTTGGCGCAAGTTCTCCAGAATCGTGCATGTCAATATCTATGCCTCGAATTGAATCTCCACCAAGACATGTCAAATCACCATCAGCAAAACCAATCTTTGCCCCCATCTGCTGCAAGATACCAATCAGGTTTTTGCCAACCTGAGTTGTCTCTAACGGCCAGTTCTTTATAACAACTTTTCCTTTAGTTACTAAAGCAGCTGCCAGAAAAGGACCAGCATTAGATAAGTCTGGTTCGATGATTACCTCTGCTCCGCTAATGGCACCAGGTTCAACCACCCAGCTAGTTGGTGAAGTTGCATAGGCTTTAACCCTTCGAGCTCGCAAACAAGCTAATGTCATCTCAATGTGAGGTTCGCTTGGCAGATCCTTACCAGAGTGTTTCAGTTTCAAACCTTTGGAAAATCTTGGTGCTGCTAAAAGTAAGCCAGAAACAAATTGCGAAGAAGCGCTGGCATCAATTTCTAACTCGCCACCTTCAACTTTTCCTAAAGCCTGAATGGTAAAAGGTAAGCCCTCACCAATGACATTTACTCCTAACTTTCTTAGCGAATCAATGGTGGTTTGCATCGGCCTTTTTCTAGCTGCCTCATCGCCATCAAAGCTGATTTCACCGCTAAATGTGGCTGCTACAGGTGGAACAAAGCGCATCACCGTTCCAGCCAAACCGCAGTCAATCATCGCTTGAACCTTCGTGTCGGTGGCTGCTGGAACAATACTGAGGTTGCCCCTTTCGTCTCTAGTGATCTGGGTCCCTAAGTTTCTTAGGGCCTGGATCATTAGTTGGGAATCCCTTGAATCTAGCGGGGCAATCAAGGTGGAAGGGGTTGAAGCTAATGCTGACAGGACAAGTTCACGGTTGGTTAGTGATTTAGAGCCGGGTAACTGGATAGTCCCAGATATTGGTTCGACAGCCGTTGGGGCTAACCAACTCTTTTCTTCTAAACGGGAATAATCCGAACTGTTCATTGGTTTATATCCTACCTAGAACCATTTGGATGACTCGAAGAACTTTGGGAACTAACATTCCGTTAGCAATCCGACCCTATAGTTGGGGATAAATTAAGGAGCTGATATTTATCGATAAACGAATAACTGCACGTAAACAATACCGCCAACAATTAGGGAGCGTAGAATCACAAGTAATGAGTGAAAGAGACGAATATTTCAAGAGGCTGGATGATCTTCTCCAGCCTAACTACGAATGGCTAAGAAACGAGTGTCGTAAGACAAATCCAAAGTATCGCGATGAACTGTTTCAGGAGACCCTAGTTCGTGCTATGAAATATGCAAAGAACTATGAGTTTGACCAAGACAGCATCAGGGGCTGGCTTAAAGTCGTGATGAAAAATCAAAGTAGAACCATCAATTCGGCCGTAAGAAAAGAAAGCTTCAAGCGTGCAGACAATGTTGTCACATTCACCGAAGAGGCTGAGGAAAGTGACATCTTTGATGAGATCGTTCCAGAGAAATACTGGCAGCAATCAGCAGAAGACACTTTTATGGGAGAAATTGATGATGACATCATCAACAAGGCACTAAACAGTCTTGATGAAGAATTCCAAGATGTTATTCGCTTGAACATGATTCAGGGGTTCACATATGCCGAAATCGCGGAGATTCTAAACATTCCCCAGAACACGGTTGGTTCTAGGGTTTCTCGTGCTCGCAAGAAGTTACGCAAGCAACTAATTGAATTAGCCAAAGAGTATGGCATCAAGGTTAAAGACGAAGAAAAGTAAAGGGATAGAAATGTCATTATTTGACTGCAACCTGGTGATGGAAAAGATCTACGAGTATCTTGACCAAGAACTAGCGGAGACAGATAAAGAGCAAATAGATCAGCATTTGGCAGACTGTAATAGTTGCCGAGCTGAGTTTGTATTAGAGCAGCAAATAACTCAGAAAATTATTAGTTCCAGTTGGAATCAAATTTCAATCGATGAGTTAGTTCAACGAAGTTTCATGCAACTTAGCGCTGAAGAAGAAAACTAGATTTCCTGTTCAGGTAAATCTAACCAGCGATACCACCCTTGGTTTAGTACTAACCAGGCAATCAGCCCATGTCCCAGCTGACCTGGTTGGCCAAAGTTTGAGTTTTTCAATTCATCATTAAAGCCCTGGTGGTCGATCAGTGGTCTAAAAGCATCAACAAATGGTAGGGACCTTCTTGAGGCAACATCTTCAAAACCAGCAGCCAGATGTTCTATGTCGTAGTTCAGTTGAGGGTTTCGTGAAGGTATTGGTGAGATTACAAAACTCTTGATGCCTTGGGTTGCCGACTCATCCAAAATGTTAGCTAAATTCAGTCTTGATCTAGACATCGAAATACCAGCATTAATGTCATTTGAGTTCAATGAAATGACTAGACGATTATCGGTATCATCGCTGAAGCGCTTTACCGCTTCACTCTTCCACATCTCAGCCAAGCCAGCCGAGGTAATCTCTGGTGTTGGCAGGGCATAAAAATCTACCTTAGGGTAATCACTTTGAGTTTTGGCAATTACCCGACCAACCCAACCTAAACCTTTCGGGTCACCGCC
This sequence comes from Actinomycetota bacterium, assembly GCA_041180525.1. Lineage (GTDB taxonomy): Bacteria > Actinomycetota > Actinomycetes > Actinomycetales > Microbacteriaceae > Rhodoluna. Next base: position 2,787 of record JBEGRI010000057.1, on the reverse strand, counting down.
TGCGCTAACCAGATCATCACCGATGATGACGATTCTGATGTTTTTGCGCGGTTCACTCATCTTTAGGCGAAGGCTCGCTGAATCAGGTCAGCCTGTTCGGCAGCGTGCGTTTTAGCTGAGCCGGTGGCAGGGGAGGCGCTTGCTGGTCTTGAAACTAACCTTGGGACTAGCCCATTCATGTATTTAGGTAAGAATAGACCGATGTATGTCCAAGGTCCTTGGTTAGCAGGTTCATCTTGAACCCAAACCATTTCGGCATTTGGATATGATGCAAATGTTGCTTTAATCTCATCAACTGGAGTTGGGTAGAGCTGTTCAACTCTAACTATCGCAGTAGTTAGATCATTACGTTTTTCTGCTTCAGCTAAAAGATCCCAGTAGACCTTACCGGAACAGAAAATAACTTTCTTCACATTACTCTTAGTCAATGAGCGTTCATCATCGATGACTTCTTTGAAACTTCCATTAGTGAAATCAGCAACGTTAGATGAAGCTGCCTTAAGGCGAAGCATCGACTTAGGGGTGAAGATAATCAAAGGTCTTCTTGGCTTTGAATATGCTTGTTTACGAAGAAGGTGGAAGTGATTAGCTGGCGTTGATGGTTGAGCAACAGTCATATTGTTTTCAGCACAGAGTTGTAAATATCTTTCAATTCTTGCTGAAGAGTGATCTGGTCCTTGACCTTCATAACCGTGAGGGAGCAGTAGCACTAAAGAAGAGTGCTGACCCCACTTCTGTTCTGAAGATGAAATAAATTCATCCAAGATAGTTTGTGCTCCGTTAGCAAAGTCACCAAACTGAGCTTCCCAAAGAACTAGGGCATCATCTCTTTCAACCGAGTAACCATATTCGAAACCCATGGCTGCGTATTCGCTTAGCAGGGAATCATAGATATAGAACTTGCCCTGTTGCGTGCTTAGGTTTCTAAGTGGCATCCACTCTTGACCATTTAGTCGGTCGTGGAAAACAGCGTGTCTTTGTACGAAAGTTCCACGTCTAGAATCCTGTCCTGCCATACGGATATTAACGCCTTCAACTAAGAGTGACCCAAAGGCAATTAGCTCACCAAAGCCCCAGTCGATGCCACCTTCACGAGACATTTCAACCCGCTTGGTCAGTAATTGTTGAAGCTTAGGGTGTACCTGGAAGTTAGGTGGGATGTTGTTGTGTGCATCACCGATTAGTTCAACAACTTCCTTGCTCACCTTAGTTTCGTGAGCAACCTCGGGGTGGTCGCTAGCGGTCGTTCCAATCCCGACTGGCTTAGGTGTAATTGAGGCCGGTTTGGTCTCAGCTTCATGAACGTCGGTAAAGGCACCTTCAAGCTTGGCCTGGAAGTCTTGGTTTGATTGTTCAAACTCTTCGCGGGTAATGTCGCCTCGGCCAACCAAAGACTCGAGATAGAGGGTTCGAACCGAGCGCTTAGCTTCAATTAGCGAATACATCAACGGCTGAGTCATCGAAGGATCATCACCCTCGTTGTGTCCGCGACGACGGTAACAGACAAGATCGATTACAGCATCCTTGTTAAATGTCTGTCGGTATTCAAAAGCCAAGTGAGCGACTCTAACCACTGCCTCAGGGTCGTCACCGTTGACGTGGAAAATAGGTACCTGTAATCCTTTGGCGATGTCGGTTGCGTAAGTTGTTGATCGTGACATCGAAGGCGGGGTAGTAAATCCAACCTGGTTATTGATCACGATGTGAACAGTTCCACCGGTACGGTAACCACGCAAACTCATCATGTTCAAAGTTTCTGGAACAACACCTTGGCCGGCAAATGCAGCATCACCGTGAATCAAGATCGGCAGTACTGGGTTCTCTTCAGGAGATTTACCTAGTCGATCTAGTTTGGCTCGAACAATACCTTCCAGTACTGGGTTGACTGCTTCCAAGTGGGACGGGTTAGCTGCAAGATAAACGGCAGTCTTATTGCCTTGAGCTGAAACGAATGTTCCTGAAGTTCCTAAATGGTATTTGACATCTCCAGAACCTTGGACGGTTGATGTGTCAGTGTTGCCTTCAAACTCACGGAAGACCTGGCCATAGGTTTTGCCAGCGATGTTGGTAAGAACGTTTAGACGTCCACGGTGAGCCATACCGATAGCTACTTCAACTAACGAATTGTCAGCTGCTGCCTGCAGAATCTCATCAAGAGCCGCAATAGCAGATTCACCACCTTCAAGTGAGAAACGCTTTTGCCCGACGAACTTGGTTTGCAAGAAAGTCTCAAAGGCTTCAGCTTCATTTAGTTTTTCAAGGATACGCAGTTGTTGTTCACGGCTAGGTTTCTCGTATGGTCTTTCTAGCTTGTCCTGCATCCACTTACGTTCTTCAGGTGAATGAATATGCATGTATTCAACGCCTACAGTTCTGCAGTAGCTGTCTCTTAAGATTTTTAGAACATCGCGTAGCAGCATCTTGGATTTGCCACCAAAACCACCGGTCTTGACAGTTCTGTCTAGGTCCCAAAGGCTAAGGCCATGGCTAAGCACATCCAGATCTGGATGAGATCTTTGCTTGTATTCCAGCGGATCGATATCAGCCATCAGGTGTCCACGAACACGGTAGGCGTTAATCAGCTCTTGAACCCTAGTCTCTTTGCTTCTAGCCTCAACGTCATCAACATCAAGCGACCAGCGAATCGGAACATAAGGAATACGCAAGTCAGCAAAAATGTCATCGTAGAAGCCGCGTTCACCAAGCAGTAATTGGTGAATGATTTTTAGGAACTCGCCTGATCCAGCTCCTTGGATGACACGGTGATCATAGGTTGAAGTCAAAGTA
>JBEGRI010000056.1:0-5797 GCA_041180525.1 Actinomycetota bacterium | reverse complement strand
CTTGGTGTAAACGAAGTAGCTCCGTTGACCATGGCTGCTGCTGTTGCTGGTGTTTCCAATAAAGGTGTTTACTGTACTCCTATCGCTATCGACAAGGTTGTGGTTCGCGAAACCAATACGGAAATCCCAGTTCCAAAGTCTATTTGTTCTCAAGCTGTCACCCCTGAGGTCGCCGCTGGTATGACCTACGCCATGCAGGGAGTTATCAACGGTGGTACTGGTGGCGCATCTTCAACTGGTGATGGGGTGCCGCTGGCAGGTAAAACTGGTACCACTGACGCTGGTGTGCATACCTGGATGACAGGTTTCTCAAGTAAGGTGGCGACGGCTGTTTGGGTGGGTAACGTCTCGGGTGACACTTCGCTTAGAAAGATTTTGCTCAACAACAAAAAAGGTAGTACTGTCCGACACGATATTTGGCGAACCATCATGAAAACTGCCAACAAGACTTACGGTGGTGACCCATTTGATCCACCACCGGCAGATATGATTTCAGCAAGTATGGTCACCGTTCCATCCGTCTCAGGGCAAACCCCAGACACTGCAGTACAAAATATTTTGAGCGCTGGTTTGAATGCCAAGATTATGCCGGTCCAAGTAGGTTCAACTGTTACTGCAGGTGCAGTTGCATACACTATTCCTAAATCGCAAAGCTTATTGCCAAGTGGAACAGTTGTGAAGATCTTTGTCTCTAAGGGAGGATTCACCAGAGTTCCAGATGTCAGAGGGATGACGCCATCGGATGCAACAACCGCTTTGAATAATGCTGGGTTCCCTTCAGTGAGTATCCCCCAACCTTCACAAAAACAGTTCTTCGTTCATGACGACACTGTTCCTGCGGGTAACGTGGTTGGCACTCTACCGGCTGCCGGTAAAGCGGTCAGTTCGTCTAACGCAATTCTGTTGATAATTTCAACCGGACCTTAATGTTTCTTCATATCCCCCTGATAATTGTCATCTCCTGCTTTATCTGGGGACTTATTGAACGTCACCTTTATACGATCAGAAGCAATGAATATATCCATGTTTTACCTAAAGGTTCCCAAGATATTGTCGTATTACATATATCTGATATTCATCTAGCACCTTGGCAAAAAAGAAAACAGCGCTGGCTAGCAAGGCTAAATGAAAGAATCCAACCAGATTTGGTAATCAACACCGGCGATAACCTAGGACACCGTAATGCCATAACACCACTATTAAGCTCACTAGGGAACTTGAAAACCCACGGTGTCTACGTAAATGGATCCAATGACATTTATGCGCCAGAGCTGACCAACCCTTTTAGTTACCTATTTAGTCCCTCTAAAAGGCATCGAGCTGAAGACAAGAAACTAGATGTTGAGCTGCTAAACAAGGGTTTTGGAGCTCTAGGTTGGCAAGACCTAAACAACTCAAATGTTCAACTAAAGATTAAAGGCAGCACCATCAACTTCATCGGAACCGATGATGCTCATGAAGGCAGAGATGACCTTAGCGCTTTACAAACAAAGCAACTGAGTAAGGCGGATGTAGTTATCGGCGTAACACATGCACCATATCTTCGAATAATTGAAGGTTTAGCCGAGTTTGGTGCAGGGATAGTTTTTGCTGGGCATACTCATGGCGGTCAAGTTCGAATACCTTTCGCTAAATCAGCTCTGGTTACTAACTGTGATTTGCCACGTAATTTGGCTAGAGGTATGAACTTTATGAAAGTTGGAAACAAAAACATTTTGTTGAATGTTTGTGCTGGGTTAGGAACCTCTATTTATGCACCATTTAGGTTTGCCTGTCGCCCAGAAGTAAGGGTAATAACCCTAACGGCTAAAGATTAGTTGCCGAAGCCATAAACTTCAGCCCCAAGGGCGAAGTATTGACCACTCTCGTTATCACAGCGTGCAACCACATCTGCCGCATAACAGGTAATCGCACCAACTTGTATTTTGCTACCTTTTGGCAAGTCAAAAATACCTTCCGGATCCGAATACAAACCTGATGAACAGTACCAATCGGCTATCTTGCCTTCAGATGGCTGGTTAGACCAGAGCCTTGCTTGGAATCCCCAAGCTCCCTGGCAGCTCTCTGGTGCAACGGGGAGCTTATATGCAACGTCTATTTCGTTGTGTTCGCAGATAACGAAAGATGGTTGAGAGCTGATCGTGCACCAAACCGTTCCGCCACCGATTCTGAAAACGTAATCCCCGTAGCTGTTTTGGTAGTTGGCAGCAATTACTGTTGGTGCGGTGGCTGCTGGCTTATCTGGAACTTTACCTACCGGTTGATCAGCACTATTACCGGAGCATGAACTAAGCGCTAAGGTAATCAAAGAGATTGTTGTTAGAACTAATAACCTGCGCATAGTTCAACACTACTAGGCAAGCCTAAAAATCTTTAGCAACAAGTTCTGCTATTTCATAGGTGTTCAAAGCAGCACCTTTACGCAAGTTATCCCCTACTACAAACAGCTCTATCGAATTAGGAAAATCTAGCGATGCCCTTACGCGACCGACATAAGTTGGATCTGTCCCAGCAACCTGATTAGGAGTTGGCCAGATGCCTTTATCAGGATCATCTAGCAGTTCAACTGTTGCTTCAGCTTCTAGAACTTGGTTAACTTGGTCAACAGAGATATTTTTAGCGAAAGTTGCATGAACGGTCAGGCTGTGACCAACCAAAACAGGAACACGAACACAGGTAGCCGCTACCTTCAAATCACTAATTCCCAGAATCTTGCGGCTTTCATCCCTAACTTTCATCTCTTCTGAAGAGAAGCCATCTGTCTTAAGCGATCCTGCCCAAGGTATAACGTTCAGTGCTATCGGTGCAGGGAAAGGTGAGTTAGCCGACTTTGTAGTTGAAAGATCCTCTGAACTCAATCCAAGTTGAGTTCCAGCAACTGCCTGAGTTTCTTCTTGCAAAGCATCAATACCTGACATGCCAGCGCCGGAAACCGCTTGGTAGCTGGAGACAACTAATTCTGTTAGTTGGAACTTACGGTGTAATGCTCCTAGAGCTGCCATCATGGTTAAGGTTGTGCAGTTAGGGTTGGCGATAATACCTTTAGGTCTGTTCTTTATTTGCTCCGGATTAACTTCAGGAACAACCAGAGGAACTTCACTATCCATTCTGAAAGTTCCAGAGTTATCTATCACCACAGCATGTTTAGCCGCTATTGGAGCCCAAATAGCGCTAACTTCATCGGGAACATCAAATAATGCAATGTCGATTCCTTCAAAAGCTGCTTCACTAAGTTCAACAACAACTACTTCTTGCCCATGAACCAAGATCTTTTTACCAGCAGATCTAGCTGAAGCAATAAGTCTTATCTCGCCCCAGATGTTTTCTCTGGAGTTAATAATCTCTAACATCACGGTGCCAACAGCACCGGTAGCACCTACTAGAGCAAGGTTTGGTTTAGCCAAATTATCTTCCGGTTCCTGCATAAACAGTTGCAACTGTGTCACCATCAAGGCTGAAAGCCTTATGAACTGCCCTAGCTGCCTCATCTATTTGGTCCAGGCTGGTTATAACTGAGATTCGAATCTCAGAAGTCGAAATCATTTCAACGTTGATAGCAGATTCAGCTAAAGCCTTAAACATGATTGCTGAAATACCGGAATGGCTTCGCATGCCGGCTCCAACGATGCTCAACTTACCTATCTGTTCATCGCTTTCAAGTTCGCGATAACCCAAAACATCCCTGTTTTGAGCCAAGGCATCTAAAACTTTCTTCAAATCACCTTTAGGCAGGGTAAAAGAGATGTCTGATACTCGATCTGTTACGTCCGAACCAGTTGGGGTGTTCTGAACAATCATGTCGATGTTCGCTCCAGCTTCGGCAACCGTGGTGAACACAGCCGCTGCCTTACCAGGAATGTCGGGGATACCAATCACGGTTATCTTTGCTTGCGATTTATCGGTGGCAACACCAGAAACAATCGACTCTTCCATTTTCTTTACTCCGCTCTCATCGGCGATAACTTGAGTGCCAGGATCATCACTAAAGGTTGACCTAACTCTAAGGTCAACTTTGTGTCTTCTAGCAAATTCGACTGCACGGATATGCAATATTTTTGCTCCAGCAGCAGCTAATTCCAACATTGATTCAACATCGATGACATCTAGTTTTCTAGCGGTTGGAACAACTCTTGGGTCAGCGGTGTAGATACCATCGACATCACTATAAATCTCACAAATATCAGCATTCAATGCTGCTGCTAAAGCAACGGCTGTGGTGTCAGAACCACCTCTCCCCAAAGTAGTGATGTCTCTAGAGTCACGGTTGAAACCTTGAAAACCAGCAACGATTGCGATATTGCCACCATCAAGCGCTTCAGCGACTCGATCTGGAGTTACCTCAGCAATGCGTGCGTTACCGTGAACTTCATCGGTAATGATTCCTGCTTGTGAGCCGGTAAAAGAAAGTGACTTGGCACCTAAATCATTGATGGCTATTGCAAGTAAAGCCATTGAGATACGTTCACCAGCAGTAAGCAACATATCTAGTTCTCTACCTTCGGGATTTACAGCAACTTGGTTCGCTAAATCTAAAAGTTCGTCTGTAGTGTCCCCCATTGCTGAAACAACAACACAGACCTGGTTGCCAGCTTTTTGGGTTTCAATGATGCGTCTGGCGACATGCTTGATTTTTTCGGCATCGCCCACCGACGATCCGCCATACTTTTGCACAATAAGCGCCAACTAAATACTCCTGAAGATAGAAGTGAAAGGGTATTCGTCGTTGAACAATAAAAGTTTAGCCCAGAACCTAGTTATCGCTAACTACTCTTCTGCCCTCAAAAGCCCTACCCAAGGTAACTTCATCGGCATATTCAAGGTCTCCGCCAACAGGTAAGCCTGAGGCAAGGCGACTAACCGTAATGCCCAGAGGAACCAGCATCCTGGTTAGGTAGGTAGCAGTAGCTTCACCTTCCAAGTTGGGATCTGTTGCAATAATGACCTCTTTGATTTCTGGGTCATTCAACCTACTCATCAGCTCTTTGATGCGAAGATTCTCAGGACCAATGCCATCTATCGGTGATATAGCCCCACCTAGTACGTGGTAGTAACCACGAAATTCTCTAGTTTTCTCAATTGCCTGAACATCTTTAGACTCTTCAACAACACAGATGGCAGCTTTGCTTCGTCTTGGATCACGACAAATGTTGCAGAGTAAATCTTCTGAGACGTTGCCACAAATATCACAAAAACGAACCTTCTCTTTGACTTCAAGCAAAATGCGAGCAAGTTCTTTTGCTTGCTCGTCTTCAGTTTCAACTAAATAGAAAGCGATACGCTGTGCTGATTTAGGACCAACACCTGGTAGACGCGATAGAGCATCAATCAAATCTTGAACAATACCTTCATACATTTAGTCGTCGCCCTCAACTGGAGCTGCACCAAGAATGTCGCGCAAAACTGCATCGCCAATTTGGCTATTAGTATCAATCAATTTGTTTCTAGTGTCCTGGGCAACTTCAGGCTCAACCTTGGCTATAGGTTCAGTCACCATCTGTGGTTGTGTTGCAGTTGCTGCGCGATATTTAACTCTCACTCCCAAGACTTCGAAAATAGCTCTCCGCAACACTTCTGAAGGAGAGTTAGTTCCACCAGCTCTAAAGATTTCCTTATCAGCATCATTAGCAAAAAGAATGTCAATCACTTCGCCATCAAAAGCCACCGGCTTTTGGGGCAAAACAACTTGCCAGGCTGATCTAGAAATAGTCGCTAGTTTGCTCAACACATCTGGCCAGGAACTCATAAAGGCTTCCTGCGTCAATTTTGCCGTTGGCTGAGGTGCTTTTGAACTTGAAGC
>JBEGRI010000055.1:0-5839 GCA_041180525.1 Actinomycetota bacterium | reverse complement strand
CAGTTGGCTTTAGAGCAGAACACCGAGTTGATGGAGTTTTTCCAAAAGCACGGCCGCGAGAAGTTTGAAATTTCAACTCTGTCTGATCTTAACCACCGTCTAGCCGACCGTATTATTTTCAGCATAGGTTTTGGTAGAACCAGCCAAGGCAAAGTTCTACCGCAGTTCGGTTTATTGCAGGAACCTGACGCTAAACGTTGGCTAGCCAACATGCTGGTAAGTGCAAGATACAGAATGACAATAGTTAGTTGTTTCAGTGCCTACGACCTACCGGAACTTAAGGCTGATGGAGCAAGCGAGTATTTGGCAACATTGCTAAAACCTATCTATAACGAAAACATAGAAACAGATAGTTTTGAATCTGACCCGATGCTAGGTGACCTTGCAAGAAGGCTGAAACGCTTTGGAGTTAGAGTCGTTGAAGGTTACGGTAAACGAATACCACTTATTGCATCCTACGGAAATCAAGCTTTGATTGTTGAACCGGACTGGTCGAACCTTGATCTTAATTACACCGAGCGAATAAGACTTAGACCAGCTCTGCTAGTTAACTTAGGTTGGGGCTATCAGCGGGTTTATTCTTTTGAAGTTTTTTCTGACCCTCAGTTAGTTGCTGAAAGGATTGCTACCAGGCTAGGTGTTGAAATAACCCCAACCATGCTTCTCACCCAACCAGTTGAAAGGGTTTTTGAGGATACCGATCAGGCTTGGGGAGAGAGACCACAAAGCAACGATGATCGGCTTCGAGAAGATAAACCCCCACACTGGGCTTAGTCAGCTTTAGGCGGAGTTGTATTGTCGGTTTTATAAAAGCCGGAACCTTTGAAGCTAACTCCAACTTTGCCGAAGACTTTGGCTAACTCGCCTGAGCAGTTAGGGCAACTGGTCAGCGCTTTGTCGTTGATTGACTGCTGGGCATCAAATTCATGAGCACAGCTCAAACAGCGATATGAGTATGTTGGCATGACACTAGTTTATTTTGTGTATTCCACTTTCGGTAATCACTCCGTTGACCTTACGGTCATGTGCTTGAACCGGTATTTCTGATAGCAGTTCATCATCAAAAACCATGGCATAGACCAAAACCATTTCAGGTAATTTAGCTAATTCACGATCAAAGTATCCTTTACCTCGACCCAACCGGTTACCTTTAAGGTCTACAGCTAGAGCAGGAATGATTAACAAATCCCCTTTTTGGATTTCTGTTTCTTCAATCCCCTCCCAAATCAAGTTCGCTTCATCGATGACTTTGGGTGTAATGGTGGGAAGGGATGTTTTGCTGATGAAAGTGCTGGTATCTGGTTCGCTCAGGTAAGAGCGATAGAGTGCAACTCGTTTGGGTTGGATTATTGAAACCAGACTTTCAAGATTTCGGCAAAAAGCTTCTGGATTATTGCTGGTTCGCTGCTTACGATTTAGCAAAATTCTCTCGCGAAGTTTGCTTTTGGCCAACACAATCTCATCCATGCCACTAATCTTGCCAGCATGAGCAATTTATTTGCGCTAACTCAAGGAGATATTTCTCTGAGGATAGTAAGAGCTAGGGATGCCAAGGTTTTAGAACAATTGGTGTTGACCAATCGTGCTTGGCTTAGGCCGTGGGAGGCAACCAACCCAAATGGTCCGACATCTTTTGATTACAAAGTTTTAGTCAAGTCGCTGCTTAGACAATTTGATAACCACGAAGGTTTACCTTTCGTCGTTATCTATCAAGGTGAAATAGTTGGTCAGCTTAATGTTGCCAACATTCTTTATGGATCAGTCAGCAGTTGCGTTATCGGTTATTGGATTATCCCCGAAGTGGCTGGCAGAGGAATCATACCTACCGCAGTTGCTTTGGCTATGGACTATGTCTTTTTTGAACTAGGTTTACATCGAGTTGAGATCGATGTTCGTCCTGAGAACAAAGCCAGTATCGCTGTGGTTGAAAAATTGGGCCTCAGGTTTGAAGGGGTAAAGAAAAAATACATCCACATCAACAATGACTGGAGGGATCACAACGTTTACGCGTTGACTGTTGAGGAAGTTGGCGATGGAATGTTGAATGCTTGGCTCAGAAAAAAAGCCAAATCTGCAAAAAATCCTGAAAAAAAGCAAAATTAGACACGCCGAGCATCCAAAAATCTTTCTAAAGGTTAAATACTCTTGAGTCATGGAGTTTTTAGGTTCAGGTGGATTAATTCTGCTCATCATCACAGTTGCCTGGCTCGCTTTTCTTACTCCAACTGGAACCAGATCGGTTAAAACTCCGAAGAAAAATAGAGTAAGTGCCATAAAAATAGTCCGCAGCACACAATTGCCCGCAAATAATGCATTAAAGACCCAAACCCCTATAAATAAAGGGCTTCAGGACAACCTAGCAGCAGTTGAAGAGAGCAAAAAAGTTGTAATTAATCGACTCCCCGATCCACTTTCAGCTCGTTTAGGTTCGATTGAAAATGTTGAGTGGGCACAAGTGCATGATTTAGAAAAAGTTAGAACCGAACGTGAACAAATAAGTTCTGAAACACTCGATGAAATTATGCAAAGAAGACGTTCAAACGGCTAAATATTCCTCAATATTTTCTAAAAAACTATTCGCTTTATTTCTTCTATTTGCCTTATTTCTTCCACTAGCATTAAATAAACCCAACAGTTAGGACAGTTGACAAATGGGATTACTAGATGACCTTGTAAGAGGCGGACGCAAGAAAGCCAAGGAAGTCGCAAAGGATGTCGATCGCATCGCGGACAACGCTAAAGACGACATCAAAGAAGGAATTGTCAAGGCAGCGAACATCATTGAAAAAGAAGTTCCTGTTTTGACTGCAAAAGCCCGAAAGGGAATCAACAAAGCTGCAGAGACAGTAGCGAAGAATACTCCTGCTGTAACTGCAAAGGTCGAAAAGACCATTAACAAAGGAGCGAAAGTGGCAACAACCAAAGCAAAGAAGGCTGTAGCAAAGAAGGCTGCACCTGCTAAGAAGGCTGTAGCAAAGAAGGCTGTAGCTAAGAAGGCTGCACCTAAGAAGGCTGTAGCTAAGAAGACAGTTGCAAAGAAGGCTGCACCTAAGAAGGCAGTTGCTAAGAAGACTGTTGCAAAGAAGGCTGCACCTAAGAAGGCTGCTGCTAAGAAGACTGTAGCTAAGAAGGCTGCACCTAAGAAGGCAGTTGCTAAGAAGACTGTTGCAAAGAAGGCTGCACCTAAGAAGGCAGTTGCTAAGAAGACAGTTGCAAAGAAGGCTGCACCTAAGAAGGCTGCTGCTAAGAAGACTGTTGCAAAGAAGAAGTAATTTTTCTTAAGCACTTTGGCCCCGGTCTTTACGATCGGGGCCTCTCTTTTTAAGCTTTTCTTTTATCGCTAAACTGATGTGGTGCCATCAAGCCCAGAGAATGATTCTTCATTAGGCAGAACTTTTAACCGAATATTCTCTGGGGCGATGTTTTCTAAGTTTGCCGATGGTTTATCTGGAGCGGCAATACCTCTTTTGGCAGCCAAGCTAACTAGAGATCCAGTTTTGATCTCAATTCAGTCAAACATGATGCTTTTGCCATGGCTGTTTTTTGCTATTCCACTCGGGGCCCTAGTAGATCGGATAAATCGGCGGACTGCAATGTTACTGGTTCAGCTGACCAGGGTGTTGATCGGGATGACGATTGCCTCATTGGTAATCAGCCATGAGATGTCACTCTGGGTTCTAATGCTTTTGACTTTCGTGTTTGGCATCTCTGAAGTGGTCTATGACACGGCAACTCAATCATCGATACCTTCACTTCTAAAAGGCCATCAGCTTGAGCGTGGCAATTCCAGACTTCAACTAGCCGATACGGTCATGCAGCAGTTCGTCGGAGTTCCACTAGGTGCGATGCTGTATGCATCCATGGTTTATTCACCCTTCCTAGGTATCTCCATCTGCTATCTGGTCACTATGTTTTTGGTTTTTGGTATCGGCAAGCAAGATCTGCAGGCAAACATCACGCGCATAGAAAAAAGAAAACTTTCCACCGAAATCCGTGAAGGTTTAGTTTATTTATTCCGCCAGAAGGTGCTATTTCGTTTAGTGATGACCACAGGTATTATCGGGTTCTTCTACGCCATGGGTCAGGCAACTTTGGTGTTGTTTCTTTTAGATCGACTCAAAGTTCCTGAAGTGGTTTATGGCTGGGTCATGATTCCACTGGCCATCGGCGCATTATTCGGTGCTTTTGCTTCACCAAAGATTTCTGCTCGCTACGGAAGAAGCAAAGTTTTAGCCGTTGCACTTTGTGTTTCATCAGGTTCACTGTTGCTGGCAGGTTTTTCACCAAACATCTACTGGTACATGTTTGCTAGCTTGCTACATGGATTTTTTATTGCGCAGTGGAACATCTTGCTAATGTCTACCTACCACGTGATGATACCTAATGAAATTTTTGGTCGAATACATGGAACCAGAAGAACAATTGTTTGGGGTTTGATGCCTATCGGCGGTTACATCGGAGGATTGTTAGCCAAAATAGATTTGAGCGTTCCAATGATTGCCGGCGGTGCTTTAGCTGCCGTAGTTGCAATCAGTCAGTTCAAATTCATTAAATCTATTCAGGCGTAACGACATAATTGCAAGCAGAAACTAAATCTGGATGTTGGAAAACAAATCCAGTAGCTAGCAATCTATCTGCTGACATTTTTTGACTGCAGAGCAGAAGTTCTTGAGCACCTTCTCTAAAGGCAAGTTTTAGGGCGAAAGCTGGAACTGGAATTATGGTTGGTCGATGTAATGCTTTGCCAAGAGTTTTAATTAGTTTTTTAGCGGTTGCCGGTTCAGGTGCTGTTAGGTTATAGGGCCCAGATGCGCTTCTAGTTTCTATCAGGTGAATGATAGCTCTGGCTTCATCTGGTAGTGAGATCCAAGCCCACCACTGCTTGCCGTTACCTAACTTCCCACCAACACCAGCTTTGATCAGGGGAATTAGTCTTCCTAGAGCTCCTAATTGTTTTGAGAGCACCATGGTGGTTCGGATTAGAACCACCCTCACACCATGTGGCGCTTTCATGGCTTCACGTTCCCAATCCCAGGCAAGATCGGCTAGGAAACCTTTGCCTTTAGGCGAACTTTCAAATAGCAAAGTGTCACCGGTGTCACCGTAGTATCCGGAAGCAGAGCCAGAAACAAATACCACCGGTTTACTAGCTGCTTTACTCATCGCCTGAACCAAGGTTTTAGTTGAGTTGATCCTGGATGAGATTAGTTCTTTTTTGTAATTCTTACTCCAGGGCAGTTTCCCAGTGGTAGCGCCAGCTAGGTTCACAACTGCATCAACTGTTGCCATGATGTTGGGATCAATCTCCAGCTTGCTCGGATCCCAGTAAACCTCGTTTGGTGCAGTTGGTTCTCTTCTTACTAAAATCAGCGCCGTATCGCCACGTTCAGTGAGTTGTTTTTGCAATTCAGTTCCAATTAGGCCACTAGCCCCAGAAATTAGCACACGCATGGCTAGACCTTAAATGGTCCAAAGATTGGATTCCAAGCTTCAATGCTGCGCTGAGCAATCAGCCCAGCTAACTCAAACGGATCTTGGTCAAGTAAAGCATTTAACTCTTCAATGCTGCCTGATTTGAAAATGAGCAAAGCTGCTGCTCGGTCAATCATCGGGCCGCTGGCTAATAAGACACCTTTATCTAACTGTTCAGTTAGCCAGGCTCGATGGGTCGGTCTGACTTGATTTAGCTCAATCGGATCATCTTCATATACATAGCTGACAACGTAGATGCTCATGACTTTATTTTCTCATCCTCTTTACTAAAGAAACTCGGGGTGAAGCCGATAGCCAAGATGGCGACAATCATGGCTAAAGCATCCAGCAGGGAAGCTAAACCAAA
>JBEGRI010000054.1:0-5858 GCA_041180525.1 Actinomycetota bacterium | reverse complement strand
AGATGCCTTTTCTTGAAAGAAGTTCGGCCATGTCTTTACCATCGAGGTAGTCTCGAGTCACAGGGTGATTCAGCTCGGTATGCCAGTCGAGTTTTACCGCCCCTGGAATGTGTCCAGTTTCAAACAAAAGTATGTCCTCATCACATTCGACGATTACCAGTCCGTCTGAACCAATGTTCGCCTCGACCCATTCAGTGCTAACCAGCACCTCTGGATGAGCATATTGTTGGAATTTTGGATTGGTATCTAAAGCTATGGGCATCTTCGCTAGGACTCCTTTTAGACTTGAGGTGGATTACTTCTATTCTCTCAAACTTTTGGACTTATCAGAACGGTAAATTATGCTCCTCAAACTCCAGGATCTTCACTCGAGCGTGACGACTGAGGAGCTATTTCAGGAACTTGTCCCTCCAGCAGAGTTCACATCGGTATCTTTTGAAAACTATCAACCTGATCCAAAACATCCAAGCCAACAAGTAGCAAAAGATGCGACTAATTCTTTTGCAAGTGGCCTCGGCAAAAAGACAGGGGATTCTAGAGGTGTGTATCTAGATGGCGGTTTTGGTGTTGGCAAAACTCACTTACTCGCCTCTATTTACCATCAAGCAAAAGTTCGAAAACTCTATGGACCTTTCATTGCTTACACGAGCATGATTGGCTATTTGGGTTTCAACCAAGCTTTGTCTGAGTTTGCGAAGTATCGTCTGATTTGCATAGATGAATTTGAACTAGACGATCCAGGCGACACGATGATCATGTCAAGGTTGCTTAAGGAACTGTCCGCAAAAGGTGTTTGCTTCGCGGCAACCTCAAATACACCACCGAACGCTTTGGGACAAGGTAGGTTCGCTAGTGAGGCTTTTCAGAGAGAGATTTCGAGCGTTGCTGCAAGATTTGAAATGCTTCGAATAGACGGAGAGGATTACCGCCATAGGAGGGCCGACTATTCATTCATTGTTACGCCTGATGACGAATTGAAGAAACTAGAAGTAACATCACAGAACCTTGTTCTGCGCGCATCTTTTGGCGATTTATTGGATTACCTGGCTTCTATTCATCAATCTCGTTACGCCAAATTGTCGGAACAGTTTCAGGTTTTGGTTATAGATGACATCTATCAAATTCAAGATCAGTTTGAAGCCGTTAGGTTAGTCAGTTTTATTGACCGGTGTTACGAAGCTGGGATAGCTCTGAGGGTTAGTGCCAGCCTCGAACAGGTCTTCCGAGAGGACCATTTGCTCGGCGCTTACCAAAAGAAATATCGACGCTGTTTATCTAGGCTTTATGCCATGAACAGCAAGGCCTAAGCCTCAACAGGGCCCTATATTTTTGACTATTTGCAACTTTTTCCACTAGTCTTTTCTAGTTATCTCTCTAGAGAGATGCGGATGTGGCTCAGTTGGTAGAGCACAACCTTGCCAAGGTTGGGGTCGCGAGTTCGAATCTCGTCATCCGCTCGAAGCGGGCGTTACGCTCCGTGGAAGTTTGGTGGAGTGGCTGAGCGGCCCAAAGCAGCAGCCTGCAAAGCTGTAAAACCACGGGTTCAAATCCCGTCTCCACCTCCAAGTTTTACCTTTGGACGATTGGCGCAGCGGTAGCGCACTTCCTTGACATGGAAGGGGTCACTGGTTCGATCCCAGTATCGTCCACCAGAGTATCTTGTTAGTCTTTCATCATGATTGCTAAAGCAAAAAAGCACTTCACGCTATTCATCACCGCCTGTGTGATGATGCTTTGCTTCGCTGGCTCCATAACTCCTGCTTCAGCAACACTTGCCCAAGATGCTTCCGCAATAGCAAGTAGCAATGGTTTCACATGTGCACTTAGAGCCTCCAACGAGATTTATTGCGTTGGATTGAATGACAAAGGTCAACTTGGTGATGGCACTACAGATAATTCCAGTGAACCAGTTGCTGTTGGTCTTTTAGGAAGTAAATCTATTACTTTGGGTGCTTCCCATGGTTGTGCCATTGGGCCAGATTCCTACGGTTACTGTTGGGGTGATAACAGTAAAGGACAATTATCTTCAAATGTTTCTGGCAGTACTATCAGGAAGATTTCGCTGCCGAACAGGTTGGTTTCTATTCATTCAGGCGGAAACTATAGCTGTGCAATCACCGATACTGAATACAAACTTTATTGTTGGGGAGATTTAGGACCTGGTTCACCAGCTAAATACAACAACTCAGCTGCAACATTAATAACCGAATTTCCAAGTGTAAGTTACGTTGATGTCTCGAGTACTGGAGTTTGCGTTGTTGCAACAGCAGGTGTCTCTTGCTGGGGAAGTTTCGTTAGCAGTGAAACACCAAAATTGATTTCAGGTACCCAAGGTGCTACATCAGTCACAGTCGGACAAGATTTCGCCTGTGTGATGGTTGGCGAAGTTAAGTGCTTTGGCGATAACTCCCAGGGCCAACTTGGCAATGGCTCGACTAGCCAAACAAGTGAAACAGTTACAGTTACCGGTTTAAGTGACGTTACTCAAGTCGAAGCTGGAGATCGTTTTGCTTGCTCTCTTGCTGTAAGTGGTGACACTTTCTGTTGGGGAGATAATTCAAAGAGTCAGATAACCGCTGGTGTAACTGATCAATCCACTAGAGTTCCAACACTAATTACTCGAGCTAGCCAGATAAGTGCTGGATACGGCTTCTTCTGTGCCTTGCTGAAGGACGCAAGTATCAAGTGTCTCGGAGATAACACCTATGCACAATCTGCCGTACTCAGCTCTTCAACTTTGCCGTTGATAGCAAAGCAGAATACTGAATTCAAGAAAGTATCTAGTGGTTTAAACACCACTTGTGTCTTAACCAAAACCTCTAAGGTTCAATGTTGGGGAGTGATCCTTCCAGAGTTTGATCCGTCTCTAACTTTCAGTGACGTCGCGGTTGGAAACGCAAGTGCTTGCGCTATCAAAGCTGACCAATTAACTGTCTACTGCTGGGGAGCTAATGGGTCTGGTCAGTTGGGTGATAACACCATGAAGGCAACTGTTGTTCCAACAGTTGTGCAAGGTCTTGGCAATTCTTCAATTTCACACATCTCTGCCGGTTACCGGCATTTCTGCGTGAATACGGTAAGCGGTCTGGTCTATTGCTGGGGTGATAACTCTAAAGGGCAACTAGGTTCGAACACTGGCACTGACAGTAAAACTGCTGTAGCAGTTCCAGGAATCGGAACTGCCAAGGGCATAGCTTCAGGTAACTATCACAACTGTGCACTGCTAACCTCAAACGCTATCTATTGTTGGGGAGATAATTCGAAACGTCAGATTAGTGCTTCGGTTAGTAACATCCTCGGCGTCACAGATCCAGGGTTCACTAACATTTCAAAGGTTGCACTTGGTGGGGATAATTCTTGTTTCCTCCAAGGTGATGGCAAGTTGAATTGCATCGGTGATAACACCGAATCTCAAGCTGTTGGATTGATTAATGGTCCGTTCAGCGATGTAAGTGTTGGATTAAAAACTATTTGTGTCACCAAGTCAGCCGATTCACAAATAAGTTGTTTCGGCTCTAATTCAAACAACAAATTGGGAAGAGCAGGTCTAAAAAGCTCAACTCCCGTTGACATTTCAACACTCAAGGCAAGCTTCACGACCGGCGGTGCCTTAAGTGTTGGATCAGAAAATGTCTGTGTAATAACGACGATCAACCCAACTTTTTCAAGTGGAGTCCTAGCATGCTGGGGTTTGAACACCAACGGGCAACTTGCTTCAAGCAGTGGTTTCCCTTCGGCCTATACAACCCCGAGTATTACTATTTCGGGTTCAAATAATGTAGGGGAGACCCTATCTGCCACAGTGACAACTTCTGAGAGTACTGCGACACGAACATTCACCTGGCTCCGAGCAACAGCACCAGCAGGAACATATGCCACTTTAGGTAACTCTAATTCAGCATCAATCGTTTTGGCCTCTAGTGACGAAAAGCGCTATTTCAAAGTCAACCTAGTTCTGTCTAAATGGGGGACAGAATCTGGTGTTTATTCGTCAGCTATATCTAACCAAGTTCTTGGACCAATAAGATTATTGATCACTCCAGTGCCGACTATTTCTGGAACATTCAAAGTTGGCGGAACTTTAATGGCACGTCCTGGTCGATGGGACACCGGGGTTAAGTTCACTTATCAGTGGTATCGCGGATCAACTCTCATCAAAGGCGCAACCTCGGCAAGCTATCGTTTGGTAGCTGCAGATGCAGGTAAACAAATAACTTTGGCTGTTACTGGTACAAAAATAGGTTTACCTAAAGTGATCAAAAAGTCGGCTAAGTCGGTGAAGGTAGCGCGCTAGCCAACTAGATGAGTACCAACAAGCAAACCGATTAGGTATGTAATGACCATAGTCATCGAACTGACTAAAACATTTCGAAGAATACCTCTACCAGCTTTTGCTCCACCAAGTTTCGCTCCAACGAAGCCAGTTAAGACAAGCGCTGCGATAACGGCACCAACCGTTGCTTGAATACGATATTCCTGCCAGGGTCCTGTAACAGCGAAAAGTGGAAGTAAGCCACCGCCAGCAAATGCTACGAAAGAGGAAAAAGCAGCCTGCATTGGACTAACGTGGTGTTCGCTGTCGATTCCTAGTTCTGCTTCAGCGTGCGCCCTAAGAGCGTCTTTAGCTGTGAGCTCCTCTGCTACTTTTAGAGCGAGCTTAGCTGACATCCCTTTTTGTTCATAAAACCAAGCAAGCTCTCTTAATTCTGCTTCAGGGTTTTCATGAAGCTCTTTTCTCTCAATGGCAAGAGCGGCCTTCTCGCTATCCCGTTGCGCGCTTACAGACGTGTATTCACCACCAGCCATTGAAATAGAGCCGGCGACGACGGCTGCAACTCCAGCAATCAAGATGGTATCTGCTGTCGCGTTGGGACTGGCAGCAACACCCAGAACCAGACCAGATGTGGACATAATTCCATCATTCGCTCCGAGAACTCCAGCACGTAACCAATTTAATCTGGCCGCCATTGAGTTGCGCTTGTATTCTGCCGAGGCGATAACTTCATCTATTGTCTTGTCATTCGGTTTGGTCATAGTGAATAGACAACACCAAAAACATCTATTTATCTACTAAGGCCAGCCTTAGTGTTTGGAATAAGATTGAGGAAACATACTGAGGTGAAATCTTGAACACAACTGCTCTAGTGGATGGTAAGGCCTTTGATCTACCAGAGAACGCAACCGGTTTTACCCTGTTCAGTGACAAGAAAATCGTCGCGATGCGAGTTAACGGGGAACTTAAAGACCTGGCCGCATCCGTGTTAGCTGGTGATGTAGTTGAAGGCATTCACATTTCCTCAAATGATGGCTTGAACATCCTTCGTCATTCCACCGCCCACGTTCTTGCCCAAGCTGTCCAAACACTAAATCCGGAGGCTAAACTCGGCATCGGTCCACCAATAAAGGATGGGTTTTACTACGACTTCGACGTTCTTGAGTCGTTCACACCCGAAGACCTAAAAGAACTAGAGAAGTTGATGAGCAAAATTATCAGCTCAGGTCAACGATTCGTTCGAAGAGTTACCAATGAGGCTGACGCTGTATTTGAACTAGAGAACGAGCCATACAAGTTAGAGCTCATAGGACTGAAATCCGGCAAGGACATCGGTGAAGCCAGTGCAGAGGTTGGCTCAGGGGAACTAACCATCTATGACAACTTTGACACCAAAGAGAACAAGGTTGTTTGGAGGGATTTGTGTCGTGGCCCGCATTTACCGAACACAAGAATGATTGGTAACGGTTTTGCGTTGACTCGTGTCGCCGCAGCATATTGGCGAGGCAATGAAAATAACAAGCAACTGCAGAGAATCTATGGAACTGCTTGGCCCTCTAAAGATGAGTTACTCGCACATCAAGAA
>JBEGRI010000053.1:0-6091 GCA_041180525.1 Actinomycetota bacterium | reverse complement strand
CCTTACCGTGAATCTGAAGGTATGTATGACGGTTCTGATGCGATCGCTGACTGGCCACTGCTAAACGCCATGATAAACATTGCTTCTGGTGCTTCTTGGGTTTCCATTCACCACGGTGGTGGTGTTGGTATCGGTAGATCTATCCATGCCGGTCAAGTATCTGTTGCTGACGGAACAGCGCTGGCTGCACAAAAACTGCAAAGAGTATTAACCAACGACCCAGGTATGGGTGTTATTCGCCACGTTGACGCTGGTTACCCTCAAGCAGTTGAAGTTGCCAGAGCAAAGCATGTTCATGTGCCGATGTTGGACACCGAGTAATGTCGTCAACCCTATACACCGACATAGCTTCGCTGGTTACCAATGACTCTGCTTTGGAGCGTGGGTTATTAGGTGAATTAGAGCACGCAGCTTTCATTGAAGAGTTTGGAAGCATTAGCTGGATTGGTTCAGCTAAAGATGCACCTCAGGCAGATAACAGGGTTTCTCTGCAAGGCAAAACTGTAATCCCAGGATTTGTTGATTCACATGCACATTTGGTTTTTGCTGGGGATAGAGCTTCAGAGTTTAGTGCTCGGATGAGTGGGGAAACTTATTCTGCCGGTGGAATCATGTCGACAGTGAACGCAACACGCAATGCCAGCGATGATGAACTAGATCAGGGTATAGCTACCAGAGCTATCGAGATGTATCGATCTGGAATAACAACTTTTGAAACTAAGAGTGGTTATGGCTTGACCATCGAAGATGAAAAACGGAGCGTAGCTCTGGCCACACAACACACCGAGGATGTAACTTTTCTAGGGGCTCACGTTATCCCTGCGGAATATAAATCTAAGCCTGATGAGTATGTTGCATTAGTCATAGGTGAGATGCTTGAGGCTTGTGTTCCATACAGTAAGTTCATAGATGTATTTTTCGATGAGGGTGCTTTCGACTACGACCAATCAAAAGCAATTTTGGACGCTGGTATAAAACAGGGTTTATTGCCGAAAATACACGCCAACCAGATAAAGCATTCAAGGGCGGTTGAGTTAGCTGTTGAAATGGATTGTGTTAGTGCCGATCATCTAACTCACGTCACAGCCAAAGATCTAGAGATGTTAGCCGGTAGCAAAACTGTTGCAACTTTATTGCCAGGAGCGGAATTTTCTACCAGAAGTGAATACCCGGATGCTAGGAGATTCGTTGACGCTGGAATCACTTTAGCTATTGCAACAGACTGCAATCCTGGTTCCTCATACACCACCAGCATGCCTTTCTGTATTGCGGTTGCAGTTAGGGACATGCATTTCAGCATTGAGCAAGCGCTTTGGTCTGCCACTTTAGGCGGAGCCAAGGCTTTAGATCGGGATGACGTTGGGGCTCTAAAAGTAGGTAAAACCGCTGATTTTGTTGTCTTAAATGCCCCTTCTTATCGGCATCTGGCATATCGACCAGGAGTTGATTTGATTGAGCAGACAGTGATTGCGGGAACTTCAATTTATAGGAGTAATAGGTGAATAACGTAGTTCTAAACCCCGAAGGCATGACTTTAGAAGATGTAATAAACATCGCTAGGAATAACTATCAAGTGGTAGTTTCTGAGTCCACAATCAAGTCCATGCAGAAAAGCAGAGAACGAGTCGATGCACTAGCGGCAAGTGATGAGGCTGTCTATGGTATCTCGACCGGTTTCGGTGCTTTAGCGAATACCTCAATAGCATCTTCAGATCGTGTTCAATTACAGAAATCTCTCATTAGATCGCACGCTGCTGGTATGGGTGATGAGGTTGAGAAAGAAATTGTTCGAGCGTTGATGACGCTCAGAATGAAAACTCTCGCCTCGGGTAAGACCGGTGCTAGAGCGGTTTTGGTTGAAAACATGGCAGCACTGTTAAACCATGGAATAACCCCTATAGTTCACGAGCACGGTTCACTGGGTTGTTCGGGGGATCTTGCTCCTTTGGCACATTGTGCTCTGGTTTTGATGGGGGAAGGTCGAGCTAGAGATAAACACGGTGTTGAAAAGCCAGTCACTGAGTTGCTAGCTGAAGCTGGCATAGCACCAGTTGAATTACAAGAAAAAGAAGGTTTAGCTCTGATCAATGGAACTGATGGCATGCTCGGCATGCTGATCATGGCTATAGCTGATTTAGAAAAATTGCTTGACCAAGCTGACTTGATTGCTGCGATGAGCTGCGAAGGTTTGCTTGGAACAGATCAGGCCTATCGCCCAGAATTACATCAAGCGCTTAGACCACATCCTGGTCAAAGTGTTTCAGCTAAAAATATGTTTGATGCTTTGCAAGGCTCTGAAATTGTTGCATCGCATCGTGTAGGGGATAGCCAAGTTCAGGATGCATATTCGATTAGGTGTGCTCCACAAGTTTCTGGTGCAGTAAGGGACACTGTGACCTATGCAAAACAAGTTGCAATTAGAGAGCTTGCAGCAACTATCGATAATCCAGTTGTTCTAGAAACCGGCGAGATAGCATCCAACGGTAATTTCCACGGTGCACCAATTGCTTATGTTTTGGATTTCTTAGCCATTGCGGCAACTGATCTGGGTTCAATCAGTGAAAGAAGAACAGATCGCATGCTAGATAAGTCTCGTAACAACGGTTTACCACCGTTTTTAGCCGGGGACCCAGGCGTTGACAGTGGCCTAATGATTGCTCAATACACTGCGGCCGCTTTTGTTTCGGACTCTAAGCGTTTGGCTGTTCCAGCCAGTATTGACTCAATACCTTCCTCGGCTATGCAGGAAGATCACGTCTCGATGGGCTGGCACGCAGGGCTTAAGCTACGCAAAGTGATTTCAAATCTGAGAGCTATTTTGGCCATAGAACTAATTGGAGCGGCCCGGTGCATCGAACTGCGAGCGCCACTAAAGCCAGCTAAAGCAACTGCTGAGATGTTAGCTAAGTTGAGAAAAGTGGTTCCGGGTAATGGACCGGACCGTTTCCTGAGCCCAGAACTTGAAGCAGCTAAGCAACTACTTGTCTAGCTCTTCTTTACCGTAATTTTTACCAGCCTTTAGAACTGCAGGACCAAAAACTAGAAGTATTACCAAGCCGATTGCCGCCGCCCCTTGAAAGACATTTCTTACCCCAAAAGCCGCAATAGCGACACCGGCTATTGCAGTACTGCTAACGCTTCCAACAGTGATTATTGCGTTGAAAGTGCTCATCACTCTAGCTCTAACTGATTCTTTAGTTCGATTTTGGATAAAGCCAACACCGTAAGCATTCAATAGCGACATGCAAACTCCACCGATGAAACCAAAACTCATTACCACCCACCAGTGATGAGCCCGCGCGATGGTGAACACCACAACAACAACCATCAAGATCGCGACCGAAACAATCTTGAGGTGATATTTCAGCGGTATTTGTTTTACGGCGGTAAAGATGCCTCCGATAATTGCTCCTAGAGCAAAAATGGCACCAACCAGACCATATATTAGAGGCGTTGCTCCAAGCTCATTGATTAGGAGGAACACCTCACCAACCTGGATCACTCCTAGCGAGACAATCAGAATTGTTGTAAGAATCACAATGCTTCTAATCAACTTGTCTTGGAAAACGAATTTCACGCCAGCCAAAGCCTTTAGTGAACCTTCATCCTGTGCTATGAAACCATCTCGATTTACTTTGAGGATAAGTATTGTTGCGCCCAGTACCAGGAAAGATATTCCATCAATGATAAAAGGCCAGACATAACCCGTGGTTGAGACAAGAATTCCACCCAAAGCCGGAGCCATCAAAGATCCCAGCGCACTGAAAGTAGCTTGCATTCCGTTTGCTCGTGACATGTCTTCGCGTTTAGCAAGTGATGGTATCAGTGCATTGAATGCAGCATTTACACCGGTGTTTGCAGTTGCCGAAATAAACAGCGCGATGAAAGCCCACCATCTTGGCAAATCTAAAGCCAAACTGAAAGCACACAAACTCATCAAAATAAGTAGTGGTGGCATAAACACCCTGGTACTGAACTTGTCAGCTAGCAAACCAGCGAAAGGAGCAAACAAAACAGAAGGCACCAACATACATAAAAACAGTAAAGAGACTCCGGCTGCTCCTGAGACATCTTTATCTCTAAGTACAACAGCGAAAGTGGTCAGCGCACTTCCCAGAAAGGAGATGCCGTTAGCGGCAGAGAGTATCTGTAATTTGACCCATTGTGTTTGATCCGCCATCGTCCTCCAGTCTGGTTTAAGCCTAAAGGGGAGGCCTTTAGAACCTAGTCTTCTGGGAAAAACTCAAGGATTTGAGGGTGCAATAAACCATTACTAGCAAGCACCGCAGAGGATTTAGGGTTGAGTTCCTGGTGGTAACTGGTTATCCGCCCGCCGGCTTGCTCAACAATCGGCACTAAGGCTGCCCAGTCATATATTTCTAAGCCATGTTCGCAAGTGAAATCAATAGCACCTTCGGCTAACAACATATATGACCAGAAATCACCGAAGGCTCTAGTCCGCCACACTCTACCAACAATGTTCATAAGTTGATCTGTCTTACCAAGCTGTTCCCAGAGTTTTAAACTCACGTAACTCATGGAAGCGTGTTCTAAATCTGAGATTTTAGAAACAGCTAGCTTTCTGGTAGTTCCATCAATCTCTCTGGTCCAACTACCATCTTCGGGGCAAGCCCACCATCTTCTGCCTAATGCTGGAGCACTGACCACTGAAACAGTTGGTTTACCATCGATGCTCAGCGCTATTAGAGTTGCCCAGATAGGCACCTGACGCATGTAATTGGCTGTTCCATCAATTGGATCAATAATCCAAGTTCGAGAACCCGGTCCATGAAGATTAACTCCTTCGGTTCCGAACTCTTCTCCGATGATGGAATCGGTTGGCCTTGTTTGAGAGAGTTTGTGCTTAATGGCTTTTTCAACAGCACGATCAGATTCCGTTACCGGTGTCGAATCAGGTTTAGTTTCAACCTTGAAATCCTGATTTTTGAATCTTGCTAAAGAAATTTCATCTGCAATCTCAGCTAGTTCTAAAGCCAGCTCTAAATCTTGGTTCATTATTCACTACCTATAGAATTCATCAGTCTTCTAAGTGAATCAACTCTGGATTGGATTACTGGATTATTTTCTTTAGCCTCATCTAGAGCACAATCAGGGCTATCAACTAGATGAGAGCAATCCCTAGGACATAACTTAACTATCTCCCAAAGATCTTCGAAACTTCTAAGCAACGCAGCAAGAGACACGTGGCCTAAACCAAAAGATCTAACTCCAGGGGTATCAATAATCCATGAACCATCCTCTAGTTGCAATGCTCTTGCCGAACTGCTGGTATGTCTTCCTCTTCCAGTTACTTCGTTGACCACCCCAGTTGATCTTCCAGCATCTGGAACTAAAGCGTTTACTAACGTTGACTTACCAACACCGCTAGCACCAACCAGCACCGTTATTTCACCAGCTAAAAACTCTTGCAGTTCACTAAGTGCAGGCTTATCTTTGCGGCTAAGAATAATCGGAATGGATAGCGCCGAGAAATGTTCAACTAACGCACTGGCATCGCCCAAATCAACTTTTGTGATTACTAAAGCCGGTTCCAACCCGGCCTCGTAAGCAGCAGCCAAATACCGGTCAATCAGCCTAGTTCTAGGCTCTGGATTGGTTAGTGCAGCGACAATTAGCATCTGACTAGCGTTAGCAACTATCGCTCTTTCAACCTGATCGCTGTCATCGGCAGATCTGCGCAGAATAGTCGTTCTTGGTTCCATCCTGACAATAAGAGCTAATGCACCGTCTTGACCTGAAGTATCGCCTGCTAGCGCGACCAGGTCACCGACAACGACTCCTGTTTTTCTGAGCTCTTTAGCCAAAGTTGCGATAATGATTTGTCCATTAAGTGAGACCAAGTATCTACCTAAGTCAACTTGAACCACCATGCCTATTTGAGCATCTTCGTGCTTAGGTCGGTTCTTGGTTCTAGGTTTACTACCTTTAGGGTTAGCTCTAACTCTTATCCTTGACTCATCAAAGTCAAGTTCTTCGTCTTCGTTACCTAACCAACTCATAAAAGCTGTCCCCACAACGAAACAAACTCAGGCATAGTTTTACTCACTACATTTATGTCATTGACAGTGAT
>JBEGRI010000052.1:0-6153 GCA_041180525.1 Actinomycetota bacterium | reverse complement strand
CGGATGCAATCGACATCTTGGATAGAGCAGAGCAGATGGATGTCGTAAGAAATGACAAAACCAAGCTCGCAACATTAGCTGGTAAAACTGTTGCCAACCTATTTTTTGAAGATTCAACAAGGACCAGGATCTCTTTTGAACTAGCAGCTAAAAAACTATCCGCGGAGACGATTAATTTTGCATCTAAAGGTTCCTCAACTAGCAAAGGTGAGTCACTTAAGGACACCGTCCTCACATTGGAAGCCATGGGTGTCGATGCGATGGTAATTCGCCACCAGCACAGTGGAGCAGCAGACTACATTGCTAACTCGAGTTGGTCTAAGGTAAAGGTAATTAACGCAGGGGATGGAACTCATCAGCACCCTACTCAGGCGTTGCTAGATAGCTTCACTATTCGTAAGCACTTTGCTGAGAAACGAGTTGGTACAGACTTATCGGGCTTGAGAGTCCTAATAGTAGGTGACGTATTGCACTCGAGGGTAGCCAAGTCCAATGCCCAGTTGTTGAACTTATTAGGAGCTGAAGTCTCTTTTTGCGCTCCAAAAACTTTAGTTCCGGAGACCAATAGTTTGGGAGCTAGCCAAACATACAACGATTTAGATTTTGCGCTAGAAGATGAGTTTGATGTCGTGATGATGTTGCGACTACAGCTAGAAAGGATGAACTCAGCATTCTTCCCAAGTCAACAGGAATACTCAAGCCTGTTTCAGTTGAATGCTATTAGATCTAAAAGACTTTCAAAGCACACAGTTGTTATGCACCCAGGACCGATGAATCGGGGATTAGAAATAGCCTCAAGTGTTGCTGATGATGGCCAATCGTTAATTCTCGATCAAGTGTCCAACGGAATTTCAGTTCGAATGGCAGTTTTAGATTTGTTGCTAGCAAATGAAGGGAATAGCTAATGCTCGACATTCAAATACGCAATGTTCAACTAAGTGATGGAACGATTACCAACATCGATGTCTCCGGAGATTCAATTGTTTCAGTTCAACCCGAAGCTAAGGACGCGCGAAAAGTCATCGAAGGATCGGGTTTAATTGCATTATCTGGTTTCGTAGATCTGCACACACACCTTCGTGAACCTGGAGCCGAATCTTCAGAGGATGTTCTGTCAGCATCTAGAGCCGCCGCTAAAGGTGGGTATACAGCTATTCACGCGATGGCAAACACAAATCCAGTTGCAGATAACCCAGTGATTGTTGAGCACGTTGCTCAATTAGGAAAAAAGGCCGGATACGTTTTGGTACAGCCAATCGGGGCCGTCACCGTCGGGCTAGCAGGTGAACAACTAGCTGAGCTCGGCTTAATGAACAAATCGAGAGCTAAAGTTACTGTTTTCAGCGATGACGGTAAATGTGTCAGTGACGCTCTTGTTATGCGCAGAGCTTTGGAATATGTTGCAGGTTTTGGCGGAGTAATTGCTCAGCACGCGCAAGAACCCAGACTAAGCAAGGATGCTCAGATGAACGAGGGAGCCCAGTCAATTCAGCTTGGACTAACTGGGTGGCCTAGCGTTGCCGAGAGTTCGATTATTGCCCGAGATGCATTACTCGCCAAGGCGACTAACTCGAGATTACATATTTGTCATGTCTCGACGAAGGAGTCCGTAGCGGTAATTCGATGGGCAAAGGAGCAAGGGATAAAAATTACAGCTGAAGTCACTCCACACCATCTGTTACTAACCGATGATTTGGTCGCTAGTTACAATCCGGTTTTCAAAGTAAATCCTCCACTTAGAACAGAGGAAGATGTAATGGCCCTGCGTGAGGCGGTTGCAGACGGAACAATAGACATTATTGCCACGGATCACGCCCCTCATGCCGCCGAGTTAAAGGAAGGAACCTGGAACGAAGTTGCATTCGGAATGATAGGACTTGAAACGGCTGCCGCCATCGTCTACACAACACTTGTCAAGACCGGTCTGATTGACTGGCCTCGTTTCGAAGAAATAATGTCAACCAAACCAGCTCAGATAGGTTCTTTAGATACTCAAGGGCAAATTATTGCAGTCGGAAACAAAGCGAACATCGTTCTTTTCAATCCGGCAATTGAGCACATTGTTCAAAGTCAGTTTGAAAGTAAGAGCTCGAACAGCCCCTTTGTTGGCATGAGCCTAGCAGGACAGGTAGTCGGCACAATTTTCAATGGAGTAAGCACAGTCGAAAATGGCAAAGTACAAAAATTAGCAGGTCTTGATGCTTAGGGAACGTGACGCACTTTTAGTTCTAGAAGATGGAATAACATTCAGCGGAGTTCCTTTCGGAGCGAGGGGTAAGACTCTCGGTGAAATCGTTTTTGCAACCGGAATGTCCGGTTATCAAGAGACTCTAACCGACCCTTCCTATGCTGGTCAGATAGTTCTACAAACTGCGCCGCACATCGGCAATACAGGCATGAACGACGAAGATGAAGAATCAGAGCGCATCTGGGTTTCTGGCTATGTTGTTCGAGACGTTTCAAGAATCTCCTCGAATTTTAGGTCCCAAAGATCACTCGAGACAGATCTAATCAGAGATGATGTTGTTGGAATTTCCGAGTTAGACACTAGAGCGCTCACTCTGCACCTAAGAGATGTTGGTGTCATGCGTGCTGGAATTTTCACAGGGTCTGAGGCAAAACGTCAGGTCGCTGAGCTCATAGCTGAGGTCAGGGCCTCCGAACCGATGGCTGGCCGCTCGCTCAGTGATGTAGTTTCAACAAAAGAGAAATACACGGTCTCACCTGAATTTGAGGAATTTGGCAAGGTTTCTATTCTTGATCTAGGTATCAAGCGCGCCACAATTCAAAACATGGCCGAGCGAGGCTTAGAAGTAACTGTCTATCCTGCTACTTCAAACGCAAGTGACCTATTAGAGAATCAGCCAGATGCAATTTTCTTTAGCAATGGTCCAGGAGATCCGAGTACAGCCTCAGCTCAGGTAGCGACACTTAGAGAAATACTCAAATTGGGAGTGCCGTTTTTTGGGATTTGCTTCGGAAATCAACTTTTAGGCAGAGCACTAGGTTTTGATACCTACAAGCTGGCTTTCGGACATCGCGGTATAAATCAACCAGTTCTGGATAAAACTACTGGCAAAGTTGAAGTTACTGCACACAACCACGGCTTTGCCGTTCGAATTGATGGCGACGGCGAGATTGAAAGCCCAGCTGGGTTCGGCAAGGTGAGAGTAAGTCACATCTGCCTAAACGACAATGTTGTAGAAGGAATCGAATGCCTGGACATACCGGCCTTCTCAGTGCAGTATCACCCAGAAGCTGCCTCAGGACCGCACGATGCTAACTACCTATTTGATCGTCTAATTGATTTGATCAACAAAAATCGAGAAAGCAAGGTCAACTAATGCCAAAGCGTAGCGACATAAACAGTGTTTTGGTGATTGGATCTGGGCCTATCGTGATTGGTCAAGCTTGTGAATTTGATTACTCCGGAACACAAGCCTGTCGCGTTCTAAGGGCCGAGGGAGTGCGGGTCATTTTGGTCAACAGCAATCCAGCAACGATTATGACTGACCCGGATTTTGCTGATGCAACATATGTTGAACCGATTACTCCAGAAATTATCGAGGCAATTATCGCTAAGGAGAAACCTGATGCAATTCTGCCCACTCTTGGCGGCCAAACTGCTCTAAACGCTGCGATGAGTCTAAATGAGTTGGGGATTTTAGAGAAATACAACGTTGAATTGATTGGAGCTAACGTAGCTGCTATTAAAGCTGGTGAAGACAGACAAAGCTTCAAAGAGCTCGTTATCCAATCAGGCGCTGATGTTGCAAAGAGTGTTATCGCTCACAACATAGATGAAGTTCTCGCTGGAGCTAAGCAACTAGGTTACCCGTTAGTGGTTAGACCATCATTCACAATGGGTGGTTTGGGATCAGGTTTTGCATACAACGAAGAAGATCTGATTCGTATCGCTACAGCAGGTTTACATGCAAGTCCAACAACTGAAGTCCTATTGGAAGAGTCGATTCTCGGTTGGAAAGAATATGAACTTGAGTTAATGCGCGACAAGGCAGACAACACTGTAGTGGTTTGTTCTATTGAGAACGTTGACCCGGTAGGAGTGCATACCGGTGACTCGATTACTGTGGCTCCTGCTTTGACCCTCACTGATCGTGAATACCAGAAGCTGCGCGACATTGGCATTGACATCATTAGAGCAGTGGGAGTCGACACTGGTGGCTGTAACATTCAGTTCGCGGTGCATCCAGAGACAGGCAGAATCATCGTAATTGAAATGAACCCTAGGGTTTCAAGATCTTCGGCTCTGGCTTCTAAAGCCACAGGGTTCCCGATCGCGAAAATCGCCGCGAAGCTTGCTATTGGTTATCGCCTTGATGAGATACCTAATGACATTACTAAGGTAACTCCAGCGTCATTTGAACCAACTCTCGATTACATAGTTGTAAAGGTGCCTAGGTTCGCCTTTGAGAAGTTCCCAGCAGCGGATGCAACTCTAACCACAACTATGAAATCAGTTGGTGAGGCCATGGCGATTGGAAGAAACTTTACCCAAGCCCTGCAAAAGGCACTGCGAAGCTTGGAGCGTAAAGGTTCATCTTTCCATTGGAACGAGCAGCCGCTAAGCGTTGATGAGCTTTTGGAACTTGCCAGAACGCCAACCGATGGACGCATTGTCTTTTTACAGCAGGCTCTGCTAAAAGGCGCAACACTTGAACAGGCTTTTGAAGCAACCAAGATTGATCCTTGGTTCATAGACCAGATCCAATACCTAAACGAGATTGCCTCAGAACTCAGAAACCAAGAAACCATGACGGCAGAACACTTGAGGTTCGCCAAATCGCATGGATTCTCTGACGTTCAAATTGCATCAATTAGAGGATTAACAGAAAACCAGGTAAGGGAAATTAGATACCAGGAAAATATCAGGCCGGTATACAAAACCGTTGACACATGTGCTGGAGAGTTTCCAGCTTTAACTCCGTACCACTACAGCAGTTACGAACAAGAAACTGAAGTTAGGGCATCTGATAAGCAAAAGATTGTCATCATAGGCTCAGGTCCTAATCGCATTGGACAGGGTGTTGAATTTGACTATTCATGCGTGCATGCTTCATTTGCACTAAGTGCTGCTGGATTTGAAACAATTATGATCAACTGCAATCCGGAAACAGTGTCAACCGATTACGACACCAGTGACCGTCTTTATTTTGAACCACTGACTCTGGAAGATGTCTTGGAAGTAATCCATGCTGAGAGTGCTAGTGGTGAGCTAGTTGGAGTAGTCGTTCAACTTGGTGGTCAAACGGCTTTAGGTTTAGCTAAAGGTCTAGCAGCTAATGGGGTTAGGATACTTGGCACTAGTCCAGAGGCGATTGATCTAGCTGAGGAGCGAGGAGCATTCTCGAGAATTCTAGGCGAGGCAGGGCTTAGGTCTCCAGCTAATGGAACCGCAACGAATCTTATTGAAGCAGTCAGCATCGCTGAACGTATCGGATACCCCGTATTGGTACGACCAAGCTTCGTGCTTGGTGGCAGGGGTATGGAGATTGTTTACGATTCCAAGGCACTTGAGGGTTACTTCGACAGAATCGCCGACCAGGCAATTGTTGGGCCAGAACATCCTTTATTAGTCGACCGTTTTCTAGATGATGCCATTGAAATTGACATCGATGCATTGTATGACGGTGAACAACTTTATGTTGGTGGAGTGATGGAGCACATCGAAGAGGCGGGGATTCATTCAGGTGACTCTTCTTGCACACTTCCACCGATTACTCTAAGTGATACACAAATTGATCGGGTTCGTGTAGCAACTGAGAAAATAGCTAACGGTATAGGGGTTAGAGGTTTGTTGAATGTGCAGTTTGCGCTAGCCCACGATGTTCTATATGTTCTAGAGGCAAACCCTCGGGCCTCTCGCACAGTGCCTTTCGTATCTAAGGCTCTAGGAATCACGCTTGCCAAAGCTGCAAGTTTAGTTATGGTAGGCAAGACAATTAGTGAGCTGGTGGCGCAAGGGCACCTTCCTGAAAAAGACGGTACGCACATTCCCCAGGGATCAGCAATTTCAGTTAAAGAGGCAGTGCTGCCATTCAAGCGTTTCGCTACCAAAGATGGCCGATTTGTTGACTCTCTACTTGGACCAGAGATGCGTTCAACAGGTGAAGTGATGGGAATCGATGTTGA
>JBEGRI010000051.1:0-6421 GCA_041180525.1 Actinomycetota bacterium | reverse complement strand
GTTGCTGCACCAAAAGCCTCTGTTGCCAATATCCCAACCTCTCGAAGACTAAGGGCCAGAAAAGATTCTGGCCCTTAGAGCCTAACTGTTGTTGACAGTTAGGTAAATGTTTTTAGAACTCTACTTTAGTTACGTTGGTGTCTAGCGGGATGCCAGGACCAAAGGTTGTGGAAATAGCTGCCTTCATCAAATACTTACCCTTAGATGATGCTGGCTTCAAACGAACAACTTCTTCCAAAGCGGCAGCTAGGTTGTCACCCAACTGCTCTTTGCTGAAAGATGCTTTACCGATGATGAAGTGTAGGTTTGACTGCTTGTCGATACGGAACTCGATCTTTCCACCCTTGATGTCGGTAACTGCCTTAGCAGTGTCCATGGTGACGGTTCCGGTCTTAGGGTTAGGCATCAGGTTACGTGGACCTAGCACCTTACCTAGACGACCAACCTTACCCATAAGTTCAGGGGTTGCAACAGCTGAGTCGAAGTCAGTCCAACCGGCTGCTACCTTCTCAATAAGCTCGTCGCCACCAACCTCATCAGCTCCAGCTTCACGAGCTGCATCTGCTGCAGCACCGGTTGCGAAGACGATGACCTTAGCAGTCTTACCGGTACCGTGCGGAAGAGCAACGGTGCCACGGATCATCTGATCTGCTTTACGAGGGTCAACACCAAGCTTGATAGCAACTTCGATAGTTGAATCGAACTTAGATGTGGTGGTTTCTTTAACTAGGGCAACAGCTTCAGCTGGTGTGTATAGCTTGCCCTCTTTGATTTTTTCTGCTGCGGCTAAATAAGCCTTAGAGCGCTTTGGCATTCTGCTTTTCCTTTACTGGTCACAGTTCGTGGTCAACGAGTTGCGCGCAACTCTCCCACTCACTTATTTATTTGTTTATTAGTCTTCGACGGTAATACCCATTGAGCGGGCAGTTCCGGCGATGATTTTTGCTGCTGCATCAACGTCATTGGCGTTGAGGTCAGACATCTTGGTCTCAGCGATCTTGATTACCTGGTCGCGAGTAAGCTTAGCTACCTTCACGGTGTGTGGGGTTGATGAACCCTTAGCAACTCCGGCAGCCTTCTTGATTAGTTCAGCTGCTGGTGGAGTCTTTAGCACGAAGGTGAATGAGCGGTCTTCGTAAACGGTGATTTCAACCGGAACGACGTTACCTCTCTGGTCTGCAGTTGCATTGTTGTATGCGGTGCAGAACTCCATGATGTTAACACCGTGCTGACCTAGTGCTGGACCAATCGGTGGAGCTGGGTTAGCAGCGCCTGCCTGGATCTGCAGCTTGATCATGCCGGTTACTTTTTTCTTCGGTGCCATTTCTTTTCCTTTTTGTTAGATCTTTATACCAGTGCTGAAACCTGGTCAAAACCAAGTTCAACTGGAGTTTCACGTTCGAATAATGAAACCAAAACAGTTAGCTTGCCGCTTTCTGGCTTGATTTCGCTGATGGTGCCAGGTAGTCCTGCGAACGAACCATCCTTGATCATGATGGACTCGCCAACCTTGAAGTCAACATTGACCGGGATGACCTTGGCCTTAGCCTTACCACCAGTTGCCTTGACTGAAGCCTTCTGAGCTGCTTCCTCTGGAAGAACATAGAGAGTCTTCAACATGTCAAAAGCTTCTTGAGGCCTTAGCGGGCTTGGGTATTCGCTGTGACCGACGAAGCCTGTAACAGCAGGTGTTCCACGAACTAGAGACCATGAATCTTCGTTCATGTTCATGCGAACTAATACATAACCAGGGATTCTAACCTTGGTAACTAGCTTGCGCTGACCATTCTTGATTTCGATGGTTTCTTCCATAGGAACTTCAATTTGGAAGATGTCATCGCCACCGGAGATCGAAAGCTTACGGTTTTCAATGTTTTGCTTAACGCGCTTTTCATATCCTGCGTAAGAGTGAATGATGTACCACTTACCTGGCAGAGTGGAAAGTTCTTTCTTGAAAGCAGCGTAAGGATCTTCATCAGTAGCCTCAAGAATATCTGCAACAGCAGCGCTTTCGCTTTCAGCAGCTACTTCAGCATCTGTTTCGATGTGTAGTGCTAACTCTTCAGCTGAAGGCTCATCAGCGTTAGTGTCATCAATGTAAGCAGGATCGGTTTCTGCATAGTCTGTTGACTCTGCAGTAAGGTCGAAACCTTCCTTATCTTGCTCTGATTCAAACTCAGTCACGTTTATGTGTTTCCTTAATTACTTCGCTGGGCTAAAGAATGTGTAAAGCCAGATGACTCCCTGGCCAAATAATGCATCAAGTCCGAAGATGATTGCCATAACTACAACTACGAAACCTAGAACAACTCCGGTGTAGTTACGCAGCTCTTGGAAGGTTGGTCGGTTAACTTTTCTAAGTTCAGCAATCACTTGCTGAAAGAAAAGAATGAGGCGACCAATAGGGCCTCGTGCAGCTGCACGAGATGCCTTAGCTTTCTCAACTAGATCTTCTGAAGGCTGCTCTAGTTCTTCTGACATTTCACTTCCTTGACTTAGTAAAACCATTAGGGCATTTGCTCTAACTTGCAGGGCAGACAGGACTCGAACCTGCAACCTGCGGTTTTGGAGACCGCTGCTCTACCAATTGAGCCACTGCCCTAAAAGGGGTTTCCGCCGGCAAAGGCTAACTATCAAATATCTATAATGATTAGTTTTGCCAGATTAGGCTTCGGGCAGTTGTCAACTACCTCTAAGGAGTTTATCCCCGAAATCCCCTAAATGCAAAGGGAATATTGGGTTATTGCCTAGGTAATGCAATTGCATTACCATAACTTTATGAACCCAAACGAAGAAGAGTCATCACTAACCGATCGCTACCAAACCACCGTTCCAGCCCGAATCAGGAAGCTGCTAGGTCTCACCAAAAAGGATAAGTTGAAGTGGCTTATCGATGATTCTGGCAGTGTGATTATCCGTAAAAGCGATAACCCACCCGAAGAAGAGGACCCTATTTTCGAAGCTTGGCTCAAATTCCTTGAGAAAGACATCATGGAGCATCCCGAGAGACTGATCCCACTAGATGACAAATGGTATGAGGACATGGTTGCCCGACTCTCCGGTGAACGAGGCAAAGGGGTTCCAGGTTTCCCACCAACATTGAAAGAGTTTCGCGAACAACCCGAGATTCAAGAGATCAGGGATGAATACTAATTGACTGCCAAGCAAGAATGGCAGCTGTTGGCTCACCCCGAATTCTTAGCCGCTCAGCTGCGTTACTACGAAGATTTCAAATCCGCTGCTAGTAAATTTGGGGAGGACGCGCGTAAAACAACTCCAGCTAAAAAACTTAAGTACCTGATTGCCCTTACTAGAGACATCATTCCCGAAAACCCCGCAAACCAAGCTTTTCTTTTAGGTGATACTTTAGGCGAAAACTATCGTCACTGGCGTCGTGCAAAATTTCTGCAACAGTATCGAATCTTCTTCCGATACAGCTCCAATATCAGCACCATAATTTATGGCTGGGTTAATGACTCTGAAACCTTAAGAGCATACGGCTCAAAAACAGATGCATACGTGGTTTTTAGAAAAATGCTTGAGTCTGGTCGTATGCCAAACTCTTGGGAAGAGTTAATGCAGGAAGCAAAGAGAATTAGCTAAACAGCTTTTGTAATCTTTGAATACCTTCAAGTAACGGTGCATCACCTAAGGCATACGATAATCTCACATATCCCGAAGGTCCAAAAGCTTCACCTGGCACTAAAGCGACTTCTGCTGCGTCAAGAATGTAATCGCATAATTCCAGCGAGGTGTTAATCAATTTGCCACCCCATTCTTTGCCAAGCAGACCAGTGACATCGCTGTAAACATAGAAAGCACCCTGCGGTGTTGGAGCTACCCAACCGGGTATCTTGTTGAGTTCAGCAACAGCAACGCCTCTTCTGCGATCAAATGCTTCGCGCATCGCCAAAACTTCATCTTGAGGGCCAGTTAGCGCTGTGATAGCTGCACGCTGGCTGATGTTAGAAACGTTTGATGTTAGATGTGATTGGAGATTGGCGGCTGCTTTAATTGCATCGAGTGGCCCAGCCATCCACCCTAAACGCCAACCAGTCATCGCGTAGCTTTTCGCAACACCATTAACCATGATGGTACGGTCAATAAGCTCTGGGACAACTTCGGTAATTGAATAAGCCTTCAAACCGTCATAGCTGAGGTTCTGATAGATCTCGTCGGTGATAACCCAAAGACCATTATCGTAAGCCCACTTACCAATAGCTTCAACCTGCTCACGAGAGTAAACCGAACCGGTTGGGTTAGATGGGCTAACAAATAATAGAACCTTAGATTTAGGTGTTCTAGCAGCTTCCAACTGCTCAACAGTGACCAGATAGTTCTGGTCAGAACCAGCAAACACCTCAACTGGAACCCCACCGGCTAAAGCAATAGCCTCTGGATAAGTGGTCCAGTATGGGGTTGGCATAAGCACTTCATCGCCTGGATCAACTATGGTTGCGAAAGCTTGGTAAACAGCTTGTTTACCACCGTTGGTAACTATGACCTGGTTCGCAGTAATTTCAGTACCAGAGTCTCGCAGAGTCTTTTGGGCGATGGCTTCTCTTAGATCTGGCAGACCTACCGCTGGTGTGTATTTGTGATTCTTCGGATCTCTAGCGGCAATGACAGCAGCCTCGACGATGTGTTGTGGGGTTGGGAAATCAGGTTCACCGGCAGCATATGAAATTACTGGTTTACCTGCAGCTTGCAAAGCTTTGGCTTTAGCATCAACTTTTAGTGTTGCCGATTCGGCAATAGCGGCGATACGACGGGAGATTCTAGGAAATTCGTTCACCTTTAAAGCCTACCTAAAGATAGCCTTTAGGTTAGAAACGGGAGGCACTTTGCAAGCTGCACTAACTGGATTACTTACTGGGTTATCGCTGATTATCGCCATCGGGGCACAAAACGCCTTCGTTTTACGTCAAGGCTTAGCCAAGGAACGAGTGCTTGTTGTAGTCACGATCTGCTCGCTTAGTGATGCTTTGCTAATTCTTTTAGGCGTCTATGGGTTAGGCAGTTTGATTGAATCAATCCCCTATGCTCTAGAAATAATCAGATGGTTTGGCATTGCTTATTTACTTTGGTTTGCCTATACATCCATCAAAAGAGCTTTTCAAATACAAAGTCTAAAAGTTGATGGAGAAAAAGTAGTTGGTCTCAAGCAAATAGTTCTGACTACTCTCGCGTTTACTTTTCTAAACCCTCACGTATACCTAGACACAGTAATCTTTTTAGGTGGCCTGTCACATCAGTTTGATAATGAAGAATTGTTATTCGCATTTGGGGCGATGTCGGCTAGCTTCCTTTGGTTCTATAGCTTAGGTTTTCTAGCCAGCAAATTATCGAAACTAATGTCTAAACCTGTTTTTTGGAAAGTTTTAGATTTAGGTATCGCTCTAGTCATGCTAAGCGTTGCAACAGCTTTAGCGTTCTATCGATTTAACTAGAAGCCAATTAAGTTCGGCTCAGGAACTAAATAGATTCCAAAGTGATTACCGACCTGAGTTTGAATAAAACTAGCCAACTCAACTATTTCATTAGCTGTTGCCCCACCGCGATTGGTGATAGCTAAAGAATGCTTAGAAGAAACCGCTGCTTTAGAACCAGGCAAACTAAAACCTTTTGCAACACCTGATTTCTCGATTAGCCAGGCTGCTGAGAGTTTGATTCTGTCTCCTTCAGGAAACTGTGGTGCATCGATGGGTAAGGTCCTCGCAAAGCTTTCAGAAACAAATGGGTTGACGAAGAACGATCCGCAACTAAAAGTATCTGGGTCTTTGTCATCCAGCACCATGCCTTTTGCCTTCCGCTGGGCTAAGACTTCTTCAGATCGCTGGTTTAGTACGCTGGAAAGTTCTGAACCAAAGATGAAATCAACAGATAAAACAATTCCTTTGCGGCCTTGCTTGAATACCGAGTCACGATAGCCAAAATTACAGAACTCTTGGTCGATGATGATAACTTCTCGAGTTTCATAATCTAGGAATTCAACTGACTTTATGACTTTAGACACCTCTTGTCCGTAGGCTCCGATGTTCTGAATCGGGGCCGCCCCAACGGTGCCAGGGATGCCGGCCAATGATTCTAAGCCCTGCCAGCCATGATTGTTAGCCGTGCTGACTAACTCATTCCAATCAACACCTGCTTGAACTCGGACTACCCCATCAATTTCTTCGATACCAGCAGTTGCTATTTTGATAACTTGAAGGTTGCCTAAAAAATCGTTAGCAACAATGTTTGAACCGGCCCCTAAAACCAACCAGTTTTCTGTCGCATCCCAGATTTGAAGAGCGTAATCAATGATCTCTTGTTTTGTTTTGGCGACCAACAACTGCTTTGGTGTTCCCCCAACTTTGATTGTGGTCAGCTCAGACAGACTGGTCATAGTTGAATAACTGCCTGAGCTTTGCCCAAAACG
>JBEGRI010000050.1:0-6462 GCA_041180525.1 Actinomycetota bacterium | reverse complement strand
CTGCAAACCCAATTACCTTAAGCTTGCCCATGCAGTTACCTGAACAGTCACTTGGTTGGCAACCTAGAATCTTGATGGTAATTACGAAGAGCAGTAATACAACTAAAGCGCCGCAAATGCTGGTTTTGCAGCAGGCCACACCAAGAGAGAATTACAAACTCTGGTATTTAGTCAATCTGCTTCCAACTGAGAATTTCCCAGACGTTCCCGCGGTTGACACCGGGACGCTAGCCACCGGGGTTAGCGATAGTTTCCTCAGTGTGAAACTGACCAGTTTGCCTTATATGTATGGGGATGTTTTGAATAAGGGTGCTGAAAGTAAGTTCTACGAGCAGTTTGATCTAACTTCAGATCAGTTCTATGCTTCAGTTTCACAGTCACAGCAGGCTGATTTAGCTAAGTTGAAGAAAGCCAACTCGGTTAAATTTGTCCACAGTCTTGGTAACTCAAACGTGTTCGGTTTGCTCTCTAAAGCGGACGAACAGGGTAACGGTGGTGGTGGTTTAGTTGCTATGGCTATCAACGACACATCAGTTATTAAACCTAAGGTTCGTGGCGCTGCAGCAGCGGTGACTACCGTAGATAAGAAGCTGCTCTTAGGTGCTGATGGGTCCTCAACAGGTTTAAACATCGTTTACCAGAACATGATGCTTTTCTATATTCCAGTAGCTGGCAAAGCGGAAAAGATTCGTTTGCTTGGAGCTAGCTCTTCGATTCTCAGCGTGAAGGCACTGAATTGAACGAGATGAATCAGGCTTTTCGAGGTGCCGTTGACCTTACCGGTCTAGCCAATAAAGTTACTAAAGAAAAACTTGGTGGCAATACGAGTCAGCAGGTAGCTGTCCCAGCACTGAGTGCAGAGTTGGATGAGCAGAATGTTCGCTCGGTAATCCAAATTTCTAGTGTTGTTCCAGTGATAGTTGTTTTCTATGCTGAAGCAGATCAAGGCAGCATCAATCTCAAAAGCAAATTAGAAAAGCTTGTTTCTAAAGCAAATGGCACTTGGTTCTTAGCCACAGTTAATCTTCCGGCCCAACCGGCTCTAGCTCAAGCTTTTGGCATTGCTGAAGCAGCAACCGTTGCGATGATTCTAGCTGGCGAACCAAGACCACTGTTTCAAGGCGATCAAGCTGAAGAGGATCTAGTTACTTTTCTGGAGAAACTAATTGAGCTGGCCAAAGATCAGGGTTTAACTGGAACTTTAGTTGTTTCTGATTCCGAAGTCGAAGAAGAGGTCAAGTTATCTCCAGCTCAACAGAGTGCTCTCGATGCTATGGGTGAGGGCAATTATCAGTTAGCCATAGAGATTTTTGAAAAAGAGCTAGCCGCCAATCCAGGCAACGAAGAGTTAGCCGATCAACTTGCTCAAGTGAAGCTCGTAGCTAGAACAGCCGAAGGGGACATTGATAAGGAGTTGGCGGTTAATCCAAGCAACCTTGCTGAAGCTAAGCGCAAGGCTGATTACCTCATGGCTATAGGTGACGCTGAATCAGCCTTTGAACTATTATTGAGCTTTTATGATCAGGCTGGGGCTAGCAGTGAACTGACCCCACATCTTTTAGAGTTATTTAAGGTAGCTGGAAAGAATCACCCAGCTGTTATCAAGGCTAGGAAAGACTTAGCCATGAAGATGTTCTAAAGATGACTATTTACTTGGACTACGCAGCAACAACGCCGATACGCGATGAGGTGTTGGATTGCTACGTTCACTATCTAAAAGAACTTGGTAATCCTTCTTCGGTGCATTCCAGTGGGCAGGGAGTTAGAAGGGCGCTTGAGGAGGCTAGAGAAACTCTGGCTAATGTTGTCGGTTGCAATAGAGCCGAGGTTATTTATACCTCGGGTGGAACTGAGAGCAACAACATGGCAATCAAGGGGCTTTACTGGCAAAGAAATGCTGAAGACAGTAATCGGAAAATAATTATTTCTGCTGGAACAGAACACCATGCAGTTTTAGATCCAATTGAATGGTTAGTCAAGCACGATCATGCGCAGGTACTTTGGTTGCCCATGGATAAAAATGGGTTACTCGACTTAGATTTCTTAGCGAACTTATTAGCGGAAAAACACAGTGAAGTTGCCCTTATCAGCTTGATGCTGGCTAATAACGAGACGGGTGTTATTACTGACATAACTAGAGTTACCGCGCTGGCCAAAGAATTTGATATTCCAGTTCACTCTGATGCGGTGGCAGCTTTTGGGCATATTCCACTTTCCTTTAAAGATTCTGGTCTAACCGCACTTAGCATCTCAGCACACAAAATTGGTGGCCCTATTGGTGTTGGCGCATTGATTTTCTCTAGGGCATCAAAGCTAGAGTCACTTATTCACGGTGGTGGGCAAGAGCGAGGTCTACGTTCAGGAACGATGAACGCGCCAGGTGCTAAAGCTTTTGCTCACGCCGCAACCATGGCAAATAAGGAACTAGCTGCCGAGTCGGTACGACTTGCTGAGCTAAGAGATGAACTAATTGAAGGTGTTTTGAACGCTTTTGATTGTGCTAGCTTGACTGGTCCAAGAAGCAATCGTTTGCCTAACAATGCACATTTCACTTTCGAAGGCTGCTCCGGAGATTCTCTGCTTTTTCTTTTGGATCAGGCTGGCATCTCAGTGTCAACTGGGTCCGCTTGTCAGGCTGGTGTCAACGGGCCCTCGCATGTTCTGCTTGCTATGGGAAGATCTGAGTCTGAAGCTAATGCTTGTCTTCGGATGACTTTGGGTAATCAGTCAACATCAGCTGACGTTGCTGCATTACTTAAAGCGCTACCTCAAGCGGTCAGCGCTGCCAGAAAGGCAGGCTAACCTTGAAGGTTTTAGCCGCCATGAGTGGTGGTGTTGATAGTGCTGTTGCCGCAGCCAGAATGGTTGATGCCGGTCATGAGGTTATCGGAGTTCATTTAGCTTTATCTAGAATGCCTGGAACGCTAAGAACCGGTTCTAGGGGTTGCTGCACCATTGAAGACAGTATGGATGCGCAGCGGGCAGCGAACGTGATTGGCATCAAGTATTACGTTTGGGATTTCAGTGAGCGATTCAAAATAGATGTTGTTGATGATTTCATCGCTGAGTATGAATCAGGTCGGACCCCGAATCCTTGTATGCGTTGCAATGAAAGAATTAAGTTTGCCGCTTTACTTGAAAAAGCCCTAGCTTTAGGTTTTGATGCCATTTGCACTGGTCACTATGCATCTATTCTTCAGGACGCTGAGGGCAACCTTGAACTGCATCGCTCTAACGCGCTAGCCAAAGATCAGAGTTATGTTCTAGGGGTGTTGACCCAAGAACAGCTAAAGCATGCAATATTCCCTTTAGGCCATAGTGCCAGTAAAGATGAGATCAGGGCAGAGGCGGCTCGAAGAGGTCTATCTGTCGCACAGAAACCAGACTCTTACGACATTTGCTTTATTCCTGAAGGTGACACTCAAGACTGGCTTGCTGAACGTCTAGGGAGCACTAAAGGCGAAATAGTTGACATGCAGGGTAATGTGTTGGGTCAGCATCAAGGTGCCCATGGTTTTACGGTGGGGCAGCGCAAAGGGTTGAACTTAGGTAAACCTGCTGTTGATGGTAAACCGCGATATGTTTTGGGTGTTGATGTTAAAACTAACAAGGTTGTGGTTGGACCGGCAGCAGCGCTTGCAGTAAAAGAATTGGCGGGAAATAAATATTCTTGGTGCGGTAAAGCGTTGAGTAATCCAGATCAGTTCATTGAAGTTGAAGTTCAAGTTAGAGCTCACGGGGAACAGGTGCCTGCCCAGATGGCAGTAATTAGTGGTGAGATGGTCATAAAGTTGCAGGAGCCCATCTTCGGAGTCGCCCCTGGTCAAACCGCTGTAATTTATCTGGGCACCAGAGTTTTGGCGCAAACAACTATCGATCGAACAGTTTCTGCTGTTGATGATTTCTCAACAGCTTCGGCGAGCATCAGTTAAAGCTATAAAGCAAGTTTTAGGCTTATAAAGTGCCATCTGCCAAAGAACGAATTGAATTTCTAGTTGACGAGATTAACCGTCATCGTCGTGCTTACTATCAAGAAAACACCGTTCTGATTTCAGATGCCGAGTATGACAAGTTGATGAAGGAACTTGAATTACTTGAAGCTAAACATCCTGAACTGATTACTGGCGATTCACCAACCCAAAGCGTTGGCGGTAATGTGAATGAGGCTTTCGCACCGGTGGAGCACCTAGACCGTATGTGGTCTTTAGATAACGCTTTCAATAAAGAAGATTTAGAGGCTTGGGCTAAACGAGTTGGTAGCCAGAAATTTCTCTGTGAACTAAAAATAGATGGCTTAGCTATAAATCTCCGTTACATTAACGGCAAACTTGTTTCAGCCGCAACCAGAGGTGATGGCGTGGTAGGTGAAGATGTTACCAACAATGTCAAAACCATAAAAGATATTCCAACTGAGCTTAAAGGTAAAAACATTCCAAGGCAGGTTGAGATTAGGGGAGAGATCTTCTTTGCAGTTGCTGACTTTGAAAAACTAAAT
Source organism: Actinomycetota bacterium (assembly GCA_041180525.1). Taxonomy (GTDB): domain Bacteria; phylum Actinomycetota; class Actinomycetes; order Actinomycetales; family Microbacteriaceae; genus Rhodoluna. The sequence goes on along the minus strand of JBEGRI010000050.1, from coordinate 1,967 downwards.
GCCAGCTTGGTCGCTAGCGGTAAAGCACCTTTTGCTAACCCAAGAAACTCGGCTTCAGGTTCACTTAGACAAAAGGATTCTAAGGTAACTGCCAGCAGGCCCTTGAAGATGTTGGTGCATGGGGTTGGCGCTTGGCCAGATGCACCTTTTAAGAATCAAAGCGATCTGTATGAGCTTTTGGCTAGCTGGGGTTTACCAACATCTAAGCGTTACCAGGTGCTGGATTCAATTGAAGAAGTCGAAAAATACATCAAAAACTTCCAAGAGCATCGCCATGATTTAGATCATGAGATTGACGGTGTAGTAATCAAGGTTGATTCACTAGAGGAGCAAAGAAAGCTAGGTTTCACTGCTAGAGCTCCACGTTGGGCTATCGCCTATAAATATCCGCCGGAGCAGGTAAACACCAAACTTTTAGACATCAAAGTTTCGGTTGGTCGAACTGGTAGAGCTACCCCTTATGCGGTAGTCGAGCCGGTCAAGGTAGCCGGCTCAACAATAGAATTCGCAACATTACACAACCAAGATGTAGTGAAAGCTAAAGGTGTTTTGATTGGCGATACGGTTGTCATTCGTAAGGCTGGGGATGTCATTCCAGAGATTCTTGGTCCAGTAATTGAACTAAGGGATGGGTCAGAGAAGGCTTTTGTTATGCCTAAGCGCTGTCCTGACTGTAATGCACCACTAGCTCCGGCCAGTGAAGGCGATGTTGACCTTCGTTGCCAAAATAGTGAAAACTGTCCGGCCCAGCTAAGAGAACGAGTTGCCTATATTGGGTCCAGAGGAGTTTTAGACATTGAAGCTCTTGGCTATGTTGCTGCAGTAGCGCTTACTCAACCGGTTGATCCAAAGACTGCTCCACTAAAAAATGAAGCTGACTTATTTAATCTAAAACTCGAACAACTGCTGCCTATCGAAGCTTACGTTTTAGACCCGGACACATCTTTACCTAAGTTGGATGAAAACGGGAAACCTAAAATAGTTAAGTTTTTCAGTAAGCAAGATAAGAAAAGTAAAGACGGCCAAGTTAGCCTGGTTCCTGCCGAGGTGGCACTAAAACTTTTAGCTAACATCGAAGAGGCTAAAACGAGACCGTTGTGGCGGATAATCGTTGCACTCTCTATTAGACACGTTGGTCCAGTAGCGGCTAGAGCTTTGGCTAGCCACTTTGGCTCGATTGATCGAATATTCTCGGCAACCGAAGAAGAACTCTCTGAAGTTGATGGTGTTGGACCTATTTTGGCAAAGTCAGTCAAAGACTGGATACAGATTGACTGGCACAAAAACCTAGTTGAATCATGGGGCAAGTCTGGCGTATTACTTGAAATACCTGGTCACCAAGGTCCTGGCACAGTTGCAATCGGCGATGGTAAATTTGCTGGACTTAGCATTGTCGTCACCGGAACATTACAGAATTACACCAGAGAGCAAATCGAAGAATTGATTATCTCTAATGGAGGCAAAGCTGCTTCGAGTGTTTCAAAAAACACTGCTTTCGTGGTAGCCGGGGCTAACGCAGGCTCAAAACTTGCTAAAGCTGAAGCGCTTGGGATTCCAGTAATCAGCGAAGAAGAGTTTGCTAAGAAGCTCTAGTTGTTCTCAGTGCTGATTTCAGCCTCATCAGCTGAGACCATCGACTCGGTTGACATTAATTTGCCCATTGAGTCTAGGAAGTCAGTGACTTCTTCTCTCTCTTCAGAAAGCTTGTTTAGTCGCTCACGCGCATCCTTAATTGCATTCTCTGCGTAACCTTGTGCCTTACGAGAGAGAGTCTCCGCTCTGCGGCGTGATTGGTTAATCAAATCTGTTGCGCGCTTTTGTGAATCTTCAAGCATCTCATCACGAGCGTTTCTAGCTTCCCTTGAAACGCGTTCTGCTTCAGCAAGTATTTCTGCTGCCCTGGCTGATGATTCAGCGAGTGATCGATTAGCCTCCTCGGTAACTGTTTGAGCTTGAGCAACTGCGGC